>DBXQ01000003.1:613-36839 GCA_002309955.1 Bacteroidales bacterium UBA1208
GTGCTGCCTTTCTCGTCCTTGGCGGCATAGCAGCGACGGATGGCCTCGACCATATAGTTGGCATCGTTGCGGGGGCTTTCGCCACAGATAAGGAGGGCTCGCTTGTGTCCCATGCGCAAGAGGTGGAGGGTTTCTTGCTCAATCTCGTCCATGGTGAGGACTTTGCGACGGAGCTGTTTGTTGTCGCGACGGAATCCGCAATAGACGCAGTTGTTGACACAGGCATTGCCGGTATAGATGGGGGCAAAGAGCACAAGGCGGCGGCCGTAAATCTCGTCCTTGCAATACTCGGCAGTGTCGAGAATCTTTTGTATGTCGGCCTCGTCTTCCACACAGAGCAGTTTGGCCACATCGTCGAGATTGAGGCCTTTCAGCTTGCGGGCTTTGTTGAGGATGTCGTTGAGTTGCGATTCTGACGGGGCGTTGTTGTCAAGCATGCCGTACAATTTGTCGCGGTCGATAAAATTCTGATTTCTCATGGTATTAAGGATTTATTGTTTTGTCAACACGGCTTTGGATTCGACGTCCTGAAGACGGCCCAGACGGCCGGTGAGGGCATTGATGCGGTCGGGCGAGCCCTCGACAATGATGGAGATGACGGCTACAGGCCTTTGGTGGAAAGGCAATCCTTGCCGGCAAAGAACAATATCGGAAAATTCAGAAATAATACTATTGATTTCTGCTGACCGGGAACGGTCGAGTATGAGTATGGTGATTGTTCCTATTCTCTTCTCCATCAGGTGTTAGGCTTTTGGGTTAGACGAATATTTAATAATTATTTCGGCTGCAAAGATACAAAGAAATATTTGAATTGCAAGACAAATGCAAAAAAAATCTTGCTGAATGACAAAAAAATCGTAAATTTGCAGTCTCAAATAATAACAAAAAAAGCGACTTATGTACAACTATATTAAGATAGAACAGAAACAAGCCGTGACGGTGCTGACGATTTCGGCGCCCAAATCGTTGAACGCTCTTAACAGCATTGTGCTTGGCGAGCTTGACGATGCGTTGACCCACCTGACTGAAGAGACCCGCGTGTTGATTATAACAGGCGACGGCGAGAAATCGTTTGTGGCGGGAGCCGATATCAGCGAGATGGCTGGTCTGAACGAGGCCGAAGGTTTTGATTTCGGCAAGAAAGGTGCCGATGTGTTCCGCCGCATCGAAACACTGCCCATCCCGGTGATTGCCGCCGTGAACGGATTTGCGCTGGGTGGCGGCTGCGAGCTTGCCATGGCATGCGACATCCGTATCTGTTCCTCCAACGCCAAATTCGGCCAACCTGAAGTGGGACTCGGCATTATCCCCGGCTTCAGCGGAACCTACCGCTTGGCCAAGCTGGTGGGAATGGGCATGGCCAAACAGCTTATCTACACCGGCAAGCCCATCAAAGCCGACGAGGCCTTGCGCATCGGTTTGGTGAACGCCGTCTATGAGCAGCCCGAACTTATGGATGCCGCTATGCAGATGGCTGAGAACATTTGCGCCAACGCCCCCTTGGCTGTGGCCTATGCCAAACAGTGCATCAACGAGGAGTACGACTTGAATGCCGACGACGCCGTGGCTTTCGAGAACAAGATGTTTGGCCGCTGCTTTGCCACCGAAGACCAGAAAAACGGCATGAAGGCCTTCCTCAACAAGGAGAAGCCCCAGTTTTGCGGGAAATAACAGCAAAGACAATTTATTAATAAACAATTTATAAAACACCTATACTATGAAAATTTGTGTAATCGGTACCGGTACCATGGCAAAAGGCATTGTGAAAGCCTTTGCCACCAAAATGCCCGTAGTAATGAAGAGCAGAACCCAAGCCAGCCTTGACAAGGCCATGGGTTCAATCGCCAAATCGTATGCCAAGTTGGTTGAAAAAGGCAAGATGACCCAAGAGGCTGTCGACGCCCTTCTGGCCAACATCGCCACCACCACCGACTATGCCACCTTCGCCGACGCCGACCTTGTGATTGAGGCCGCCGTGGAGGACATGCAGCTGAAGAAAGATGTGTTCACCGAGCTTGACAAAATCTGCAAACCCGAGACCATCTTCGCCACCAACTCGTCGTCGTTGAGCATCACCGAGATTGCCGCCTGCACCCAGCGTCCAGCCCAGTTCATCGGCATGCACTTCTTCAACCCTGCCGACCGTATGGCTTTGGTTGAGGTAATCCGCGGCCAGCTGACCAGTGACGAAGTCTGCAAATGTGTCATCGACCTTGCCACCTCTATCGGCAAACAGCCTGTCGAGGTGAAAGAGGCTCCCGGTTTCGTGGTGAACCGCATCCTTATCCCCATGATTAATGAAGCTGTAGGCATTCTGGCTGACGGCATCGCCAGCGCCGAGGATATCGACAAATGCATGATGCTTGGTGCCAACCACCCCATGGGACCCCTGGCTCTTGCCGACCTCATCGGCAACGATGTGAACCTGGCCATTATGGAAGTGCTCTACAAAGAGTTCGGCGATCCTAAATACCGTCCTCATCCTCTGCTGCGCAAAATGGTTCGTGCCGGTCTTCTCGGCCGCAAAACCGGCGAGGGCTTCTACAAATATTGATAGCGTCTCTGCCTTTTACACTACGAGCCGTCCCCTCCGGACGGCTCGTTTTCTTTCTTTTGCTCAAGTTTTATCCTATCTTAATGAACAAAAAAATCCCGCAACATCGAAGTTGCGGGATTAAGAGATTATTATTTCGATCTCAATTAGTCCATGATGGTGTTCCAGTGGTGGACATCCTCAGCCTCGCCCAGCTGGATGGCACGCAGGGCGTGGTACAGCTTGGTGCTCCAAGGACCGGGTTCTTTGCCGAAGTTGTAGCTCTTACCGGTCTCGGGGTCGTCAAGACGCTCGATGGGGCTGATAACAGCAGCGGTACCGCAAGCACCGGCCTCTTGGAAACCAGCCAACTCCTCAACGTCGATAGGACGACGCTCCACCTTCATGCCCATATCCTCGGCCAACTGCATGAGACTCTTGTTGGTGATGGAGGGCAGAATGGAAGTGCTCTTGGGAGTGATATAGGTGTTGTCCTTAATGCCGAAGAAGTTGGCAGCACCGGCCTCATCGACATACTTTTTCTCTTTAGCATCCAGATAGAACTCGCAGGCATACTGACCGCCATGGCAAGCCTCGACGTGGGCGCGCAGAGAAGCAGCGTAGTTACCACCGACCTTGTAGATACCAGTTCCGAGAGGAGCGGAACGGTCGTACTTGCGGGTAATAACATAAGGATTGGCTTTGAAACCACCCTTGAAGTAAGGTCCGACAGGGGTGACAAAGATAACAAACAGATACTCATCAGCAGGTTTCACACCCACGGTGATGCCAGTACCAATCAAAAGCGGACGGAGATAGAGGCTGGCACCAGTGCCATAAGGAGGAATGAAACGCTCGTTGAGTTTGATGACCTTCTTGCACATCTCAACGAACTTTTCGGTGGACAGCTCGGGCATCATAATGCCGCGGCAGGTGCTCTGCAGACGCTCGGCATTAGCCTCGGGACGGAAGATACGAATCTTACCATCCTTGCAACGATAAGCTTTCAGACCTTCGAAAGCCTCTTGGCCATAGTGCAAACTCGAAGCAGCCATGTGCATCTCGATATGCTCGGAGGAAGACACTTCTATCTCGCCCCATTTCCCGTCGCGATAGTAGCAGCGGACATTATAATCGGTCTTTACATAACCGAAAGGTAGGTTTTGCCAATCAATATTCATGATGTTTACTGTTTTTTTAGGTTTTAAAAAAAAAGTGGTCCCACTTGGGCTCGAACCAAGGACCCACTGATTATGAGTCAGTTGCTCTAACCGACTGAGCTATGGGACCAGCTTTTCATCTCTTGAAATCGGGTGCAAAGATACACATTTTTTTTCATTCACAAAGAAAAAAGTGGGTTTTGTTGAAAAAAAGCCAACCATAGCCTGCGCTGCCCATTGCCTGAACAGCAAAAACGACGGGGCTGTACGGTTGAATCGTTTCACAACCGAAACAGGTAAATAAAAAACTTTTATCAATTCAAGAAAAAAGCGTACCTTTGCAAATTTAAAAAGCTATTGAATTTATGGGCAGAATCCTTGCAATAGACTATGGCATAAAGCGTACGGGCATTGCCGTGACCGATCCAGAACGCATCATTGCGACCGGATTGACCACCGTTTCCACCCCTACCCTGCTCCAATTTCTCAAAGACTATTGTCAGAAAGAACCTGTCGACATCTTCCTTGTCGGCCAGCCCAAACACATGGACAACACCCCCTCCCAGTCGGCACAGATTATCGAGCCCTTCGTCCAGCAATTAACCCAAGCTTTCCCCGACAAACAGATTGCGCGCATCGACGAACGCTTCACCTCCAAACTCGCTTTCCAATCCATGATTGACGGCGGACTGAAGAAAAAACAACGACAGGACAAAGGCATGATTGACCAAGTCAGTGCCACCATCATGCTGCAAGATTATATGCGAACATTATAATAAATACACAGAGAAATGCTCTATCCCATTATTGGCTACGGCCATCCCACACTGCGCAAACAAGCGCAACCCATCGACAAAGACTATCCCGGCCTTGACCAACTCATCGCCGACATGTACGAAACCATGTACAATGCCGACGGTGTAGGCCTTGCCGCACCCCAAATCGACCTCAGCATCCAGCTTGTTGTCATTGGCTTCCGTCCCTACGACGAGAAAACCGACACCTACCTCGAACCCGCTGAAGAACACACACTCATCAACCCCGAAATCCTTGAGTTCATAGGCGAAAAACAATACTTCAACGAAGGTTGCCTCAGCATCCCCGACATCCACGAAGACGTTCTCCGTCACGAAGGCATCCGTCTGCGCTGGTACGACGAGAAGTGGCAAATCCACGAAGAAGAAATCCACGGCATGTTTGCACGTGTGGCACAGCACGAAATCGACCACCTCAAAGGCAAAGTCTTCACCGACCATCTCAGCACCATCCGCAAAACCATGCTCAAACGGAAACTCAACGATGTAATCTGCGGTCGTGTACGCACTGCCTACCGCATGAAACCGAACAAAAAATAATACATACAACAATACCATGAAAAAATTAGCAACAGTCATAATCCTTGCTGCAACCCTTCTGGTTGCCTGCGGTCCCACCCGCGAAGAACGTATCGAACAAATCGAAGACTTCGAAGACTCCATTTTCGAATCCACCGTCGCCGCCGACGAAGGCACCGCCGACCAACTCACAGCCCTCTACACCGCCTTTGCCGACAAATACCCTGACGACACCCTCAGCCCCCAGTTCCTGCTCAAGGCTGCCGAAATACAAAGCAACGTGCTCCACACCGACCGTGCCGTCGAACTTTTCGACCGCATCATCAACAACTACCCCGACTTTGAACACGTACCCATCTGCTACTTCCTCAAAGGTATCGCCTACGAATCCAACAGCGAATTCGACAAAGCCAAGGCCGCCTATCAGACCTTCGTCGACAAATATCCCGACCACTACATGGCCGACCAAACCCGCAAAATGATTCCCCAAGTGGGCATGAGTCCCGAGGAAATGCTTGACCAAATCCTCTCCGACGCCAACGACTCCATCATTGCCCAATAAGCCGCACCGACGCACCCCGTGAGCGACATCATCAACATATTGCCCGACAGCGTGGCCAACCAGATCGCCGCAGGCGAAGTGGTTGACCGCCCCGCCTCGGCAGTGAAAGAGTTGCTCGAAAACGCCCTCGATGCCGGTGCATCGAAAATACAACTCATTGTCAAGGACGCCGGCCGAACCCTCATCCAAGTTATCGACAACGGATGCGGCATGAGCGACAGCGATGCACGTATCTGCTTCGAACGTCACGCCACCTCCAAGATACACAAAGCCGACGACCTCTTCGCCATCCACACCATGGGATTCCGGGGCGAAGCCCTCGCTTCCATTGCAGCCATTGCCCAAGTCGAACTGAAAAGCAGGCTCCACGACCGCGAACTCGGCACACAACTCATCATCGAAGGCAGCCAAATCAAAGAACAGTCACCCTGCGCCTGCCCCTACGGCACCTCCATCGCCGTCAAAAACCTATTCTTCAACATCCCTGCACGGCGCAACTTCCTCAAAAAAGACAGCATTGAACTCAGCCACATAGAAGAAATCTTCAAGCGTGTAGCCCTCATCAACTACCACACCGACTACTCCTTCAACAGCAACGGACGTCTACTCTACGACCTACGTGCCGGCAACTTTGCCCAACGCATCAGCCAACTCTACGGCAACAACTACCGCGAACGCCTTTGTCCTGTCAATGAGCAGACCGACATTGCCAACATCACCGGATATGTCTCCAAACCCGAATTTGCCCGTAAAAGCCGTGGCGAGCAATACCTTTTCGTCAACCACCGCTTCATCAAGCATCCCGCCCTCAGCGCCGCTGTCGAAAAGGCCTATGCCGATATCATCCCTGACCACTACTACCCCACCTACTTCATCCACATCGAAGTCGACCCCTCGCGCATCGACATCAACATCCACCCCACCAAAACCGAAGTAAAATTCATCGACGAACACGCCCTCTTTGCCATCCTGCGCGCCGCCACCAAGAAAGCCATAGGCCAGTTCAGTCTCTCCAACGAATTGCAATTCAACCCTATCGAAGAAGTCAACTACCCCCCTGCCCCAAAAGGCTACGTCCCTCCCCAACCCCAGATACACTACAACCCCAACTACAACCCCTTCAAAAGCACCCAACCCCGCCACTCCGAACCTGCTTCCCATCCCTCTACCCCCGCCCCAGACCCCAAATGGACCTCCTTTTTCGACCTCGACCAAAGCCGCAACACACCTACTCCCAACACCCCCCTACCAACCCAACCTGAACTCCCTATCCCCCAACCTGACACCTCCGCCCTCCACCCCTCCACCGACACCCCATCGCCCTGCATACAACTTATGGGCAGCCATATTGTCAGCGTCCTGCCCTCCGGGCTTCTGGTCATCGACCAGCAAGCTGCCCATGAGCGCATCCTTTTCGAACGGCTCTTCAACCACCGCTCCGCACCCCATGCCCAGCAACTTCTCTTCCCCGTCAACTGCCAGTTCTCGCCCGCCGACGCTGACATCTTCAACGAGATTATCCCCGAACTCAAACAATACGGATTCGAAATAGGCTCACTGGGACAGACCACCTTCGTAGTCACAGCCACCCCCCCCGACACCCAGGAAGGCGAACTGCAAAGCCTTTTCGACCAAATTATTGTCGAATATAAAGGAGCCATGATTCAGAAATTCACCGACCGCTCCCAATGTCTCTGCCGCTCCATGGCGCGCCAGCTGGCCGTCAAACCCGGCACCCAGCTCCAGCAGTCGGAAATGCAGCAAATCGTCGCCGACCTCTTCTGCTGTCAAATGCCTGGCATCAGTCCATCGGGACGCAAAACCATGGTCATCCTCCAACCCGACCAGTTGTTCAACCAATAACCACAACCCCATTTATCAACCAATATAAAACACAATGACCCAATACGCCCCCCAAGGATTCCGCATGCTGCCGCCGGTAGTCAAAAACCTCCTTATCATCAACCTCATTGTCTTCCTTGCCACCATGGTGTTAGAGAAATACGGCTACAACAACATCACCACCATGCTTGCACTCAATTCCATAGCTACAGGCCGTTTCCGCATCTGGCAGCTTTTCACCTATATGTTCATGCACTCCGGATGGAGCCATATTCTCTTCAATATGTTCGCTCTATGGATGTTTGGCTACGTACTGGAAAACTATTGGGGTTCGCGCCGTTTTCTGGTCTACTATCTGGTCTGCGGCATTGGTGCCGGCCTGTGCAACATGCTTATCCCCGGCTGGGGACTCACCGTGGGTGCTTCGGGCGCTGTCTACGGCATCCTGTTAGCCTTTGGCATGATGTTTCCCAACGAACGCATCTACTTCTATTTCCTCATCCCCATCAAAGCCAAGTGGTTTGTCATAGGTTTTGCCGTCATCGAACTTTTCGAGGGACTCATGTACGCTGATGGCGTGGCTCATTTCGCCCACCTCGGCGGCATGCTTTTTGGTCTGCTGCTAATCCTTTATTGGCGCAAGCATCCTTTCTCACGCTTCTGACCCCCGGACGCTTCCGTCTGTCAGACCCCCGGCATATTTCCATCTACACATTTTCCCAATTCACGACGCAATAATTCAACAGCGCGTTGGGAGTTGCAATATTGCCGCATCGCCCTGCCCCCGCTCCTTCGTCTTCCCATAAACGCCGTTTATTCCTCATTTCTCCTTCTGTAATGGGAGAACGATGGGAGAACGATGGGAGAACTGAGGACTAAGAAGCGACGGAAGAGCGGTTAGGCACATGTCGGTCATCAAGACGGAAAACAGGATAAAACGTTTAATATCAGTCTTTCTATTTCACATGTTTCCATTTCGCTCTTGGACAGCCTCAACCTGAGGCTTGCTTAGCCTGATAACTGATTAGGGATAAAAGAGGAATAAATGAGAAGGAAGTGCGATGTCGGTTCAAAGCATGGGCATCTGCTGGGAGAGGCAATGGAAAGAGCCGAGCCCCCAAACGATGTCGGTACTGTCAATGCCGATAATCTCTCGGTCGGGGAAGCAGGCTTCGAGAGTGTAGGCAGCTTCGTTGTCGGTAAGACAGCGGTAGGTGGGGAATATTACTTTGTTGTTGGCTATGTAGAAGTTGGCATAGCTGGCAGGCAGGCGTTGATTGTCGTAAAAGACCATGTCGGGCATGGGCAACTCCACAACAGTGGGCTGCTTGCCGTTGGCCAAACGACAGGTGTTGAGGGTTTTGAGATTCTGTTGCAGTGCTTCGTAGTTTTCGTCCCAGATGTCCTCCTCCACGGCGGTGATGATGGTGTCCTCGGCGATGAAACGGCTCAGGTCGTCGACATGTCCGTCGGTGTCGTCGCCAACAATACCGTCGCCAAGCCAGATGATGTTGTCAACTCCGTAATAGCCGCGCAGATAGTCTTCAATCTGGTCGCGGTTGAGATGGGGGTTGCGGTTGGGATTGAGGAGGCATGAGGTGGTGGTAAGCAAATCGCCGACACCGTTAACATCAATGCTGCCCCCTTCCATGACGATGCCCGGTTCAAAGAGCTGCATGGCAGGATGGCGCTGGGCAAGGTAGTTGAAGATATGCAGGGGTATCTGTGTGTCAAGGTCGTATGGGTATTTGCCACCCCAAGCGTTGTGGTTCCAGTTGACGATGGCGTGGAGGGCAGGATCCTGCCGATTGAGGAGGAAGGCGGGACCATGGTCGCGGCACCAAGCATCGTTGGTGGGGAACTGGTGGAAATAGACACGGCCCATGTCGCAGCCAATCTTTTGCAACTCGTTGGCCACGTGGTCTTCCATGCGCTGGTCATCGACATTGATGTGGACTTCTTCATCCTCGGCCAAGGTCTTGATGAAGATATGATACGAGGGGAAGATGGTCTCTATTTTGCCAGGCCAGGAGTCCTCATTGTGAGGATAGCTGAGCCAAGTGGCACGGTGCTTTGCCCATTCGGCGGGCATATAGTATCCTAATTCTTTTGGTGTCATGTTGTTTTTTCTTTCGGAGTGTTCTGAATACTCGGAATGGCCGGTGTGTTCCAGAAAACTTTAGTCAATATATCGGTTGAGGATGGTGGCGTAGCTGTCGATGCGGCGGTCGCGGTAATAGGGCCAGTGGCGTCGGTAGTGGTCTGTCTGGTCCAAGTCGAGTTCCTCAACGTGGAGCGCCTCCTCGAGGTGAGGAGCCTGATAGAGTACACGCCCGAAGGCATTGGTGATGAAGCTGCCGCCCCAGAACTGCATGCCGCCTTCGAGGCCAGTGCGGTTGACGCTGATAACAGGTACGCCGTTGGCTACGGCGTGGCTGCGTTGGATGGTCTGCCAAGCTTCGTACTGCTCGCGGTTGTCGTCCTCGTTCTGGCGCACGTCCCAGCCGATGGCGGTGGGGAAGAAAAGGAGTTGCGCACCCATGAGACTGGTGATACGGGCAGCCTCGGGATACCACTGATCCCAGCAGATAAGCACACCCAGCGTGGCGAAACGGGTCTTGAAGACCTTGTAGCCGAGATCGCCGGGGGTGAAATAGAATTTCTCATAGTAGCCGGGGTCGTCGGGGATGTGCATCTTGCGGTATTTGCCAAGGTAGGAGCCGTCGGCGTCAATCACAGCTGTGGTGTTGTGATAGAGTCCCTCGGCACGTTTCTCGAAGAGGGAGCAGACCAGCACCACGCCCAGTTCCTTGGCAAGAGCCATGAAGTGTTGACAGGTGGGACCGTCGGGAATGGCTTCGGCCAGCTGGAAATTTTGGTATTTTTCTTCGTCACAGAAATAAAGTGAAGCAAAAAGCTCTTGCAAGCAAATGATTTGGGCGCCGTCAGCGGCAAGCTGACGCACCTTCTCAGTGTAGCGGGCAATGTTGGCCTGCTTGTCGGCAACGCATGCCATCTGGGCAATACCTACTTTGACTTTCATTTTGATAGTGGGTTTAGGTGATGATTGATTCGGATTGCAAAAATACACATTTTTTTTGGATTGGCAGTCGTATGTTGAATATTATTTGTATTTTTGCAAAAAATATATCCATTATGACCTCGAAAGTATATTTCACCGATATGCATGTGCGCATGGGCGACAGCCTGCTGGGTAAGTTCGACCGTCTTATCACCCGCGCAGGGATAGAGCAGATTGATTTCAAAGACAAGTTCGTGGCCGTGAAGCTCCACTTCGGCGAGGTGGGCAACATGGCTTTCCTGCGACAGCAGTACGCCCGCGTACTGTGCGACCATATCAAACGCCTTGGCGGCAAGCCGTTCCTGACGGACTGCAATACCCTCTATGTGGGTTATCGAAACAATGCCCTCAACCACCTCGACGCAGCTTATATGAACGGCTATAACCCTTTGGCTACAGGGGTGCACACCATCATAGCCGACGGCTTGCGGGGTACAGATGAACGGGCTATCCCCGTCATTGGCGGCGAATATGTACGCGAGGCCAAGATTGGTGCCGCCGTGGCCGAAGCCGACATCATCATTTCCCTTACCCATTTCAAAGGGCACATCAACGCCGGCTTTGGCGGCACGCTGAAGAATATCGGCATGGGTTGCGGCTCGAAACAGGGCAAGATGGAGATGCACAGCAGCGGAACACCGCATGTCAGCCGCCGTCTATGCGTGGGTTGCGGGAACTGTGTGAAGAACTGCGCAAACGATGGTGTGCATGTGGTGGAGGGGAAAGCTGTGGTGGACGAGGAACACTGCGTGGGCTGCGGCTACTGCATAGCCTACTGCCCTACGGGAGCCATCATGACCAAATGGGACGAGGCCAAGCCCGTGATGAACAAGAAGATTGCCGAATATACCAAGGCTGCGCTGGATGGAAAACCCAACTTCCATATCAGCTTGGTGGTGGATGTGTCGCCGGAGTGCGACTGCGACAGTTGCAACGATATCCCTATCATCCCCGATGTAGGCATGTTTGCATCGTTCGACCCTGTGGCACTGGATCAGGCCTGCGTCGACAAAGCCAATGCACAACCCTTGGTGCCGGGCAGCGTGGCGGGGAAAGCCGCAGAACACCACCACGACGAGGATGTGTTCCATCTGGTGCATCCCGACACCGACTGGGAAGCCGGACTTATCCACGCTGAACGACTCGGCCTTGGCTCCCGAAAGTACGAACTGATAGAGATTTAGTATCGGGAATGAATCAGACCATCGTTTGATAGATTAACATATTAACGAATTCTTATTTTTGTCATGTCGGGAAAAAGTTGTATCTTTGCAGGTTGAAACAATGTTTAGTATTCTGGAGATTCTCCACTCACCACCAACAATAAAAACATGGAGCAGTCACAAGTCATAGAACACATAAAGGAATTTGCCCAGAGAGTGCTGCCTGAAGGCAGTTCGCTATGGTTATATGGTTCACGTGCCCGAGGCGATGCTCACGAAGACAGTGACTACGACCTGCTATTGCTTTTAGATAAAGAGCGCATTACTGACGAGGACTACAACCACTATGTTTACGACTTATTCCTACAAGGTCTTGACTGGAATGCGGAAATAAACACCCATATATATCCCCGCAATAAATGGGAATCGTGGTCATTTTCTCCTTTTTACAAGAATGTTGAACATGATAAGATAATATTGCTATGAGTTTGTCAGACGAAGAAAGACGTATTATCGTCCAGATAGAAATTGAAAAGGCACGACGTGCCTACCAAGAAGCATTGCTGCTGATTGAGAACAGTTTTTGGAGCGGTGCAGCAGGCAGATTGTATTATGCCGTGTTTCACGCGGTAAGTGCATTATTGATATTTGACAAACGCCAAGTGGGCACTCATAAGGGTTCGCATGTTATCTTTAATCATGACTACATCAAGACAGGCAAACTGCCTGCTGAATATGGGAGTTTGTACTCGCAATTGGAGACCATGCGAGAAAGCAGCGAATACAACTGCACCTACGATGTAGAGCCTGATGAACTGAAACAGAAAATAGAACCCGCTAAGCAGATGATAGACACCATCGCAGGCATGGTGAAAACGAATGGGTAAATGTGTTAATTTGAAATCCGCGAATCATTCACATATTAATAAGTCAGCACTTTCGCCACCAATTATGCATGAATAATACATCGAAATCTGTAATAATCTCCAAAAGCACATTCAAAAAAATAACATATGCCTTAAAGCCACCCTAAAATATAAATAGATGATGAGAAAGATTATAATTCAATTGACCGAATTAAGCGATACTAATTGGAGATTGATATTCCAACTGATAGAAAAATGTCATCATAGAGGTGATTTCAATGAAGAAACATATAACTTACTGATAACAAACGCAAAGATTTCCTGTCATACTGTCGAAAAGAAAGAAGACGCTCTATGTGCATCAGATGATACTTTATCATACAGCTCATTTGTAAGTGAAGTAAATACTGGCTCAAAAATAGTAATAGGAATAATATACAATAAAAAAGATGAAAGTGCAGACTTTAGTGTGGTCATGCCTTTTATATATTGGATAGAACAATCTGCAGAAGAAGAGAGAGGTGACGTTAGTTTGGGAATTGACATCTCAAAAATACAAAACAAAAATGAGTATAAGTTTAAATTTGGGCAATTACTAATTAACTACTCTTTACCAGAACCATTAGCCAGTATCCGCTCCTTATATTTTATTGATATATCCAGCACAGGAGTCATCAGTTCAGTCCATTTCCCGTATAAAGCAAATGGATATTCCACTAAATCGACGAATACAAGTCGGCGTTTTTTATCAATATTAAAGATCGATTCCAACAGTCTTGAACTATTTAATGAAAAAACAAAGACGATACAAAAACAAAGCGAAACGTATAAATGGATTGAAGAATCAATTCAATTATTGAATGATGAATTTCCCAACAAAAAAATAGACATTCCATTTCATTCACTATTTGAAGAATGGTTTTTCAAAGCATTTCTATATTCATACAAAGAAGAAGGATGCCCATACAAAGACAAAATAAAAGCACTAAGTATAGAGCTACATGAATATTGCAACAATATATACGAATTAGTTCAGAATATTATTTTTCATACGGAACAAAAGAAAGGATTGCTCTACGTAGTCTTCAACAAGAAAAAGAATATCTCCCCGTTAATACAAGCCAAAATACCTCACATTGAAACATATGACAATGAAGACCGTTTTGTTGAAATAGAAATATACGATTGGGGAAATATTGGTATAGCTGAAAGCTTTGGAGAAAACACGACATCTCTGACCTCTTTTTTTGATCCTAAAGTTCTTCTCCCCGACGGAAATATTCGATACGAATATTTGACATTGAGGTATGCTGCTCATATGGGGATCAAAACATTTGTGGCCTCAATACTATCTAATGATGGCTATTTTTGTGCAGAGACTAACAATCCATTCGGTTCAAAAGATATTATTGAAAGTTCCAAAGGGGAAATAATGCAACCAAAACAGATAAAAAGCTTAAATGGAACTCATTACAAAATAGTATTACCTGTAAAGATGAATCGAAATCCCCAACTTGAATCTGTACATTCATCTTCAATAATTGAAATATTAAAAAAGCACCTTTGTCCATTCGAAAATATTCCTTTAATACAATATCCAATAATTGCTCCCAAAGATGGAAAGCAAGGGCAGATTGAGGAGATTCAACAAATTGGTGAAGAAATCATTGCGTGTTATCGCACTAGTACGAGACAACTTGACAATATTGCTATTGACTTAAACGGGGCTGTAAAAAGCTCAAACCATCTACTCAAACTAATTGTGTATTTACAATGCAATATACCACAAACTCTTGAAAAAATAATATTTATAAACGTAGACAGTGTAACGGTTAATTCCATATGCAAAACAATCAAAAATCTATGTGATATAGTTAGCCCCAAAAATCAACCAATATGGTCAGAAGAACGTGCTGTTGTACTTATTGATTACGAACACAGAGTTCATATTCTATGCGGGGAAACGGAATCTGCTATTTCGTATATAAATAGAGAGATAAATTCATTTTTTTATGGAAGCGAAAATATGTTGAATGGATTAGGAAATCCTTCTCAGTACAACTCCAAAAAAAATCTCGAACGTTTTGTTTTACCATACGATTGCCTCGTTGGTGAGGTTCAGAAGTCACAAAACTGTTTCATCAACTATGTTAGCCGAGTATTAGACAATCCAATTGAAGGAGAAGATATTGGATGCAAAGTAGATATGCCGACAAAAATTGGTAGTAAAATATACATCGACCATTATTATGAAGCTGATTTTTTACTTCAGAACAGCTTCTTTGCGGATAGGTTTGCATTTTTTGCCGCTAATGAGATTCTTCAAGCATTAGAAAATAATACTTCAAACATTATTCTCTTTGGATATAAACACTATTCCGAATTACTGATAAATAGAATAAAAACGTTTATACAAAGCAAGAGAAAAGCAGAATGCCACCTCTGCATTGTAGAAGACACTGAAGCCTCTCGTGAATTAAAGTTTAAATTGAATCATAATGTAAAAGAGAAAGGGGGAAGCTATGATGCAATTATTGTTGTACCTATTGCATCAACACTTACCACTTTTGGAAAGATTATATCTAATTACAACCGCCAATCACAAAAAGACGGGAGCCAAATGCCATCATGTAACTTTATATTTAATTATTGCACCTTATTAATTCGCGATGACACAAGTACAATAACTGACGGAGGCAACATTACTGAAATGGAAAAAGAAAGAGGTTGGGAAGATGTCACTAATAATATTGTAAAAACAAATCTATATAATACAAAAGAGGTTCATTTCTTGCTGTCAAAACAAAGTAAGTGGCACAATCTTATTGATGAAGATACATTTCCATCATCTGAAAATGGTCCAGATGTCTCCAATTACTCGAAAGAAAAGTACATTAACCAAACACGGAATTCTGCATTAAACATCAAAGATTACGTACGGTATCCTGTGGCTGCGATTCCACCAAACAAGGATAACAACGGACAAATTCACAATTATTATGACTTCACGATAAAACGTCTAAAAGACATGCAAGATTATATCTATTATGGCCATATAATCCATAACAACGACCATCATAGATATTATTTTGACATTAGGAACTATCTCGGAGACTTTAAGGAAAAAACAAAAAAAGAACAAGAAAGTACTCGATTATATAAATGGATAAATAACTTTTTAAAAAAAGAAGCAGAGACATCCTTCCCCACAAATAAATTAAATGTAATTGTTAGCCCTGGCTCGGATGACGACCCTCATTTCACTGATATTATAAATAAATACTTGTTCAACGATAATGCATATGTCTTATTTCTCAATATAGCAGATTATCGTCAAAACTATAAAGCAAAATATTCTTTTCTTAAACATTCAGAACATGGTTCAATCAATGATGGGGTATACTATCATTATATTGATCACGCTCTCGTAACAGGAAAGTCATACCAAAAAGCAAAAAGTTTCATGGCCGCAATATTGGAGCGGCCAAACTTCAAATTCCATAACATAATAACAATTATTAATCGTCTTTCTAAAGACAAATACAATGAAATAGCAAGAGACCTCCAAACCCATGAAACATGTCACATCTTTTCATTTAATCACTTTTTCATTCTGCCCAGTAAACTTCCTGATACAGATTGTAGTCTATGTAAATTGAATAGATATTTCAGTGTATTAAAAAAGCATTCGGTAATCAAGAATTGCCGTGATGTTATTGAAGAGAACAGATATAAATATAAGGAGTGTATATATGAGTCTAATTCAAAAAACGATTCAATAAGGCGTATCTCTATAGATAATAAAACCGATGAACGTGCATGGAAAAGAATGATATGGCGACATAGGCTATTCTATGAAATATCTAATATATGTGGTTACAAATATGTTGACAAAGACATTAATCAATTGCAAAAAGAGATTGAAAAAAAATTAGATGACTTATATTACAGAGACTGTGTTAGTGTGGATGACAAAATCTCGTTTTTGAAAGCTATATCTTTCCCACCATTGTCAGAATACGTTAGAATCCGTGCCTATGCATTTCGTTTAATGCTAACGGAGTTAAAAAACACTCTTGACAAAAAAGAGCCTCAACTATATGACCTTTTTCTTTTAAAAGTACTATTAAAGCATTTAGCACTATTGGGGTCAAATGCATTGGTTAGACGTGATGTAATAATAGGGGCATGGAGACTATACAAATCAGTAAGAGAACAATTGCACACGGAAATCATTCAAACCAAAAAAAGATTAAAAGAGTTGGAAGAATTAAGAGAAAACCTAAATGACACAAAAGAAACCCAAGGCGAATCCAAGCAATTGACACTCTTTTCCGAAAAGGATAATAACAGTGGGTCAAAGGTAGAAAATAAAAATAATTATTTCGAAATCGAACGAAAAGCACTCAAAACAAAATTAGACTATATTAAAGTTTATACTGGCTTAGATGACAAAACATACACGGAGGATGAAATAGTAAAAATAATCAAAGGGGAAAACAAACTGAACGCTTTCATTGACTATTTACATTTTTATATAAAAATAGCAACTCATAATGATGAAGCAAAATCACTATGGTTAGGAGAATTATTAAGAACAGGAGAAGAAATGCGTGCTTCACGATATGGCATAAAATATAAAGCCCATAGTACAAAATTACATAACAACTTTTTTAATGTGTTCAACACGGAATCTGAACCATATTTCAGTCGAGAGTTGTTGCCGTTATTATTTTACGACAATACATCAATAATACGTAGCACGTTGGACAACTTTGAAAAAGAAAAGAACAAGAAAGCAGAAACTATTGAAGATTACAAATCAATAATTCATGATAACTACTATTACTCATGGGTGAGACACTTTTTCAAAGAGGATGGTAATATCATAATAGACGAATCTCCAGATGGTATTTGTTTAATAAAAAAGTACTTACAGATTTTATCAGCAAAAGCCAAACTAAATGAGTTTTTGAATCAAAATCCACAAATAGAAAGTTTCGACAACAATGCGAAACATTTATTAAACGATTTTGCCGAAATCATGGAGGCCTCAGCTGCTTTTATTGCAATAAAACCGAAAGGGAACAATCAAATATACACCTTAGCTGACTATATATCAGATGACCATAAACAGAATTTTAAAGACATTAAATATGATATTTTTTATTGCAAAAAATTACTATTCGGAGAAGATTTCAGAGAAAAAAACAAGCCATTCATTATAAAAAGGGGGGACGAAATTTCACAATATGGAGAATCGTTCGATGGCAAATACAATAAAGCAACTTTCCTTGCATTGAACAAGAATCAAGCTATGGATAAATGCGAAGGGAAAGAAATTGATGTACTTGTCGGAATGGTAGTATTTTTATATAATGACAATAGAAATGATACAAAATTTACAATCGAGAGCAAAGAACTCGGTAGGCTACTACTACTACTCAAACCTGAAATTGACAGATATGTAACACATATTGCAGCCGAGAGGCAGTTCGATGTATGGGTAGCAAAACTACATTTAGCACAGTTAACATATGACGAAAACCATAGTTTAACCCTTGGAGGATGGGATTTCGAAAATCTTCCGGAAGCTCAATATATTAGTATATATAACGGGATTATCACCTTCTCAGACTTAACAATCCGCCATCTATATGCAACACTGATAAATGAAGGCAAAATCACCTTACGTCCAGAAAGTATCCCACTATCAGATATATTCAATCCAAAGTTTGTGGCCTTATTACAAAAAATAGCAAAAGAGAAGACTGCCGCGAAAGTAACAATCGGCTCTGTGCCAAACGACCTTTATATTAATGGACTTAAACCCGTCTTACAATCCTTTATTATTCTATTGCTAAAGAATGCAAACAGTCATGCTGATAGTAAACAAGTAAATATTCTTTTCACTGATGAATATTTCGAGATAAAGAATGACATCAATAAAAGTAGAAAAGAAATGGAAGAAAACAAGAAAAAGTTTGACAGCAAGTATAATGAAGAGTCAATGGATTTATTTATTAAACAGCCTAAACAGATTAGAGAATATGGATTTACTTTACTTACATTACATTATTATATCGATTCTCTTGGTATGCAATGCAAAATGGAATATAATATTGAAGATCCTAAACCCTATTTTTCTATCAAAATATATTATAAAAAAAACAAAAATAAATGAGCCATGAGTTACAAAGTATTAGTAATTGAAGATGAACTTGATGCAATGAAGTGTGTACGGCGTTCCCTGCCTGACATTTGCGAAATTGTTCCTAAATTTACAAAAACTGATGATGCCATCTCTCCTGATGTTGATAATCATACTGAAAATGCCGACTATACAATTGTTGAGTATACCACGATTTGTAAAAATGGATTACGTGGTGAAACAACAATAAATAGAGGAGCTAATAAATTTGTTGTCACATTAAAAGATGTATTAAAAAAAACAATAGAAGACAATCACGAAGAATTAAGTGCAATCATATGTGATATTCAATTAGGAACTGACATTAGAGGTGGGATTGACGTCATTCAATGGATCAGGGATTATGATTGGAACAATCTAAATGTACACAAAGATTATTTAAAATATATCCCTATTATTGCCTTCTCAAGCGAGACCAGAGTGGGTGCATATAACCAAACAGACGCTTTGAAATCAGGAGCAACTGGACTCGTTATAAAGAAGGACAATATTATCTCTAATGAAACTATGCCCGATATGAATTTGAATAGTTTAATAAAGAATCAAATTGATTATTTCAAATATGTAAAAAAACAAATTCCGCAGAGAAACTATTTTGTCGCATTGTCTTTTACGAGTTGCAATACAACTAATGGAAAGGATATACAACACCGAGAATTCGTAGAAGCCGTTGCTCAACAACTATATAAAACATATAGAAAACAAAGTGTTTTTTTTGATCAAGACAAACTAATTGAAGGCGTTACCACCAGTAAAAAACCTGATGAATTTACAAAGCTTTATAAAGAATGTTGCGAATATATTATAGTTTTCGTATCATCCGATTACAACACAGATAAGAATACTTGGACAAAGGAGGAATGGAAAGGAATCCGCGAGCATTTTAACAAGGATGGAAAACATGTTATTTTTGTCACTATAGAAAAAATCACTAAAGAAGAATTTGAATCAAAACTAGGAATTAGTCAAGTAATCTGGATTGATGCAAACAAACCTCGAGAAGATTTTTATAAGTTACTACAGGGTAAAGATATGGATTCGGAAAAGAGAAAAGATGATCTCAGCAAAAACGTTATTACTATTTATGATTATCATAAAGATACAATAACCGAATACATTAAAAAAGCTAACACAATAGTAACAAATATAGTCAACATAATAGTCAACCATATCAATAATAATGAAGAAAAAGATTTCTAATTCAAAAAAGTTTGTAAATTTGCAATTCGAAAAAGAGTTCTTTGAGCACGTTGAGTTTTTTTACTCAGATACCATCGAGCAAAGACCGATTAAGTTCGTGAAACTTGGCACCACGGTGACTGGAGTTATAGAGGGCAATAGCCCTCTTTTTATTTGTTCTTATTCCAATTATTTATTCTTATTCCAAATTGCATAGAATCAAGATATACACGAGATATAAAAAAATTGTCATGAATTGCCTGTAGCGGGTAATTCATGACAATTTGCGTTTGTTGGGTGATATCAATGGGTGAATATCCTGGGGTTGACGTTGAGGGAGAGCCAATACCAGCGGAGGCGGCCATCGTCGGAGGCGCGTTTCAGCCGTTCCATGGTTTCGGCGCCAGTCATATAGGAGACGCCCATTGTCAAGTTGACATCCTGTATGAGTTGGCAGGAGGCCGAGAGCTCGAATTGGTGACCGAGGGTCCTGTCCATATTGTCCAGCTTGATGGCTGTGGACATGTAATGATAGGCACCGGCAATGTTCAGCCACGACAGAGGCTGGTACTTTACGCCCAGCCAAGCGTTCTGCAGGCCGGGGGTGAAGCCGTGGAAATAGGTGCTGACATAGAAGAAATCCATGGCACCGTAGAATTTGTGGTGGGAGCCATAGACAGGGTTGAACCCACGGACAACCTCGTGTCTTGTCAGTCCTATTTGACCTGAAGCGGGGACGGCGAAGTAGGGGTCGCCGCTGAGGTAGTCGTAACCGCCCTCGAATCCCAAAGCGGAGGAAGGCACGACGGTGGCTTTGGCCGACGCCATCCAGGCGTCAATCTTCAAGCCATTCTCATCCTTGCCCATCTGGCGATAGTAGGAGGCTTCCAATGACAATGTGCCGTTGAAGGGTGTCCATTTGGCGTATCCGCCAGCCAGCTGCTGCCATTCAAGGTGTTCGTTCTTCCCCTGCTCGCCTGCCTGCATGCCGATGTTCATGGCCAAGAGCGAGAAGCCCAAAGAGGCCTGCGGGATGTCGAGGTGGTACCAGGCTGTCTGCATGGTTTTGTAGGGGAGCGAGCCACCGGTGTAGAAACTGCTGCCGGAAGTGATGTTCTCTTCGTTCTGATTGAAGGCGGCGAAGAGATGGACACGGTGGTTCCTTCCGTCGAATCCTAAGCGCAGTACATCGTGTGAGTTGCCGGTCATCGTCCAATCGTCAAGGCCTATGATGCGCTCGTCGTCATAGCTGAGAGCGATACGGCCTGCCTGGATGAAAAGGCCTTCGGCAGAGGAGAGTTTAGCCCAAGCCTCATGAATGTTGACGGAGCCCCTGCCTGCCTGTCCCCAGATGCCGGAATGCTGGATATTGACTTTGGCATTGAGGTGCCGCTTGTGGTAGTTGGTCACGAGCCGGGTGCGGCTGAGGACAAAGTTTGCCCAGTCGCCTTGAGCCTCGCCGGCATCGGGCGAAAGGCCGCCGTCGCGTATCTCACCGCGAGTCATCATCTGTAGGTCGACAGTCAGATGGTCTTCCTGCTGCGCAAAGAGAACTGTCGGCAGGAAGAGTGTTGCCACAAGAAACATGCAATAGAGGGCATTGAGGGATGTGGGTTTGGTTTTGATGTTATGCATTTTTTAAAGTATTATTTCCGTATGACGGAAGTGGTGCCTTGGACGTTCTGGAGTGTCACTGTGGTCGATTGGGTTTTGCCGTTGCGATAGTAGGTGACGTTGACAAGGTCGCCGGGGGCATGACGGCCTATTTCTTCCATCATCTCGGCAAAGCTGTTCACCTGCACACCTGCCACAGAGAGCAACAGGTCGCCCTGCTTGAGACCTGCCTTGTCGGCAGCACCTTCGGGAGCCACTCGAGCCAATAGAACACCTCTCACCTCTTGAAGACCCATCTGGCTGGCTATAGAGGAGGTCATCTCAATCACGTTGACACCTAAATAAGCACGCTGGGCATGGCCGTATCGTTTGAGGTCGTCGGCCACCTTGCGAGCCAAGTTGGAGGGGATGGCAAAGCTGTAGCCAGTATAGTATCCATCAGCCGAGGCAATGGCTGTAACTATGCCTATAAGATGGGCTTTGGCATCGACAAGGGCTCCACCCGAGTTGCCGGGATTGACAGCGGCATCGGTCTGAATGAACGACTCAATGGGACTTTCCATTCCCCGAGCATTTTCGATGATACCTACGTTGCGAGCCTTGGCACTGATAATGCCAGCGGTGACTGTGGAGGTCAGGTTGAACGGGTTGCCAATGGCAAGGACGGGCTGTCCGACACGCGCACTGTCGGAGTCGCCAAATGGAATGTATTTCAGGTCAGCGGCATCGATCTTAATAAGGGCAAGGTCGGTAGCTGGGTCGGTGCCAATGAGTTGCGCCGGCAGCACTTTCTTATCGTTAAGGGTCACCTGAATACTCTCGGCGTCCTGCACAACATGGTTGTTGGTAACGATGTATCCGTCGTCGCTGATTATGACGCCGGAACCGTAGGCACTGTATTCTTTGCGCTGCATTCCCTGATTAATAATAAAACCGAAGAACGATTGGTAGAGCGGAGTGAGACGGGTTTGGGTGGTTCGTATGTGCACCACACCGTCGATAGTATTTGCAGCCACATCGCTGAAATCAACATAATGTACACCCTCTGCGGGCAACGAAACTGCATTGTTCACTTCTGCATTCTGCTGGGTCTGTCCCGATTGGCATCCCAAAAATGCCAACGTCATTAAAAAAAACAATTTTTTCATAGCTATATATAAATTACGATTTTTTATCATCATAAAAAGCGGCATGGGCATAAGCTTTTTACCACTCAGTTTTACATTTGCCAAAACAAAAAAGGGAGAAAAATATTGTATGTTTAATAATTTTTGTATTTTTGCAATTTGGCTGGTGGAAGAACCGCCCCAAGCATTGCATTAATCCAACAAACAAACACCCACAGACATGCGCATCATTATAATAGGCACAGCTCACCCATATAGAGGAGGACTCGCAGCGTTCAACGAGCGTCTTGCCACCCAGTTCGTTGACGAAGGTCATGAAGTGGAGATGTACACTTTCACGCTTCAGTACCCATCATTCTTGTTCCCAGGCAAGTCTCAGTATACTGACAGTCCCGCCCCCGCACGTCTCAAGATAAAACGTCGCATCAACTCCTGCAACCCTTTCAACTGGATTTCAGTAGGCAGGGAAATCCGAAAGAAGAAACCCGATTTGGTTGTATTCGCTTACTGGATGACATTTATGGTGCCCTGTTTTGCCACAATAGCCCGACACATAAAATGCGACAAGAGCATACGATGTATAGCCCTTGTCCACAACATGCTGCCTCACGACCATAAATTCTACGACAAGATTATCCCCCGCTGTTTTGTCAATAAGATGGACGGATTCACTACGCTTTCGGAAGCCGTGATTGACGACATCAACCATTTCGACCGCCATAACAAACCCAAAACATGGGCTCCTCACCCCATATATGACCATTACGGCAGTCGGATAGACAAGGTTTCTGCCCGCCAACAACTCGGTCTTGACCCTCATGGACGTTATGTGCTGTTTTTTGGCTTTATCCGCGAGTACAAAGGATTGGATTTACTGATAGATGCCTTCGGTGACCCACGACTGCAAGACATGGGGGTGAAACTGATTGTGGCCGGAGAATTCTACGGCGACCCCAAACCCTATCTGGACCGAATCCGCTCACTCGACATCAGCGACATCGTGATTCTGCACAACGATTATATTCCCGACTCGCGAGTGAACCTCTATTTCGGAGCCGCTGATATTGTGGCTCAACCATACAAAAATGCCACACAGAGCGGTGTGACTCAAGTGGCTTTCCATTTCGAAAAGCCCATGTTGGTGACGAACGTAGGAGGACTGGCCGAGACGGTGCCAGACGGCAAAATAGGCTATGTAGTCGAGCCCAATGCCCAAGACATCACCGACGCCCTTTATCGTTATTTCAAGGAGCAGAAAGAAGAGGCCTTTACCGAAGCCTTGCTGCAAGAGAAGGAAAAATATACATGGGACCGTATGACACGTGCCGTGCTACAAGCGGCAGACGCTTCAAAAGTAAAATCGAAAAAATAAAAAGCAAAGACAATTTTTCAAGATGGAGCGACTCCTGTTGTCAGATGTCTCTCCATTTTTTTCTATCAATTCCGCCTACAATTCTTGCTATACTTCCCCCTCAATAGACAATGTTGAAAAATATTTTTTGCCTACAACGATTTTTTTTCATAACTTTGTAACATGGAAATAATGTCTCATACGAACACAAGACGCAAAGATAGAATGTCTTACGAGCAGGTGTTCAGTATCAATGGCGGCAATAGGCCGCCACAGGCTCCCGAATTGGAGGAGAATGTGCTTGGTGCGCTGATGCTGGATGCCAATGCGCTCAATACTGCCATTGAACTCCTTCACGAAGAGTATTTCTATAAACCAGAGCATCAAGTCATCTTCCGAGCCATCCACAAATTGTTCGAAATGAACCAGCCTGTGGATATGCTGACAGTGACTAACCAACTTCGTCAAACTGGTGAATTGGAGGCTGCCGGCGGAGCATTCCACATAAGTGAACTGACCAGCCACATCGTCAGTGCAGCACATATTGAATACTATGCTCGCGTATTGAGCGAGAAATACATTTCCCGCGAACTTATCCGCATATCCACAGAAACCATCTCTAACGCCTACGATGAAACCACCGATGTTGTCGACCTTCTCGACAAAACTGAAGGGCGTTTGATGGATATCAATGACAAGAATTTCCGTTCAGACTTTCATCCCATAGGCGACCTTGTGCAGGCTGCCACTGTGCAGATTGACGAAGCTTCGAACAGTGACGACGGTCTTGCCGGAATACCCACCGGATTCCAGGACCTTGACCGTCTAACCGCTGGATTCCATCCCGGCACCCTCATCATCCTTGCCGCACGTCCTGCCATGGGTAAGACAGCTTTTGCCCTCTCGATAGCCCGCAATATGGCCATTGACCATAAAAAGCCTGTGGCCTTTTTCTCACTTGAGATGACAGGCGTGGAACTGGCCATGCGTCTCATCTCAAGCGAAGCCCAGATTCCCGGCGACAAACTGAAGAAAGGCGAATTGCAAGCATTCGAACGCAAACAGCTCGAGGTGCGCACCCAAGCACTGAACGAAGCCAAACTTTTTATCGACGACACCCCGCAATTGACTATTTACGAACTGCGTGCCAAATGCCGCCGTCTCAAGCAGCACCACGACATCCAGATGGTCTTCATTGACTACTTGCAACTGATGAGTGCCGCCAGCGATACAACAAACCGCAACGGCAACCGCGAACAGGAAATCAGCACCATCAGCCGTCAATTGAAAGCTCTCTCCAAAGAACTGGGTATTCCTGTCCTCGCCATGTCGCAGCTCAGCCGAGCTGTCGAAACCCGCGGTGGCACCAAGGAGCCCATGCTTAGCGACCTCCGTGAATCGGGTGCCATTGAGCAGGATGCCGACATTGTCATGTTTATCTATCGTCCCGAATACTACGGCATTATGGAAGACAACCAAGGCTCAACCGTGGGCATGGCCGACATCATCCTGGCCAAACACCGCAGTGGAAGTGTGGGACGTGTCCGTTTGCGTTTTCAAGGCAAATATGCACGCTTCGAAAACCCCGAATTCCTCACCAACGAACAACTTGCCAACAGCGCCCTACCTCAAAACACAAGTTTCGACTCTAATGGAGCCCCAACCATCCTTATCGACTCCAAGATAAACAGAAAAAACGATGAGCCCGATTTCTACTCTGGACTCCCCTCCGACAATGAACCCCCGTTTTAACATTGATAAACCTTCAATCCGTAAATAATAAACAAACAATATTAACAATGGAAAACATCGAAAATCTGACCAAACAGGATCTCTTGAAAGAGACCATCAAACACATCGACATCAAAAAGTATGACTCCACCGAGCTGATCGACGCCATGCGTAACATGTCGTTCACCAGTCGCGACACTGCCCGTGCCGCCGATATCCTCACCATGATGTGCAAAGAGAAAGATTGCACTAACATCCTCACCATCGCCGGTTCCACCAGCGCTGCAGGCTGCATGCAAGTGTATGTAGACATGGTGCGCAACAAAATGGTTGATGTGGTAGTCTCCACCGGTGCATCCATTATAGACATGGATCTCTTTGAAGCCCTCGGTTTCAAACACTATGTCGGCACCAAAGAAAACGTCATCCCCGACACCAAACTCCGTGAACTATATATCGACCGTATATACGACACCTTCATTGACGAAGAGGAGTTACAGGCCTGCGACAACGCCACCTACGAGTTAGCCAACATGCTTGAGGCACGTCCCTACAGCTCCCGCGAATTCATTTACGAGCTCGGCAAATGGCTCCACAATGGCCGTGGTGTCAAGAAAGACAGTCTCATCCAGACCTGCTACGAGTGCGGAGTGCCTATCTTCTGCCCCGCTTTCAGCGACTGCTCTGCTGGTTTCGGCATCGGCAAACATCAATGGGAACGCGCCAAAAAAGGCGAGAAGTACCTGAGCATCGACTCCGTCTGTGATTTCATCGAACTGACCAAAATCAAAATGGCCTGCCCCGAAAGCGGTCTCTTCATGGTTGGTGGTGGTACACCTAAAAACTTTGCACAGGACACTGTTGTCTGCGCCGAAATTCTGGGCTACGAAGTACCCATGCACAAATATGCCATCCAAATCACCGTTGCCGATGTTCGCGACGGTGCCTGTAGCTCCTCCACCCTGCTCGAAGCCGGCAGCTGGGGCAAAGTAAGCGAAGAATTGCAACAGATGGTCTACGCCGAAGGCACCACCGTCATCCCCGCTATCGTCTCCTATGCCTACCACAACGGCTGTTGGAAAGACCGTGAATACAAAAACTGGCAGAAAATTTTTGAATAAAACCCCTTTCTATCATGGAAGAAAGCATCCGCAAGCAGTTGAATGCGTTGCTCCGCCAAGAGGTTGTCCTGGCCACGGGCTGCACCGAGCCCGGGGCCGTGGCCCTCTGCGTCAGCAAAGCATGTGAGGCACTGGGCTGCGAACCCCAACACATCGAACTCCGCCTCAGTAAAAATGTATTTAAAAATGCAATGGGCGTAGGTATTCCCGGTACCGGCATGATAGGCCTGCCCATAGCCGTCTCCATGGCTGTGGTAGCAGGCGACCCCACCCGCGGCCTCGAGGTTCTTACCATCCCCGCCGAACAAGTGGAGAAAGCCAAAGCTTGGCTCGCCAACAACGCTTCGCGGATTTCCATTGGAGTGAAGGATCCCTGCGACAAGCTCTATATTGAGTGCGTATGCACAGCAGGCGACGACACCGCCACAGCCATCATCAGCCAACGGCACACCCATTTCGTGCTTGTCACCCGCAACGATGAAGTACTCTTCGACGGCCGTGGCACCTCTCCCAACAGTGAGATTTCAGAGGAAGAAAACAGCTTCGATAACCTCAACCTCACCGCTCGCGTGGTCTACGACTATGCCACCACAGCACCCATTGAAGAGCTTGAATTCATCAAAGAGACCGTCAAATATAACGATGCTGCCGCCACTGAAGGGCTCAAAGGCTACGGCCTGCAAACAGGTAAGATTCTGATGGAAAACGCCGCTGGCGACATTGTCCACACCGTTGTTGCCCGCACTGTAGCCGCTTCCGATGCCCGCATGGACGGCTGCACCCTTTCCGTATACAGCAACAGTGGCAGCGGCAACCAAGGCATTGCCTGCACCCTTCCCGTCTATAATTACGGCAAAGCCAAAGGCTGCTCCGACGAACAGATTATCCGTGCCCTGGTTCTCAACCATCTCATGTCCATCTATATCAAGCGTGGCATCGGCCGTCTCAGCGCCCTCTGCGGTATCGTCAACGCCAGCATCGGGGTGGCCTGTGGTATCGTATTCCTTCATGGCGGCTGTTTCGAACAGATTTGCTATGCCATCAAGAACATGATCAACACCATTGCCGGCATGGTTTGCGACGGGGCAAAACCCAGTTGCGCCCTTAAAATGAGCACCGGTCTCTACAGCGCTTTCGTCAGTGCCGAACTGGCCTACCACGACTGTGTTGTCGATGCCACCGACGGCCTTAGCGAACGCGATGTTGATTGCTCCATCCGCAACCTCGGCCGATTAGGCCACGATGGTATGGACCAAGTCGACGACACCGTGCTCGACATCATGACACACAAACAATAGCCATCGGCAACGAGGGGAACTTTCCATCCGGATCCTCCCCCAACATACTTCTGTTATCATCTGATAATTAAACACTATTCACATCTGCATGCCACAAGACTCAGAGTCTATAACAACATCTTGTTAATAACTTTCCCTCAACTGCCCCTGCTCTTTCAAAATTAATTCATACTTTTGCATTCTGAAATTATAACGTATTACATCATGGAACACAGAAAAGAAGAATTGTATTCGCAAGCCATTCCTGCAGGAAAACGCCGCTACTTTTTCGACGTGAAGGAAACCCGTGGAGGTGACAAATTTATTACCATCGCTGAAAGCCGTCGTATTTTCGACAATAATACAGGTGAATTTTACATCGACAAAAACAAACTCTTCCTGTACAAAGAAGACTTCGAGAAATTCAGCAAAGGCCTTGCCAATGCCATCTCCTTCATTGAGACCGGCATCGAGCCCGAACCCGTAGTCCCCGAAAGTGAGTTCCACAACGCCGACGACGAGGGTAAAAACAACGGATTCTTTGACAAAGACGAAGAGAAATCCTCTTACACCATCGACGACATAGACTTCAAATACTAACATTGGCCATGGGTAAAATAATCTCTGTCGCCAATCAGAAAGGTGGTGTGGGCAAAACCACCACCGCTGTCAATCTTAGTGCCGCTCTGGCGGTGATGGAGTACAAAGTGTTGCTTGTCGATGCCGACCCTCAGGCCAACGCCTCCTCGGGGCTCGGCATCAACACCGACGAGCTGGACAAAAGCGCCTACGAATGTTTTCTGGGACAGGCCGACATCAACGACTGTCTCATTACTACCGACACCCCTAATCTCACCGTCCTGCCTACACGCATCGACCTTGTGGGTGCCGAAGTAGAGTTAGTCAATGAGAAAAACCGAGAATATTTTATTAAGCGGGCGCTCGACCCCGTCAAGGACAACTACGACTTCATCATCATAGACTGCAGTCCCTCCCTCGGCCTCATCACCGTCAATGCACTCACCGCCTCCGACTCAGTCATTATCCCCATTCAGAGCGAATATTTCGCACTCGAAGGTTTGGGTAAACTGCTCAACACCGTCCGCATCGTCCAGACCCGACTCAATCCCCAGCTCACCATCGAAGGTCTACTCATCACCATGTACGACTCACGGCTTCGTCTGGCCCGCCAAGTAGTTGAGGATGTCCGTGCCCATTTCAAACGTCTCGTTTTTGACACCCTTATCTATCGCAACACCAAACTTGCCGAGGCACCAAGCTATGGCAAATCTGTCATCATGTACGACGTCACCTGTGCCGGCGCTGTAAACTACCTCAACCTCGCCACCGAGATTCTGAAACGCAATAAGATGAAAGTCCCCTCGCAAGACTAACCCCTACCCGCTTCCCCCACTCGTCATTCCCGTCTGCATCAGACAAATAACAAGCACACATCTCATCAAATACCCACCACCTGTCGTGGGTTCCCGACAACAAAATAACACCAACACTCAACACAACACATCAAAGCACTCAACACACAATGGCAAGTAAGAAACCCCTTATCCCCGGCCGTGGGCTGGACGCCATTCTCGGCAACATCGATGTCGACAGCCTCAATGGCACTGCATCCGATGTCACTGCCGCCATCAGCATGGTTGCAATCAGCGACATTGAAGCCAACCCCTTCCAACCGCGCAAAGAGTTCGACGACACAGCACTCCAAGAATTGGCCCAGTCCATCCGTGAACAAGGCATCATCACTCCCATTACCGTTCGGCGTATGCCCGATGCCAAATATCAACTCATCGCTGGTGAGCGTCGTTTCCGTGCCGCCCAACTCGCAGGCCTTACCGAACTCCCCGCCTACATCCGTATAGCCACCGACGGCCAAATGATGGAAATGGCACTGGTGGAGAACATCCAGCGCGAAAACCTCAACGCCATGGAAATTGCCCTCTCCTACAACGCCCTCATCGAGGAATGCCAGCTCACCCACGAGCAACTCAGCCAACGCGTCGGCAAAGACCGCTCCACCATCACCAACTACCTCCGTCTGCTCAACCTTCCCGCTGAGACCCAACTGGCCCTCAGCTCCGGACAGATAAGCATGGCCCATGCCCGTGCACTTATCAATGTCGACGATCCCGAACGGCATCTTGCCATCCTCCACGACATTGTCAACCGTCACCTCTCTGTCCACCAGACCGAGCAACTGGTCAAAGCCAACAAACAGCCGGCCAAGCCCTCCCTCTCGGCCAAACCTGAACTGCCCACCACCCACAGCGCCGCACAATCGCAACTGCGGCAAACCCTTCAATCCGATGTCGAAATCAAACGTTCCCGCCGAGGCAAAGGAACCCTCACCATCCACTTCAACAACGATGAGGATTTCGACCGAATCATGAAACTGCTCGACCCTCATGCCTGAACTGCAGTGCGATAGAACAAACACCTCTTTCTCCGCACGTCGACACCTGCGGATTCTTCTTTCCATACTCATGCTCCTGTTCCTCACAGAGGCACCGTCTGCCATGCAAGCACAACAACTTCTCGAAGCACCCACTGTCGTACAACCTGCCAACCACCCCACACCTCACAACCCCACCAAAGCCCTGCTCCTTTCCCTCCTGCCCGGTGCCGGACAGATATACAATGGTCAAGCGTGGAAAATCCCCATCATCTATGGAGCCTTGGGCGGCGTAGGCTATTTCGTCTACAACAACTACACCAACATGATGGCCTTCAAAAACGAATACCTCCACCGCGTCAACGGTGGCACCCCCCAACTGGAAGGCTACACCAGCTATCCAAACAGCAGTATATACAATCTATACCAGTCAAACAATAAAAACTTCCAACTCTTCGTTATTATTACAGCTGCAGTCTATGGGCTTAACCTTATCGATGCCTATGTCTTCGGTCACCTCTACGACTTCCAAGTCAACGACGACCTTTCGCTCAACCTATCCCCTGTCATGACCCCCGACATTGCTAACCCCTCAGGTTTCTCACCCGCTTTGCAACTGACATTCAAATTCTGAAAACAAACAACAACAAAAGATAAAAAAACATCCATCCATGAACCCAATCCTAATGATTCAAGCCGACCAGGCTAATGTACAGACAACCATTGACACCGCTGCTGCCGTGGCTTCACCCGAACGTATCACCCTCTGGCAAATGGCTCTTAATGGCGGCTGGATTATGATTGTCCTTGCCGTGCTCCTTGCCATGGCCATCTACATCGCTGTTGAACGCTACCTCGCACTTCGGCAAGCCCTCAACGCCGAGAACGACAACCTTTTCATGAACAGCATCCGTGAGTATATCCACAAAGGCGATGTCGACTCCGCACGGTCGCTATCCAAGAAAACCAACTCTCCTTTGGCCCGCATGGTCGACAAAGGTCTCTCTCGCTTGGGACGTCCCCTCTCCGACATCCAGGCCGCCATCGAGAACGAAGGCAAACTCGAGGTGGCTCGTCTTGAAAAACGAGTCTCTCTCGTCGCCACTGTCGCATCCTTAGGACCCATGATTGGCTTCCTCGGCACAGTCACCGGCATGGTCACCTGCTTCCAAGACATGGCCCACGCTGGCAACAATATCGAAATCAACACACTGGCCACCGGCATGTACCAAGCCATGGTCACCACCATCGGCGGTCTTATTGTCGGTATCATCTGCTACTTCCTCTACAACGTCCTCGTCACCCGTATCAACAAAGTTGTGCTCGACATCGAAGTCCGTGCCACCGAGTTTATGGACCTCCTCCACGAACCCGCCTAATAAACAATAGGAAAATCTGAGAAACTGGAACAATTAGAAACAACACAGCCATGATAGAGACAAGAAACAAACTCACCATCGAGAACAACAACTCCACCATGTCCGATCTGGTGTTCCTGCTGTTGGTCTTCTTCATGATGACCTCAACACTCATCAGTCCCAATGCCGTCAAACTCCTACTCCCCGAAAGCGGCAGCAAGACCATGGCCAAGCAGAATGTCACCGTCTACATCGACGAGAACTACAACTTCCAAGTCGGCAACACCCCCACCGACATCGAAGGCCTGCAACCCCTCATCGCTTCCGGCATCGAATCCGGAGTGACCGATGCTTGTGTGGTGCTCCGTTCCGACAAAACCGTCCCTGTTCAATATGTCGTCAACGTCATCGACGCCGTCAACGCCATCAACGAACAGACTGGCACCAAACACAAAGTCATCCTTGCCACCTCGCCTAAGAAATAAATAGTCAATTTTAGTACTATTACCCATGAACCAAGAAGACAAAAACAAATCCATATCAGGCATAGTCACCCTCCTGTGCATGGCCTTGGTCATCATCGTATGCCTCTCCTTCGGCTACGATCCTCCCGACCCGCCCATACCCGAAGAAGGTGTCGAAGTGAACCTCGGCAACAGCGACTTCGGCTTGGGAAACAACCCCATGCCCGAAGCCTCCGAAGCCAGCAGTGCACCCCGTCCGCGTACCGCCACCGAGCAGGTGTCCACACAACGCACCGAGTCCACTACTCCCATCAATTCCTCCGACAAACCCTCCACCGCCAAGACCGACAACGCCACTCCCACCACCACCAAACCCGAACCCCCGAAAGAGCCCGAAATCAACAAAAACGCCCTCTTCAACGGCAACCGCGGCAATAAAAACAAGAACGCCAACAGCGGCAGCGAAGGCAATACCTACGGCAGCGGCAACATGGGCAAGGAAGGCGGCGACCCCAACTCCAACCGCTACGACGGCACTCCCGGCAAAGGCGGTGCAGGTTTCAGTCTTACAGGCCGTAGTGCACGAGCACTTCCTTCACCTCAAACCTCCACCAACAAAGAAGGCAAAGTGGTCGTGAAAATATGGGTCGACCGTGCAGGCAACGTCACACAGGTCTCCGCACCCGAAAAAGGCTCCACACTTACCGATGCATCGCTGGTCAGCAAAGCCAAATCCGCCGCCATGAAGGCCAAATTCAGCCCCAAAGACGACGCCCCCGAAGTGCAGACCGGCACCATCACCTACGTCTTCCGAAACAACTAAACCATGGACGAACCCATTCGAATAGACAAATATCTCTGGGCTGTGCGTCTCTACAAGACGCGCAGCCTTGCCACCGATGCCTGCCGCTGCGGCCACGTCCGCATGAACGGTCAGCCCCTCAAACCCTCACACGAAATCAAAGCAGGCGAAATCTACGAACTCTCTATCGAACAACTCCACAAAGTCATCCAAGTGCGCCAACCCCTCGGCAACAGGGTCGGAGCCAAACTTGTCGAAAACTTTATGACAGACCTCACCCCTCCCGAAGAATACGAACGCATCCAGTTGGTGCGCCAATACGCCTTCGAGAAACGCGACCGAGGCACTGGCCGCCCCACCAAACGCGAACGTCGCGACATCGAAGAATTCAAATACAAATAGCTTTATTCCCTACAGGCAGTGTCCGATTCCAAAGAATCAAAAAAAAGCGACACCCCATGCAATAAAATCATCAATCCCGATACATAATAACAGATTCGACCATGGACGAAGAAGAGGTAATCCGAGACATACTCGCAGGCAACGTCAACCGCTATGCCGAAATAGTCAAGAACTACCAGACCATTGTGGCTAACCTCTGCTTCAAAATGGGAGGCCTAAAACTCGACATCGAGGAAATGACCCAACAAGTCTTCGTCGAGCTTTATCTCGCACTGCCTCGCTTCCAGTTCAAGTCGAAACTGAGTACCTTCATCTACCGCATTACCGTCAACGTCGTCTGCAAAGAACTCAAACACCAGAAACGCTTCATCACCCCTACCGATGACAATCCCATGCCCGACCGTCCCGCCGATGACCTTAATGTCGAGCAGTCCATCATCCACGACGAAAAAATGCAGCAACTCCGCATAGCCATCGGACACCTCCATCCCGAACAGCGCACTGCCCTTGTCCTCTATACCTACAGCGACTTCTCCTACAACGACATTGCCGAAGTAATGCAATGCACTACCGCAAAAGTCGAGTCTCTCATATTCCGAGCTCGAAAAAACCTAAAAAAAATGCTCAACCCCTGACTCTGTACACCCCACTCACCCCACCTATCGACAAACCGAATATACTATAAACAATAGCCGTGAACGAAAAATATCACATACCCGAAGACGAACTGATGCAGCAACTGCGCAGCCTGCGCTACACCGCACCTATCGACGTCACCGACGCTGTCATGGCCCGTGTTAGCAAGATGCCCCTGCTCACACCCTACATGCAACGCAGGCAACGAATGCAGCGGTGGGTTTCAGCCGTGGCCGCCTGCGCCGTTTTTGCCGTGGCTCTCAACATCACCATCCTCTTCACCCGCACCTACAATGAATCCCAAATCAGCGACGTCATCGCATCAGTCTACAACTACAACGCCGACTACGAGGAGTTAGGCAGCCTCCACGAATCTGCTGCCCTCGAATATTTTTACCAATAACAACCCATCCAAAACCTTAAGCCATGAAACGTTCTATCACGCTACTCCTTGCCATACTCATGGGTACCATGCTCATGGCCCAACCCCCGGAAGGCAGTCAGCATAAAAAACACCGTCGGCCTGAACCTCCAAAAGTGGAGGAAATGGTCAGCAACCTCTCCTCCTTACAGAAGAAACGCCTCGAAGGCATCTCCGAAAACTGCAAAAAACAAACCACCAAGCTGCAGAAAGAGCTCGACGAAACACGCACACAAATCCGCAACCTGATGATGCAGGACGGTGACCAGTCCGACAAGCTCTTCCCACTTATCGACCGTGAGTCATCACTTCAAGCGCAGATAGCCAAGGAAATGTACCGCACACGTGTACAGATCGACCAAGTGCTCACCGAGGAACAGCTGACAGAATTCCGTGCCCGCTGCAAAGCCGACCGCCAGAAACATCATCAAGACACTAATCGCGAAAAACAGCACAACCGCCCTGCAAAAAAGGCAAAAAGACAGTAAACCTTTTTCATATCAACATTTTCCATTTCACCACTGCCCTCTCATCCTATCAAGAGGGCAGTTTTTTTTATTTTTTACATCTGCCACAAAGCGCACTCAACACCTTCTGCATATCACATCCGCTATATAGACGAAAAAACAACATTCAGCCCAAAATAGTCATTAGGAGAATAACAATCCTTTTTTTTATCGAAAAAGCATGTTGTTTTGTCCCTCTCTAATGACCATCATTAGAAAAAAACAACAACTATTTGACTGGTATTGTATCATTTATATTAAGGATGAAATACTAACGACCTATTGGGGATAAAACAACACAGAAACAAAAAAAGACCCCTCCCAAAGTGCCCATTAGTTACTCAGGCTTTCCATTGTCTGGGTACAACAAAAACGGTGCCACTATTTCCGTCATCCCTTTTCAACGCATACCCTTTTCCGCGAATCTTCCCCCAATCTGCACCCAAGTCCTTTCCGCACTGCCTTTGGTTCGCTCTTTCACCCACCCTTCGACCTCAGTTCTTCTTCATTTATCCTTTTGAAATGGGAGAACGATGGGAAAACGATGGGAGAACTGAGGACTAAGCAGCGAAGGAAAAGCGACTGAGCCTACATCGGTCACCGGGACAGAAAACTGAATAAAACGGTTATTGTCAGCCTTTCCATTTCACATGCTTCCGCTTTGCTTTTGAACAGCCTCAGCCGGAGGCCTGCTTAGCTTTATGACCGATTGGGGATAAATACAAATATATATCTAAGTTACAACGGCTCCACGACCCCATTCGGGTGCAATGAGAGAAACCCTACGAGAAAGACGTGAATGGAGGAATGGAACTATTGATAGTAGCTAATAACGCGGACGATAGTGCAGGTATAGGTCTTCCCGGATTCAGTCACCTTGGTTTTGGCCTTGGTCCAGTTGCCGTGGCTGTCGGTCTTGAGGATGGTATAACGGATGTGGGGCGAGGGGTTGGGCTCGCCTCCGGCATCCTGCTCCCAGTCGGAATGCCATGATTCGATAAGGTTGTCATCCTTGTCGTAGCGGAAGAACTGGTCAACATAGCGACCAGCCCCTGTGCGAATCCGCTCCAAACG
>DBXQ01000003.1:36880-46766 GCA_002309955.1 Bacteroidales bacterium UBA1208
AGACGGCCCTTGCTATCGTATCGGTATTCGGAGCTGTCGCCCCATTCTGCGATATGGAAGAGGGGACGGCATTGTTTGTCGCATTGGATGGTAAACCGTGTGGACTTTTTGCCGCCGGTGGTGTCGACATTGGTACCGAAGACATTATAACCCGTCAGGCAACCATGCTTGTCGTAGCTGAAAGCAATGCTGTCCCAAGCCAGCGGGAACCCTTCGATAACGCTGTGCAAGCGGCCGTCGGGCGTGTAGTCGTAACGGGTATAAAAACGTCCCAACGAGTCGATGGAGACGATGGCCGTGCGCCACCCATCGGCGTTAAACGATTCTTCGACTACGCTGAAACAGCGACTGGCGGTCGAATCGCAGGTCTGATGTGTCTGAACATGCTTCACCGGTCCACGGAGGCCCGCCTCGGCCACGCTCACACGGTAGGTTATCTCACTCTGCCCTTGCAGGACGAAGGGCAGCAACAGGGCAGCAAAAAAAGTGACGCTTGCTAACGTGCGGCACTTTTGTAGAACATTGATTTGTTTGAGCATATACATAGTTTTTTGTGTTTTGTTATTCGTAGTACTTAAACGTTCTGATAATGTTATAGGCGTAAGTTTTGTCGGTTCCCTTTTCGGAGTTTTGCTTCACGGTGACGGTGGCATGGGTCCAGTTGCCGTGTTCGTCGTATTGGGTATAGGTGTAGTATTTGTGTTCGCCGATTTCGTGGTCGCCCGTCTCGCCCGCAAGGTGTTCCCAGTTGGTATGCCACACCTCGAGGGTGTCATGGTTTGCATCGTAGCGATAGTGTGTGTCCTCATAATGTTTGTCTCCAATACGCACTCTTTCCAATCGTCCATGTCTGTTGTAGTCGAAAGTCTCTGCCTTGTCGGTATGCCAGGACTGTATTTTCTTCAATAACCGGCCTTGGTTGTCGTACACATACCATGTGGTGTCCTCCCACACCGAGGCACAGGTCAGCACTCGGCATCGAGCGTCGCAAGTCACGAGAAAGTCCGTTACATCGTTGCCCTCGGTCGGGTCAGCACTGAATCCATATTCCTCATAACCCAAAAGGCAGCCGTTCTTGTCATAAAAGAACACAATGCTGTCCTTACCACCTTCAGCGTACGTACCAAGATAGTATACCAACCGGCCATTGCTGTCATACTCATAATGATAGTTAGTCTGATAGAGGAAGTCGGCAACCGACATGTCCGTCCGCTGCCCCTGTTCGTTATAAGCCTCCACCGTGGTGACAAAGAACCGGTTGGCAGAGTCCATGCAAAACTCCGTACTCTGCACTGTCTCCACCCGTCCCCGGTATCCCATCTCCACGGCACTCACCCGCCGCGTCACCTCGCTCTGCCCCTGTAACGCAATAGGCAGAAGTAATAATAATACACCATGTAATATGACTGTATCTCGTTTCATATTGTGTATTAGATACATTAAAGTCCTTCTATAAGAAAACGTCTTAGATTCAAGTGGGTGATGCCATTATCGTCGTTACGTGACACCAATGGAGTTATAGAGATGACGTATTTGGGATAGTTGTCGTTAATCTTTCTGAGGGTTCCGAATTCCCTTTCACGCGTGGTTTCGTCAGCGATAATGTAGGATGCCTGCACATATATACGCTCCCCTGTCGGTTTAGAGCAGACAAAGTCCACCTCTCCTGCTTGCAACTGCCCCACATGCACATCATAGCCCATGCGGATTAGATGTTGATATATCACACCCTCTATTACCTTTTCGATATCCTGATCTCTTCTCCCTCCTGCTATGACATTGCGGATACCTTGGTCCTCGAAATAGAACTTCTCATTACTCTCAAAAAGCCGTTTTCCATGGATGTCATAGCGGCTTACCTTGTGGAGCAGATAGCACTCGGTCAGCATTTTTTGGTAGTTGATGATAACCGCTGGCGAAATGGTTTCGCCAATGGATCTCATATATTTACTGATGTTGGAGGCGGAGATGAGTTTGCCTTCGTTGTCGGCCATGTATTGCACCAACTTGGTAAGGAAATCGGCATTGCGTATTTGGTTTCTCATCACCACGTCTTTCAACAGCGTGGTATCATAGATACTTGCAAGGTATTTATAAGCATTCTCTCGGTCAAGTCCCACCTGCACCAAACCCGGCATGCCTCCGTATTCGATGTAGTAATTTAATGCATCGGGATGATTGATATCCAACTTATGGTACTGCAGGAACTCCGTGAAAGATAGTGGTTGGACATATATCTCCACATATCGGCCACCTATCAGCGTAGCCAATTCACTGCTCAGCATCTTGGCATTGCTGCCAGTAACTATCACATCCGTGTTGGGCTCATTGTAGAAACTGCGCAGTGTGCGTTCAAACTCTGCAATATCCTGTACCTCATCAATCATGATGTAGTTGTGCTTCCCTTCCACCCATTGGGCATCGATATATTCGTTCAAGTCAAGGTATGTGCGGATGCTGTCGAACTGCCGTTGCTCTTTGTCTATGAATATCACATTGCCCTCACGGGACAACTTATCACATAGTAGACGCAATATGCAACTCTTGCCCACACGCCGCTGTCCAGTAAGTACAATGGCCAAACTCTTGCCAAGCCATTTGGTTATTACCTCTATATACCTCTGTCTATCAATTAATTCCATAATAATTGTATTTATTGTGACAGTGCAAAGATACAAATATTTTATGAATTATACTTTATAAAATACACAATATCGGCATTTTTATCAAGTATAATTACAAATTAAAGATGCGGACAGTACTCAGCATTATAGTATTATTACCCGTCCCCGGTACCCCATCGCGGCGGCATTAACCCGCCGAGTAACCTCGCTCTGCCCCCACCCTATCATGGGCAGCAACAGCAAGCAAATAATAGCAATATTATATTGTCCTTTCATACTTGAATCATTTTAAAGTGAAACAGCGATATTGATATGACTGTCTATAGCTTTTCTTTAACTCTTCTGACAGGAAAGAGCGTTCTATCAATCCTAATGCAATAGGCGATTCCTCTGCAAAGGTGCTGATTTCTCGCTTGACCATTCTGTCGGGCAGGCCGATTCTTCTGCCGAATTCCTCAAAATCGGTTCGGTCAACGGTGTGAGTGTCGGTCATCCTCATACCTTCCTTGAACAGGCCTTTCTCTAACGCAAAGATTTGAGGGGTGCGTAGATGCAGGCTTGTATTGATGAGGTCGTAGGCTGGCGCAAAGCGGTAGTCGCCATTTCCACGGTCTATCAGGGAGAAGTTCTTCAAGTGTGCATCATCGTTCAGTGTGATGTAGTTGAAAAGCACCACACGGAAGAATCGCAGCAAATCCACCTGGGCAGCCCGTACATAGCGCCGTATAATGTCGGCACAGTCTTCATAACTCAATACACCGTACTTGTAGTTGGTACCTCCGTTGGCTTTCGTTAGCCCTGCCAGTGATGCAAAGTCCTCTTGCGGGTATTTCGAGCCATCTGGAGCGACGTCGAACCGTTTGGTAATATAGGCAGCTTCGCCGTCGCGAAAAAAAAACAGCGCATTGGCGGCGGTCTCAATCCCGTATGCTTGTGCCGCCATCTGCATGGTGAGGTGTTCGTTGGCCGGACAGTATTTGCGTTCCAGCAATGCGTATGACACCGGCGCGGGTTTCAGGATATACTCTCCTCTTTCACCTTCCTTGGGTTTCCTTAACGAGCCTTCTCTTAACACGAGCGACCCTTTGGGCTGCACACCCGAGAGCGAGATGCGACCGATATGCTCAGCATAGTCGGTGGAATCGGCACTATCGTTATTCGGACTGTCGAAATCCAGAATATGTGACACCTGTTTCCCTCCGAACAATTTGCGACAGGCTTCGGGGGAGTAGGTGTTATAGCCTTCCTTTAGTGTAGAGGGACAAAATTTCAGTTCTTCCATCAGCGTATAGGTTTAATGGTTACGGCACCGATGGTGTCGGTCTGGGCAGTGGCCAGCAAGATACCGAAATCGTCAGTCTCGTCGATATGCAGCAGCTGTGACTGAAGCTTGCGGTTGGCACCCTCCGAGAGCATATTGAAAAAAAACGGGAACAGGTAGTCGGACTCGTACGCCTCACTCCGTAACGGCATAGTGAGACATACAGGTCTGCCCTTATAGTCATCATTATAGGAGAACACGTATCGTCCGCCGTCCTCCTCTTGAAGGATGCCTGCTTCCGTGCCGTTTACATACACCTTACCTTGTCTCATACTCCATCACTTTAGGTTTCACATCAAATTGTAGCCCGATAGTCTCCAAAATATCCAGCAAAGTGGTAATCTGAGGGTTCCCTTCACCGCGTTCAATGGCCACAAGGGTGTTAACGGCAACCCCCGAAAGCTCAGAAACGGTGCGCTGGTTCACCCCCAGCACCGCCCGCCGCTCCCTGATAATCTGTCCTATTTCCTTCATGTCCATAATACCAATATATTGCGATTTCCGCTGCAAAAGTACGATTTTTTTTTCAATCAGCAAAATAAAATCGCAATCTATTGCGATTTTTGTCACTAAAGTATAACTAATAAATCGGAATCTACATCTAATGAATTCTTTCTTTCAACCAACTACACATTGAACGCCATTCACATTATTTACCTCATGGCTATAGAATAGTCATCCAATGCCAACAAACCATGGGAATATCGGCTTTGCAGATGCGCCCGAAGGTTGAGAGATGTGCGGCAGCGCAACAGTTTGTCCACCACGGTGCACCCAAAACCGAAGTGTGGTAGTGTCAAAGCCACTTGAACATAGTTACTGCATTTAGTATGGCAATTGAGGGCTTCTTGTATCTCGTCGGCATATTCATCGTGTCGTGACACTTCGTACATCATGAGGATATAATGAGCAAGAGCATCGCTGGTCACAAAGAAAATGCACTCTTCGTCGATGTCAAATAGACCAGAACTGAATCCTTTTTCATTGAGGGGGTCTTTGCAGCTGACAAGATAAGGGGCACGGTTAAAGTCTGCCAGACGGGTGAAACTATGCTGCAACAGGCCGGAGTGGCGATTAAAGCAGAATACCACACTGTCACCGTAGGCCATCCAGCGACACACACCTGAGTTTGTAAACCAAACGGCTGCCAATGTAGCAAAAGATCCTCATTGTAAAACTTGCTCAAATGCATGGGACTGATGAGCCGTGCTTTCTGTTCGCAGGTTGAATAAAAAGATTCCCAAATGCCATCCAGCCACCCATCCAGTTCACCAAATGAGGTGAGTGGATTGTCGGGCAGCATGGACACCAAGTATTTCGACCATTCGTCAGCAAAAAGACCTCCTCCACCCGCACCGTCCGACACAGCAAGGAGTCCCGGTCGGGCAACCACTCCGTCCTCATTCATAGTCTCGCCAAATTTGGCTACAGAGAGTGCCTTGGGTTTCATACGTTTTGATTGATATTGGTGGGGGTGCCGATGTCCATTAGCTGCACCAGGGTGGTGAGGTCGGTGTTCTCTGCCATTGCCACGTGGCGTGTGGTGCCGTCAGTCTGCTTCAGTTTGGCTATGTCTGCATTGTAGCGTGTTGGCAGTAGACTCGAAAGGTCGTAGAGTAATGCCGAATAGCTGTTATACACTTCAGCCTTGCTTGTGGGCAGGAAGGCTTTGACTTGGTCATGGGTCGGTATGATGTGTATGTTCCACAGCAGCACATTGCCGTCGGGCGTGAACATCGACTTGATTTCGTTGGCCTGTTGCACAAGGGCATCACGGCTGGTTCCGTTGAATTCGCCATCGGTGATGTGGATGACTGTTGGGGGATAGCATTCCTGTCCAGCGTGGTCCATCAACCACTCTTCCAACAACGCTTTCACGTGGTCGAAAGCCAGATGTAGGCGAGTCCAGCTTTGGTTGCAAATGTCCAGCTTTGGTTGCAAATGGGTTCCACCCACTGCACGCGCTCTACTTCTTTAGTGGTTACACCTTTGCGGGTACGTGTCTCCTCCCTCACGATGATGCGCTTGAATGGATTGTTCTGCAACTCTTCGGGCGACACAAAGTCGCGTCCCGATAGTGCGCCCTGCCATCCGCTCACCACCCTTTCACCATAGCCCACCACGGCAATGTCAAAATAGTGGCGCACCTCGTTTGACTTAATGCAGCGGTACACTAATTCCTGTATCTGGTTGTTCACTATCTGGGCAACTGCATCGGCAAGGGTCATGCGTATGCCATTGAAGAGGGTCTCACGCGACATTGAAACCGACTGGTCCACCAGGAAGATAACGGCCGTAGGGGTGTTGCGGGTGATTTGTGCAGTGTAGGGCTGCTTGGCTTGCAGCTGCTGGTTTACGGGTATGCCAAAACTCTGAATATTGGTGATATATTGCAGTGGTACAAAACTTCTCACCAACACTTCGGCTTGGTAAAAGGGCTGTTCCTCCTCGTCCAAGTCAAAATGGTTGCGGGCGGTGACCGAGTTGAAATGTATGCGCTTAAAGTCGTCCAATGAATCTCCCCTTTGTGCACCGTTGCGGGTGGCATTGCGGTCGCTATATAGAGATCCTTCCCATCCGATGGTCTCAATGTCTATTTCAAGGATAACGGGGTTGCTGATGCGCCCTTCTTGCATGGCTGCATACATCATGGGATGGTTGCGTGTAAAGCTGAGACACACATAGTCCTGCAAGCCGTTGTTCTTGTCCAGTTGCCGTGAGAGGTCAGAGCCCCCGGGTTTGGCTATTTTGATGCCGCGCTGTTCGCAGCCATACCACGAATAGAGGCCACCGTGGCGGATGATGGACTCCAGGTTGTCGCGGTCAGTGAAATGATAGAGTTTCTTGATGCCATACTGGGCCAGGATAGCTTGGCAATCGTTCCAACTTGCTTTCTTGTTCATAGGGATTAAAAGAGGGTTAGTTGTTGTATTGTTTTGGGGGTTGTTGTGCCGTATGGATAGAGGCCCTCGGCGTAGGCCTTCACCAGCGAAGCGTGCGAAAGGGGCTTGGAGGTGTCTTCAATGTCGGCGTTGGTGTTGAAGTCCAGCAGCACCACGGTTTGCGTCGCGCTGAGCTGCCGCAGTTGCTTGATGAGGTCAGCGGCTTTGTATTGCAGCATCCAGCCGTAGGTGGGTATAAATATCTGCCTGCGGGCCTCCACATAGTCTAACAGCTGGGTGCCTTTCACTCCTTTGCGGTGGCCTATGCAGGGACCGTGGGTAGCGACCGTGCGTTTGAGGTTGTGCATGGTGCCGTTGGTAAAACAGGATAGGTCAATATCCTCATGCTCGAATACCTTCAACCCCTGCCACACGCCCTCCACACAAGCGGCATTCACCCCGGGGCTGAAAGGAACTGGAATGTTATAATGGGGATAGAATGGGCTGAGCTGCTGCCATTGGTCTGTGGCGTGGCTGGTCACGTCTATCAGCATGGCATCAGGGTAAAGCTTGCGGAGGGTATCCTCCTTTTTTCTGCAAGAGTCAATATATATCATAACACTTTCAAAATGGCAAATCTTCTATTAGGCCAGCGGGATGTCTGCATTAAAGGTAATCCAGTTTATGCCAGGCTTAGCCTCTACGATTATTGAGTGATATTCTGGTTCTATCAAAGCCTCAAAATGTGCTCTCATGCCATTCGGAATGTAAATATGGGAAAGATTGTAACACCCCCCAAAAAGCCTGTCCCCAATATGTGTCAGGCTGGCGGACAGAATGATGGTGGTGAGATTGATACAAAAAAGGAAAGCTCCGTCTCCAATATGTGTTAGGCTGGTAGGTAGGGCTATGGAGGTGAGATTGTTACAAAGCATAAAAGCCCAGTTCCCAATATGTGTTAGGCTGGTAGGTAGGGCAATGGAGGTGAGATTGCCACATCCAGAAAAAGCCCAGTCTCCGATATGTGTCAGGCCGACAGGGAGGGTAATATCGGTGAGTTTTTCACATCTCAGAAAAGCAGAGTCCCCGATATGTGTCAGACCGACAGGAAGGGTAATATCGGTGAGTTTTATACATCCCAGAAAAGCCCTGTCCCCGATATGCGTCAGGCCATTGGGCAGGGTGATGGCGGTGAGTTTTTCGCATTCAAAAAAAGCCAAGTCACCGATATGAGTCAGGCCGTCGGGCAAAACAATATGTTCTTGGTCAGAAAAGAAAGCAATCAGTTTGTGGTTTTGTTTACCTATTAAGCAACCGTCGCTAAATGTAAAGAATGGTGAGTGGCTGATTACATTCCTAATACCTGTAATTACAAAAGCCCCGTCTCCGATATGTGTCAGGCTGGCGGGCAGGGTGATGTCAGTGAGCTTGCGGCAATCACTAAAGGCTCCTTCCCCTATATGTGTCAAGCTGTCCGGTAGTGTGATGGCGGGTAGATTGTAGCACCCCAAAAAGGCATTGTCCCCGATATGTGTCAAGCCGTCGGGTAGGGTGATGGAGATGAGGCCACGACATCCTCTAAAAGCCTCACCTCTAATCACTTGGCAGCCATCGCGTACATCTACATGGTAGTGGCTAGTATTTTCGTTCTGGCAATCTAGCAATTCCTTGCCGTCGCGGCTATAGACAACTCCGTATGCATCTTTCACTCCTTCGGCAATTTCCTCTTCGTTAGCGGGGGCTGTATACACTTCGGGTATCGGCTTTTGCAAGTTGAAGAGGCGGAAGGAAACTTGCGAGAGGGTGCGCTCACTCAGAGCCAGCAGGAAGAGGGCATAGATGCGGTTGAGCTCGACATCAGGCGAAGGGAACTCGTTGTGGAGGAAGGCGCACTGGTCGGGGCGGCGGTAGTCAGCGTCGGTGAGAAGCAGTCTGTCGGTAGCACCATAGCAGTTGAGATAGTCGGGGCAGTAGGCCACGGCACGGAGGGAAAGCTGGATGGAGGCCAGGGGGAAGTCGTCGATATGCTCGTTGAAGTCGGCATCGGTGCGCAGGGGGTGGCGAAAGTCGGGGGTGCCGGTCTCGAGGGCTTTCTGCCCCTGCATGGCGGGGACGTACATGCCGTCGTAGTCCACCAGCACCAGCGTGCCGTCGGGACGCACCAGTATGTTGTCCGGCTTAAGGTCGCCATGGGCAAAAGGCTGCGTGAGAAGCCAGGCACCTAATCGCGCAAAATGATATGCCAACATGCCGAGGGCGTAAGGGTCATCCAGATGTTGGCGCAGGTAGCGGTCGAGGGTGATGCCCTCCATCCAGTCCATCACCAACACGGGATACTCATCCCCTCCGTTGCCAGTGTCCACAAAGAGTTCGCGCTCCAAGAAACGGATGTGTGCGAGATAGGAAGAGGTGACCTGCTCCAGCTCGTCGGCAATGAGGTGGTATGCCTCGGCACGCCCGGGTTGGTCTTTGAGAAAACACTTCACCGCATGGAAGGAGCCGTCGCAAATGTCCTGCATCTTAAAGACCACGGCGTAATTACCGCTGCTCATAATAGGATTGCCATCGGCCCCAGTGACCAGCCGATAGGCGGCCAGTTGGTCGAAGTTGTCCTCGGCCAAACGAATGGCATCGATATATTGTTTTATAGTGGGATAGAGCATAGTCAAGTACGATTAAGTGTGGAACAGAAATGTTTGAAAACAGACCAAAAGCAATCGTCACCTTTCTCCTCGTCGAAGAGATAGACGCGGCATTCCACCTCGGTTTTGATATGTAGTACTGATATTCCCATGTTATCCTTTGATTTTGATATTATTACTCTATTATTTTACATTTTTTCGGATGAACTTTCAACAAAAAAATACATTTTTTCGGACGATCAAAGCTATAAAAACTACATTTTTCCGGACGAATGCCTGCTGTCGTTAACAGAAAGAGGGCTTGCCCAAACTTCAGCAAACCCTCTTTGTACATATTTGACAGCATCAACCCAAGGCCTCTATCTGGGCTTTGAGGGCGGCTATCTTGCTTTCGGCGTCGGCTTTCTTCTGACGCTC
>DBXQ01000006.1 GCA_002309955.1 Bacteroidales bacterium UBA1208
AAAAAGGGGCACCCTATAGTAAAATAGTCATAACAGGTTGAATCGCAAATATAAGAAATCCACATGGGGTGTCTCCTGTCCATGTGAGGCTCAAACCCCCGGTAGGGGGTTATCTTCTCAGGGCAGGGTATCTCTTGATATAGGTAATTGGGGTTTGGGTAATCGACTATTGGTTGCCATTGCGCCGCAGCATCGTTCATGGCTGCTGCCATTGCTATTAGGGATAGTATTGTGTATAAATATTTGTTGTTCATAATACATGATTTTATGGTGAATATTGATTTGTCATTTTATTATGCTTATGGACATTTGTCGTCCAGCCTATGGGTCACAGGATTATTTTTCACTGAACCGAAAATTATTTTATGAGGCACATCTTTCCCCTTGGTATTGTAATAGTTTTTTCATTTTTTTTATTGTGTTTAAGTGGTATAATAAGTATAAGCTGTTGTAAATATGTGTTTTGTATGTGATGGATGCGTACGATTCTGTTTTATTTGTGTATGCAAATATACATTTTTTTTATTCTCCAAACAATTTTTTTTAACCCTAATGACCGATTTGGGTTTAATATTTAGGAAACAAGTCATATAGTGGCTGTTTTTAGAAAAAACGGCCTCAATTTGACAGGTATTATGATATTTGTAAATGTTAAAATTAGAGACGGTGTTCCAAAGACCGATTTGGGTTGATGTTTAGAGGAGGGTTAGGCCTGGGAAGAGAAGTGCAGTTTTAGGTCTTGTATTTTTCTCTCTTGACGGCGCTTCCATACTTCGCTTATGCACTCTTTTGTGGAAAGGGGGAAGTCTGCTTTCATCATCCAGTCGTAGTAGGCAGGTTCGCTGGAGAAAACGGACTCGAGGGTCTTTCCTTTATGTTTGCCGAAGTTGAATATTTCGCGATGCTGTTTGTCATAGCCGATGTGGCCTACAAGGTCTGCCCATTGGCTGTTGACGGTGAATCGGCTGAGTTGTTCGATGTCGTTGACGATAGGTTTGCTCACGGTACCATCAGGGGCGGTGTATTCGCTGTCTTGATAGCGGTCCAATTGTGCCATGAGGACTTCGTATGTGGCTAAAGTGTCAGCATCGGCGGAGTGGGCGTGATCCAGGTTTTTCCCGCAATAAAAGCGGTAAGCGGCCTTAAGGGTTCGCTGTTCCATTTTGTGGAAGATGTTCTGCACATCGATAAGGTGGCGGCATTTGAGGTCGAATTTATGACCTGTGCGAAGAAATTCCTCTACCAGTAGAGGCACATCGAATTTGTTTGAATTGTACCCTGCGAGGTCGGCATCACCGATAAAGTCGGCAAGTGTCGGTGCCAATTGGCTGAATGTGGGTTTGTCGGCCACATCGGCATCGCTGATGCCGTGTATGGCTGTGGTTATTTCGGGGATGTGTATTGTCTTGCCGTCGGCTCCGACGGGACGGATGCGTTGCACCAGTTGCTCTGTGCTTTGGTCTGGGTTGACCTTGTACAGGCATATTTCGACAATGTGGTCGGTGCCTACATTGACACCAGTGGTTTCGAGGTCGAAAAAGACAATAGGCTTTTCTAAGTTGAGTAGCATGATGATGGAGAAATTAATGGTTCGTGGCGGCGTTGTGGATACGTAGCAATGTTTTGAGCAGGTCTTCAGCCAAGTCGAGTCGCAGCATGTTGGCTCCGTCTGATTTGGCTACGGCAGGATTGGGGTGGGTTTCCATGAAGAGGCCGTCACAACCCACTGCTACAGCTGCACGACCGATGGTCTCGATCATCTCGGGATTGCCGCCAGTGACTCCTGAGGTTTGGTTGGGACGTTGAAGGGAATGGGTGATGTCAACTACTACCGGAACTTGGTTTTTCTGCATCAAAGGAATGCCGCGGAAATCAACCACAAGGTCTTGATAGCCGAAGGTGGTGCCACGCTCGGTCAGCATGACATTTCCGTTGCCGAAGTATTTGAGTTTCTCCACTGCGTGGGTCATGGCTTCGGGCGAAAGGAACTGGCCTTTTTTTACGTTTACGCATTTTCCGGTCTGTGCAGCGGCTTCGAGCAATGAGGTCTGCCTGCATAGGAATGCAGGTATTTGCAACACATCGACATATTGGGCTGCTATGGCAGCTTCTTGTTCGGTATGGATGTCGGTTACCACGGGGATGCTGAAACGCTCTCTAATGGCTTTTAGGATGTCCAAGCCTGCCTGGTCGCCGATGCCGGTGAAAGAGTCGATACGCGAGCGATTGGCTTTGCGGTAGGAGGCTTTAAAAGCAAAAGGGATTGCCAGTTTGTCGGTGATGTCCACAAGCTTTTCGGCAATCAGGAAAGGGGACGAGTCGTCCTCTATGACACAAGGACCGGCAATTAGAAAGAAATTGCCGGTCTCAGTGTGATGTAAATGATTTAATATAGGGTACATGAGTGTGCTACAAGAGGGGTAGGAGTAAGGGAGTTGGGGGACTTGTGATTAGAAATTGGTATCAATGTTGTCGATATCGCTTGTAGTGTCGTCGGTAGTGTCGTTGTCGTCGTTTTCAAATTCTTCACGGCGACGAGAGCTGCCACGTTGAAGCGAGATGATGAGGGCACCAATCATGCGAGTCAGTTCCATCAGGTATTCGCGCGATTGGTTGCATTCTTCCTCATTGAAGAGTCCGGTGTTGAAAGCAACAGTGGTGTATACAATGCATTCGCGGATGGCAGATTTTGAAATCTTCAAGTAGTGCTCAAATTGGTTCTTGTTGCGTGAGGACCCTTCGGCGATATTCAGTGCGATATCGTAGGAGGAATGGCAAAAAGAGTTGACAAGATTGCGTTGCATGTCGTTCTCTGGATGCCCGATGTTGTTGATAATCCATGTGCTGTAGTCGGTGGCTTTGGCATAGATGCGAAGATCCTCGAAGCGGAAAAAGCTCACGGTTTTTTCTTGTGTGTTGTCCATGATGTGATAGTGTTTACATTATTATTTTGTTTCTTTCATTCGTTGAGAGTGATAATATGAGTTTTTCCTTCTCTACAGTGAAACGGTCTTGAAACTCATTGTGTTATTTGATTTCTGCAAAATAGTTCATGAATTGAGTGCGCATCAGCATACTGGCCTTGTCATTTTGTTTAAGGGCCAGTTTCCCGCGGAATTGGTCGATGTTTTCATACCCTTTCTTCTCCATCCAGCTTTGCAGTCCGGCATTGAGTTCTTTAACATACTCTACACCGTTGCGATAGAGACTGGAAGCCACCTGTACGGCTGTGGCTCCGGCAAGGAGAAGTTTTACTACGTCGTGGGCGTTGCTGACACCGGTAGTTGCACATAGGTCGCAACGCAGTTTCTTGCTCAAAATGGCTGTCCAGCGCAGGGTGTTGTATATCTCACCGGGTTGGGTGAGCGAGTCAGCGTTGCGCAGGCACTCTTCATCAATGTCTATATCCACTTGTAGGGATTTGTTAAACATAGTGATGCCTTGAACACCCGACCATGATAATTGTTGCATAAACTTGGCAAGGTCGGTAAAATAGGTTCCGACTTTGATGCTGATGGGAATGGAGATGGATTTGCGCAGTGACTGGATAATGTTGCTGAAAGTGCGCTCCACATCGTCAGCCGAAAGCGAGGTGTCAAAAGGCATAATGGCCATGTTCAACTCCAGCGCATCGCATCCCGAATCTTGGAACTGCTTGGCATAGGTAATCCAGTTTTCATGTGAGAAACAGTTAATGCTGCCAATGACAGGAATGGTAAGTTTGTCTTTGGCTTCACGTATTAGCGAGAAATATTTAGCCACAGAGTCAGCTGCCACGTGTTGGGCAATGTATTCATAGCTGTCTCCGTAGTTTCCCACAGGTGCGTGGATATGGGTATTACGTTTTATATCATATATTATTTGTTCCTCAAAAATGGATTTCAAAACCACTGCACCGACTCCGCATTCCTGCATTTTGCAGAGATTGTCTATATTGGCTGTGAGACCGCAGCTGCCCGCTACTATCGGACTGCTCAGTTCCATGCCGAGATATTTTATATTAGTGTTCATAATCTCTATTTTTTTGGTATTCTATACATAAATATCCAATTTGCAAAGATAAATAAAAAAAGCTATTAAAACTTTTTTTTTTGAAAGAATTTCTTTTGTCTATGCATAACGTACTATCATGTAGCATTTTGTAAAATGTTAAAAATATTTCATCACATAAAAAAAAACTCAAAGAATAAAAAATATTCGTCCCAATGAAAAAAAATGACTAATTTTGCACTTTCGAAAAATAAAAAAACTAAACATAATGAAAGAAACTAACGAAGAGAAAAATCTTGAGGTTAGCGGCGTTATTGCCAAAACCGAGCAGTACATTAAAAAGAACAAAAAAACTATCACCATTGTAGGTTGCGCTGTTATTGTGGTAGCTCTGGCAATATGGGCTTATGTGGCTTTGGTAGCCCAGCCCCGTCAGGTTCGCGCCGCCGAGGACATGTTTGCCGCTGAGCAATGGTTCAACGAGGGCGATTTCGAAAAGGCTCTCAACGGCACCGAAGAATTCATGGGTTTTGCCGAAATTATCGACGAGTATAGCTGCACCAAGTCCGGTAATTTGGCCAAGTATTATGCTGGCATCTGCCAACTCAACCTGGGCAAATACGACGAGGCTATCGACTATCTTAAGTCTTACAAAGGCAAAGACCTCTTCACTGGTTCCCTTTCACAGATGCTTATTGGCGATGCTTATGCCGAGCAAGGCAACGCCGCCGAGGCTGTGAAATATTACGAGAAAGCCGCCGCTGCCAACGCTGAGAATTTCACTGTCGCTCCCGTTGCTCTTTGGAAAGCCGGAATGATTTACCTGCAGCTCAACGACAAGAAATCCGCTGCCGAAGCCTTCCAGAAAATTAAAGACAACTACCCCGAAAGTCCCGAATGGAACGAGGTGGATAAATATATGGCACTCGCCGAATAATTACTTAATGGTTGTTCTGTTTGAAAGGCAGTCCCCTACAGGGGACTGCCTTTTTTCCTGTTACTCTCGCGATATCTTGAACTGGTATCGTGTGTGGCTCTCATACCTTTCTCCAGGATTAAGGAAAGCGTTCGATTCCGCCCAACTGTTGTTAGGACTGTTAGGGTATTTCTGAGTCTCCAGACATACGGCACTTCGCTGCTGATAAGCAATGCCTCCTTTCCCCTTCACTGTGCCATCAAGGAAATTGCCTGTGTACACCTGCATCCCTGGCTCGGTGGTAAACACTTCCATCACGATTCCTGTAGTGGGACTTTCCAGTCGTGCACAAGGCTTGTCGATACTGCCACGGGTGTTCAGCACCCAGTTGTGGTCATATCCCTTGCCGTTGTGCAGTTGCTCATTGTCGAGCTCTATGTCCTGGCCTATTCTCTTTGCAGTGCGGAAATCAAAAGGTGTTCCTTCCACATTGTCAAAACTGCCAATCGGGAGAAATGTACCGTCAATAGGCGTATATCGGTCGGCATTGATTGTCAGCAGGTGGTTCATAGTAGTGGTGTTCCCGTCTCCGTTGAGATTGAAATAGCTGTGATTGGTCATGTTGATGACAGTGGGCGCATCGGTAGTGGCCGAATATTGGATGTCAAGAGTGTTGTCGTCGGTCAGTGTGTAGACCATCCTCACGTGTACTGAGCCAGGGAAATTGTTGTCTCCGTGTGGGCTGGTAAGTTCCAGCACAATGCTGCTGTCTGTCACATTGATTACTTCAAACAACTGATACTGCCAACCCGTAGGGCCACCGTGCAAACAGTGTGGGCCATTGTTCTGAGGCAGTTGGTAGGTCTGTCCGGCTACAGTAATGCGGCCGTTGCCTATTCGGTTGGCGTAGCGGCCTATGGCTGCGCCGAAATCACTCAAGTGATTCTCTCGCAGATAGTCCTCTTGTTGGTCAAAACCCAATACCACGTCCTGTAGCTTTCCGTTGCGGTCGGGTACAAGCAACGACATGATGCGACCGCCGTAATTTGTCACCCGTGCAGTCATTCCATTCTTGTTGGTAAGTGTGTATGTCTCCATATCCTTGATGTTGTTTACGATTGCTATTACTTCTCTGTTGACGCGACGGACCTCCTCAGCCACCACCTTCAGCTCCCTCCGGTCGTAGGTCAGCAGACCGTTCACCTCGCTCTCCACGTCGGTGGTCTGGGTATATACTGCCGCGCTGTAGCCCTGCTTCACCAGTTCTTTCAACTCCTTGGCATACTTTATATATTCATCCGTCACCTCCCTGCGGTTCTGGAATTTCACGTAGCCCCAGTTTTGGTCCTCCTTCCACAGGTGTCCGGGCAGGGGCAGTCCGATGCCCCCGTATTCTCCCAGCACGTTCACCCGTCCTGGGTCGCATAGTGGCATGGTCGGCTGTGGGTAGTGGTGCATATCGAAGATGTCGCCACATGCGCGGTGGTTGCCTCCGCTGGCGGGGTTCACCAGCCGTGAGGGGTCAAGCTCTTTGGTAAAGGCCACCACTTTCTCTGTTTCAAACTGACCCCAGCCCTCGTTGAAGGGTACCCATACCACCACACAAGGATGTTGTCCGCATTGCTCTACAATCTCCCGCCACTCATTGTAGTAGTTCGCTGCCGAAGCGGAGGTGCGTTGCCTGTCGGTACCGCCGTTATACTTGTAGGGTTCCCACTGGTTGCCATAGTCGCCGCTGGGCATGTCTTGCCACACTAACAGCCCGATGCTGTCGCAAAGGTAGTACCATCGGTCGGGTTCCACCTTCACATGTTTCCTTATCATGTTAAAGCCTAATTGCTTGGTCACCTGTAGGTCATATAGCATGGCCTCTTCTGTTGCGGCGGTATAAAGACCGTCTGGATACCAGCCTTGGTCAAGCGGGCCGTATTGGAAGTAATTCTTTCTGTTCAGCTGTAAGCGCATATGCCCGTTGTCTGCATCGCGGCCGGTGCCAACGGAACGCATGGCTGCGTATGACTTCACCTCGTCCACCACCTTTCCTTCTTTGCGCATTACCAGACGCAGTCCGTATAGGAATGGCCGCTCGGGACTCCACAGCTTGGCGTCGGGCACCGACAGGCGCATGGTGCCATTGGGCATCCCCTTGGCTGTGGACACTATACGGTCTCCATCGGTCAGTGTAGCCTCTATTATGCTTCCGTCGTTGCTTTTACTGCTGCCTAATGTCAACTCTAAGGTGCTGTGTTCCACATCGGCAGTAGGACGGATATGGGTCAGATGGTTCTCCGCCACAGGCTCCAGCCACACCGTCTGCCAGATGCCGCTCACGGCGGTATACCATATTGAGCGCGGGTTGAGCGTCTGCTTGCCCACAGGCTGGTAGCCCTTATTGGTGGGGTCAAACACCCTCACCACCAGTTTCTGGCTCCCCTTGGGGTTCAGATACGGGGTGATGTCAAACCCGAAGGCTGTGTATCCTCCCTTGTGGCACCCGATGTGGATGTCGTTCACATACACGTCGGCTTGCCAGTCCACCGCGCCGAAGTTCAACATCACGTGCTGTCCTTTCCAGCGGGCAGGGACGGTGAACTCACGGTGATACCACAGCTCCTCTTTCTCTGTCAAAGGCTTCTGCACCCCCGACAACTGCGACTCGATGCAGAACGGCACCGTTATCTTCCCGTCCCAGCGGGTGGGTTCGGGGCATCCCTTGTCCTTCACGGCATAGTCCCACTGCCCGTTCAGGCACAACCACTGGCTGCGCTGCATAATAGGACGGGGGTATTCGCGATGAGGCATCTCCTTGTCAACTTTGGCTGCCCACGGAGTCTGCAATGTCTGTGCCATGCCGCACCATGCTGCCATCGTCGCAATCAGTAATAAGATTCTTTTCATGGTGTTAGTTTTAAATTTTACTATAAGTCTTATAGGACTTGTAAGCCCCATGGGCCTCATAAGCCTAATCGGCTTCAAATCGTCTCTCCAATCAGGCGGGCGGCACAGGCCACCAAATCGTTGCACGAATGGTCTTTGCCTTGCAGCTGCAGTAGCTTAAAGCAGTTCAGGTCTCCATTCTCTTCGCGGAAACGGTTACCCAGCCCTTTCACCATCATCGTCTGGTCGCACAAACCGCACACCATGGCCATGCCAGTCACACAGCCGCAGGTCTCTCGCAACCCCGACATGCCGCGTCCGAAAGGGGATGCCATCTTCATGGCGTTTTCCGCTTCGATAGGTAATTTGTCGGCATAAGCCATCACCACTGCCTGGCAGCAGTTCATTCCCTTCTCATGCAATTCTCGTGCTTTCGCCACACGTGTTTCAATCTCTTTTGTGTCCATGATTATTGTAAGGTTTTAAAAAATTTGTGTTGTAGGGTCTTAAAGGTGCGTATACCGTTCAGATTTTTAAACTTTTAAGCAAAGAGAACCATTCCAACCTTTTCGACCCCTGTTTTGGACTGCAAAGATACAATATTTTTCCGACATGGGCGTTATCTGTGGCAAAAAATGTACTGTCATGCAAAAGAGAAATTATAAGATAGGCACAAAAGGTTTGGCATTCTGTCTTTTTGGTTTTTGTCTTTTAGCTTTTAGTTTTTCACAGGCTCAAGAATATGACTTTGCCAAAAAGATTGGCGGCAACACACTTTACTTCTATATCACTTCCACTGGAGGCAAGAACGGTGCAACTGTTGAAGTCACTTACCCAGGCAATAGTGAAGAGCAGCCTTGGAAAGGCTTCCGCAAACCCTCCGGACAGTTGACTATTCCCGATGTGGTCACTCCCGACCGTTCGCGCGGTCGCCATGCCGACCCTGAAGATGACGACACTACCGTGTACACCGTCACGGCTATCCGCTACTTTGCCTTTGCTGGATGCGATCGCATCACGCGACTCACTCTCCCTTCCACTATCAAGGATATTGGTGAAGGCGCTTTTGCTGGATGCAAACGTATAGAGTATATCGTCTCTCAAAACCCCGAGCCCCCCAAGCTTGACGAGTCCTCCTTCGACCAAGTGGATCTCGACATCCCCGTGCGGGTTCCCACGGCCACCTACGAATCTTACCATCAAGCCGTTGGTTGGCGTCAGTTCTCCGAAATTACCGAATACTGAATGCCTTGATTTCCCATGGGTCATTAGGCATTATCCAGATACTGCTTCGACACATGCCTTTTCAAGGCAGTTCATAGAAGTCCCTTCCTGTTACTCCGGCTTCCCCGTTGTCAGGGCACAGCAAAAACGATGCCTCCATTCCCGTCATCCCTTTTCAACCTACATCCTTTTCCGCGAATCCTCCCCAACCTGCACCCAAGTCCATTTTGCGCTGCCCTTGGTTCGTCCTTTCGCCTGCCCTTCGACCTCAGTTCTCCTTTTGAAATGGGAGAACGATGGGAGAACGATGGGAGAACTGAGGAATATGGAGTGACGGAAGAACGGTCAGGCTTATATCGGCCATCGAGACGAAAAATGGGATAAAACGGTTGTTATCAGCCTTTCCATTTCACAAATCTCCGCTTTGTTCTAAAAGATTCCTGGATTATATTATAAAGCATATAAAAGTATTAAATGTATTCTTTTTTATATGCGAAATGATGTAATATGAAAAATATTGTGTATTTTTGCAGCCGAAATAATATAACCGGATATGGGAACAACGCAATTATCAAAAGTGGTGAAAGCCCTCAGAAAGGAATATGGCCTTACACAGGAGGAGCTTGCTATGAAGTCGGGGGTTGGCCTCTGTTTTGTGCGTAATCTGGAGCAGGGGAAGCCATCACTAAGGATGGATAAGGTGAATCAGCTTTTGGATTTGTTCAATTACGAATTAACAGCAACCAAAAAGCAATGAGACAAGCAGATATATACAGAAAAGGAGTCTTTGCAGGTGTTCTGACAGAAGATGGAGGCGAGTATCGTTTTTGTTATGACGATGTGTACCTTATGCGTGACGACGCGCGGCCTGTCAGTCTGACATTCCCTTTGCAGTCAGAAGCGTTTGTGAGTCCCGTTCTGTTTCCTTTCTTCGATGGACTGATACCCGAGGGTTGGTTGCTCGACATTGCTCTCCGCAATACCGACATAAGCATTCTCGATCGTATGTCATTGTTGCTGCTCTGTTGCAAAGAGTGCATAGGCTCTGTCAGTGTTGTTTCGAGACAAAACATAGGAGATGAAGTGTGATGAGTAAGTGTCTGTATTGCTATCAAGAACTGGAAGAAGGACAGAAAGACTTTCACCCAAAATGTGCCCGTAAGTTTTTTGGGACAAAGAATGTTCCGTTGCTGGAATATCGGCATGAAGATCTCGACCGGTTGGCCGAACAAGTTATCCGAGCACAGACATCGCTGACTGGTGTGCAGCCAAAGCTGTCACTCAACCTCAGCAAACATGAGGGTTGCAGCCGACTGACTATTGTGGGGCTTTGGGGTGACTATATCTTCAAGCCACAGACGGAAGACTATCCGCAACTGCCCGAAAACGAGGACTTGACCATGCACCTTGCAGAGGCGGCAAAAATCAATGTTGTGCCACACAGTCTGATTCGTTTGGCAGATGGCCGACTGGGCTATATCACCAAGCGTATTGACCGAACTAAAGACGGTGAGAAGATAGACATGGAAGATATGTGCCAACTGACATTGCATCCCACAGAATATAAATACAAAGGGTCGTATGAGCAGATAGCAAAGGCTATCGTTCAGTATAGCGGCACCCCAAAACTTGACATTGCAAACTATATGCAACTGCTGCTTTTTTGCTTTGTCACCGGCAATAACGACATGCACTTGAAGAACTTTTCGCTTTACCGTCCTGCCAATGATTATCACCTTACACCTGCATACGACCTCATCAATGCGGCCATTGTCAATCCAAAGGACGACAAGGAGCTGGCACTTTCTCTTTCCGGACGAAAGTCAAGATTGGGTTTGGATGATTTTATGAACGCTGCAAAAACAATGGGGTTGGAGGATGTTGTGGTGTTGCGCCTTGTTGCCAGCCTTCAAAAGGCTCTCCCCCAATGGCAGACGCTCATCCACAATTCTTTCCTGAAAAAGGAAATGAAGGACAGGTATGAAGAACTGGTTATATCTCGTTTGTCGCGATTGCAGAAATGAAACGAACAACATATTGTGGATGGGTCGGTTTCTTCGCAACTGTCGTTTTCTCGTCTCGGCAGAGAGCAAACCCTGCGTGATTTGCACTCTGTGACTTTCCCTGAAATTGGTTGCCAGATTTGGGTTGAAAGGGGGAGACCGAGATGTGGGGATGTGTTGAGGGGGTTATTGCAGCTTTGCCGCGGTCACGGCGGCGAGTCGGGAGCAACGCTTGGTGGGATGGCTTTCTGCCAAAGCGGGGAAGTACTGCTCCAAGTTTTGGTCGATAAGTTCGTCAATGGCTTTTTGCGAGTCGATGTTATCACCCAAGGCGGTACGGCTTAGGCTGTCGCGGACGGCTTGTATCTCGTCGGGGTCGTAGCAGAGTTCGATGAGGGCGCGGTTGATGAATCCGTTTCCACAGTTGTATAGTTGCACAGTGCAATAGGAGAGCATGACGTAGTCGGTTCGGAGCAGTTCGTCAACAAGGTCGACGTCGGCGACGTTGTCGTGGGCAGGGTCGTAGTAGATGGTGCTGAAGTAGTACCAGTAGCGGAAATTGGAGAAAAGTTCCTGTATGGGGAAGTTGTAGAGGATGTTCCAGAAGAAGGAGTCGCCGATGACTATCAGAGATGGGTTGCGCTCGGGAGCGGGTTCGGCAAGCGTGACATCGACGTATTGGTTGCGTTCGGCAGGGATACGGAAAGTTTTATTGAGTAGGTCGTCAAGGTCGGCGTCTGGCTCACGGGTGGAGCTGTAATAGGGCTGGCCGAGGGTGACGGGACGGATTGTGGGGCCGAAGGTCTGCATGTAGTGCATAATGGAGTCGAAGGCGTAGGTGCTGGCAATGTTGCTCCAATGGGTGCCGGTTTTGGTGAAAAGGAGGTATGGGGTGTGGCCGTTGAGGCTGTCAAAGCAGTGGCAGAGATCAATGTGGCGGAAATCGTAGAGGGAGTTGCTGTAGTAGTCGTAGGCGCGGTGGTGACCCCAGAGACGGTCGCCGTGGGCTTTTGCTCCGCGGTCAGGTAAATATTGGGGGTAGATGCGTTCCTTGCCGGGCAGGAGGGCGAGGAAGAGATGTACACCCTGTTCTTCGAGGATGGCTTGCAGTTTGGCCAGACGGCTCATGCGACGGTAGAAGATATTGGGTTTCTCGTAGTCCGGGATGCTGTCGGGGTAGTAGTGGTGAAAGCAGCCGGTGTAGTGTTCATCCACAAAATAGGGCTCGAAAAGATAATTGTCCTTTCCCACTACCACCGAGCCGGGGTTGGTGGAGTGGTGGTAGACGGACCAGAGATATTGATTGTAAAAACGGATGGCGGGCTCGCGAAAGCCGTGATGGTCTTTGCTATATGCATCTATCTGATGTTGCCAGTCGCCTGCCATGAAATTTTTGAAGGTGAACTGTGGCTTGTCTGTGCTGATGTATGCCCCTTTGAGCGGTTTGACATTGATGAGATGTGTGGCTCCCTGCAGGATGGTGAGCAGGAAGAGCGTCATGGTGACAAGGCAGAGTATCTTGGGCGTATTGCGCATGGTGTCAGAATCGGAAATAGATGAATGGACTGAAATCGGTGGCGGTCAGTGCGCCGAGGCAGAAAAAGAAGAGCAGGCAGGCCGTGAGCCATACGGGGATGTGGCCTTTGGGACTATAGTTGGTGTGGAAAGCAAAGCGTTGCATCCGTTTGCCGAAGGGGAAGAGGGTGAGGAAAGCAAAAAAGAGTGCGACAAGGAGGGTGACGTAGAATTGAGAATTGAAAATTGAGAATTGAGAATTGAAAATTGGCTTGCCGAAATCGAAGAGCCGTTGGATGAAAAGCCAGCAGGAAGGGAGGTCTTCAATACGGAAGATGGCCCAGCCGACAAGTAGGATAATGAAGGTGGGCAATACGAAGAGGGGGTGGCGTCGTTTGGTATCGAATAGGGGGATGTGGCGGGACAGGATGCGTTCCACTACGAGAAATAAGCCGTGGTAGGCTCCCCATAGGACGAAGTTCCAGCTGGCACCGTGCCACAGTCCGCTGAGAAGGAAAACAACCCAGAGGTTGAGATAAGTGCGAGCAGTGCCGTGACGGTTGCCGCCTAAAGGGATGTAGAGGTAGTTGCGCATGAAGGCACCGAGGGTGATGTGCCAACGGCGCCAAAACTCGGTGATGCTGGTCGAATTGTATGGATTGTCGAAGTTTTCGGGGAAGCGGAATCCTATGATGCGTCCCAGACCGATGGCCATGTCGCTGTAGCCCGAGAAGTCGAAATAGAGCTGCATGGTGTAGGCCATGATGGTAATCCAGGCGGTGGAAGAGTCGAGCGAGGAGAGGTCGGAGGCGAGGACTATGTCGACGGTACGCCCAATGACGTCGGCAATAAGAACCTTTTTGCTCAGGCCGATGACGAAGCGGTAGAATCCCTGCAGACATTCGTCCCAGCGCAAACGGCGGCGGGCTGTGATTTGGTCGGCGATGTCGGTATAGCGCACGATGGGGCCGGCGATGAGTTGGGGGAACATGATGATGTAGACCACATAGTCGGTGAGCCGCTGCATGGGGGCGTTGACACCGCGATAGGTATCGACCACATAAGTGAGGGATTGGAAAGTGAAGAAACTGATACCGATAGGCAGTAGGACTTTTGTCCACGACATGGCGCCAAGACCGAAAGCGGTGAGGAGGGCATTGACATTGTCGACAAAGAAATTGGCGTATTTGAAGTAGGCCAGCAAGCCGAGGCTGAGGATGATGGCCAATGTGCAGTAGAGTTTCTTCAGGCCTAAGCGTTTTGCATGGTGCATGGCTTTGACCAGATAGAAATTGGCAACGGTGGAGGCCAAGAGGATAAGGATGAAATCGGGAGCGCCCCAAGCGTAGAAGACGATGGATGCGACAAGCAGGACAACGTTGCGCCACTTGACGGGAACAAGGAAGTAGAGCAGCAAGAATGCCGGCAGGAAATAGAGGAGGAATATGTGACTGCTGAATATCACGGGGAGGAACTGAAAATTGAAAAGTGAGAATTGAAAATTAGCTTGCCGTCAATGTTTAATTCTTAATTGCTTAATGCGTTGCCAGTCCACGAGGGCGGTGAGGGCAAAGAATACTGCCATCAGGCAGACCGAAAGGCTGCGGTAGGTGAACCAGTTATGGAGGTAGGAGTGGTCGGCAGCGACAAAATACCACAGCAACGGTGGCACGGCGGTGAGCAGACAGAGCAGGGCGGTGCCGATTCCTTTGCGGTTGAAACGCCACAGCATGAGAATTCCCATCAGGATAAGGATATAGACAACGTAATACCGAGGGATGAGCGATAGATTGTTGGTGACGGCATCAAGGCGGGAGTAGTCGATTTGGGCACCGGCACGGAGGGCGAACTCCTTGGCACCGTCGCGGATGATGTTCTCGCCCGTCAGGACAGTGGCGATACCCCATTTGCTGACCCATGTGGCACCGTAGCCTATAGCCCACATCACCGATGCATCAGCCCATGACCCCAGCCGTCGGAGCCAGGAACGGCCGTCGGGATGGCGTTGTTGCTTCATGAGGTAGACACACAATGGGATGCCCCACGTCATGGCAGGACAGGTGAGGAGGTCGAAGAAGGCCGTCAGCGAACCCGCGATGAAAAGGACAAGCGTCAGCTGCCGAGGCTCCGTTACGCGGTAAGCCACCCACAGTGTGGCGGCTAAAGCAATGAGCAGCACGGGCAGGAATTGGATGGAGTGTTGCATCATGAAACAGTTGACAAAAGCCAAAGCCAGTACGAAGAACAGTGCCACAGCTTTGCCTATGCGGCGGTATAGCACGGCGGCAACCCATGCCAGCAGAACCGAGGAAATCAGATAAAACAGAATGCGCAAAGACGGGTAGTCCCAAAACGAGAGCAGGAAACGCATCAGGAACGTGCTACCATGCCAGTAGCGGCCATAGTAAATGGGGTGCAGGGTAGTGTCGCCATGGATGAAGCATTTCAGACTTGCGCACTCGCTTTCGCCATTATGGGCTCGGGGATTGAGCAACATGCTGGTGAGCAAATGTTCGCTGCCCCCGTTGCAGGCTTGGTTCAGGATAAGGGCGTCGGTGAAATTATCGAGATAGTAAGCTGGACGGCAAGAGTAGACAAAGAAGAAGTCGTTCTGCAAATCATCTTTGGCAAGAGTTCGTGCCGCATGGCGGATGATGGGCGCATTGGGCAGCAGATTGGCCACAAGGGCAAAGAGCAGATAAAACGCAATCAATGCAGCGAAGACGACAGGATATTTTACCCATGGATGTTTCATAGAACTGACGGTTGGTTGTTGCTTTGCTGAATTAGATGGAGTTCGTAATTCCTACGGTCTTTGTTGACGATAACGTCCAGACAAAGACCTGTGAAGAGCGACAGCAATGCCGACAGCAGGAGGAACATGGAGACAATGAGTGTGGGGAAACGGGGGACAAGACCCGTGTGGAAGTATTCGATAAGGACGGGGATGAGCATCAGCACTCCCGCAAGGGCAAGGAGGATGGCCATCCACGAGAAGAAGCGCAGGGGTCGGTACCCTTTGTAAAGAAGGACAATAGTCTTAAGCACGCTGAGACCGTCGGAGAAAGTGTTGAGTTTCGACACGCTTCCTTCGGGGCGGTCGCGGTAGACCACTGGGATTTCGCAGATGAGGAAACGGTGGTCGAGGGCATGAATAGTCATCTCAGTCTCAATTTCGAAATTGCCAGACATGACGGGGAAATTCTTTACGAACGAACGGCTGAAAGCGCGATAGCCTGTCATGATGTCGTGAACATCGGTGTGCCAGAAATGGCAGATAAGCCAGCGTACCATGCGGTTGCCACCGTTGTGGAAGGGACGTTTGTTCTGCTCGAAGTAGGTGGAGGAGAGTCGGTCGCCAATGACCATGTCGATGTTGTTGTCAATGATGGGTTGAATCATTTGGGGGGCTTGGTCAGCAGGGTATGTGTCGTCGCCATCGGCCATAAGATAGATGTCGGCATCCACTTCGCGGAACATGCGGCGGATGACGTTGCCTTTGCCTTGCATGGGTTCGCGGCGCACAATGGCACCAGCTTGTAGAGCGGCTTGGGCGGTGCCGTCAGTGGAGTTGTTGTCGTAGACGTATATGTCGGCTTGGGGAAGGGCAGTGTGGAAGTCAGTCACCACTTTGGCAATGGTGGGCTCTTCGTTGTAGCAGGGTAGGAGTACGGCAATTCGCATGGGCCTTTTTTATTCGAGAATGTGTTGATTCGTTAGTCTGATTGACACGTTAATGTATTAGCGCATTCATTAATATGTCCTTTATTAGAGATTCAAATTGTGGATCATGCTACCCAGATTGGTAGTGAACAGTTTGACACCAATGGCAAGAAGGATAACACCGAAGAATTTTCGGAGAATAGAAATCAACGTGCCACCCAGAATCCTTTCCAGACGGTCGATATAGCGAAGCACAAGATAGTCGATAACGATGTTGACCAGAAGGGCGATGAGTATATTTAAGTCGTTATATTCGGCGCGGAGGGAGATAATCGTTGTGAGTGCCCCGGGACCGGCGATGAGGGGGAAAGCGATAGGTACAACAGTAGAGCCTGCGCCACCACTCTCGTTCTTGAAGATTTCGACACCCAGAATCATCTCAAAAGCCATGATGAAAAGTACGATAGAACCAGCCACGGCAAACGACTGGATGTCGACACCGAAAAGCTTGAGAGCCGCATCGCCAAGGAAAAAGAAAATGACGAAGATGAGCAGGGAGATGAGTGCGGCAAAGAGGGGATTGTATTTGTTTCCGCTGTGTTTGAGCGATAGGAAGATGGGAATGGAACCTGTGATGTCGATGATGGCGAAAAGAACCAAAAAGGCGCCTACGATTTCGATGATGCTAATCATGATTGTCGGATTTTTATATGGGTTATATTATTTCAGTGATGGTCTGGGTGATACCGTTGAAAGTAATAGAGTCGCCGGTGCTTTTCCCTTTGAGAGCCATATAAATGGGAGTCTGTGCACTAATGGCGAAGAAGACTTGCTGCGGGACGGATTCGGCAGAGCGATAAGGAACCATGAACTTCCCCGCTCCGATGCTGAGGAAGAAGTTTTGGCGGTTTGTGATAACGATGGCTCCGTGCTCGGCTTTTTCAAAGGGGGAATGGTTGAGAAGTTCTTGCAGAACCCGGATGCCGGCATTGGCATTGGAGAGCTGTTTGGCATACATGTCGCGAGTGCGCATCATTTTGGTACGGTAGGAGTCGTAGCGGTCGACATTGGCACCATAGTCGTTGCTTTGCTGCTGAGCCGACTCCATTTCTTGTTTGGCAGTGTCGGCCAGCTGTTGCTGTTGCTGAAGGCATGCTTGGATGATTTGTATGCGGCGTTGTTGTCGAGTCATAATGAACGATTATAAATCGTTAACAGAAAAAGGACCTTTTTATTGTGTGGAGTGTGAAAAATAGTGAAAAAGAAAGGCGGACAGTTCAACGAACTATCCGCCTTGGTGGAGTAAACCAGTAAGACTTGTCTTACTGATAGGAGAGTTTATCTAACAATCAGTTTCTTCACCATGTTGGTGTTGTCGCCAGTGATGCGTACGAAGTAGGCACCCTGAGCGAGATTGTTGACATCCATAGTCTTGACACAGTCGCTGCTGCACTCGAGTGTCTCGGATGCAACGGTGCGGCCGTTCATGTCGACGACTTCTATCTTGACCTTTCCGTTGACACCGCTCACGCTGACGGTGGTGGAGTTGCTGGTGGGGTTGGGATAGATGGAGCAGGAAGCGCCGGAGACGTTGTCGATGCCTTCACCGCCAGTGGTGCGGAAGTTGACAGAGACGTAGGCGCTGAAGTTGTTATCGTCGCAGACGGTGCGGACCTTGACTACGTAGTTGGTGCCGGGTGTGAGGTCGCTGAGGGTGATGTTGGGTTCCTGACGGTAGGTGTCGAGGACGTCGTTGCCGTGGTCGTCGGTGAGGACTACCTGCCAG
>DBXQ01000017.1:0-6699 GCA_002309955.1 Bacteroidales bacterium UBA1208
TTTTTCAGCAACTGTGGGGCAAAGCGTGCCACGAGGAAAGCCGAGAGCAACAATGACAAAACCTCGGCTATTCCCCACGACATCCATATACCGTTGATTCCCAACAGAGAGGGCAACACCCAGACGCATGTCAGTTCGAACACCAACGTACGTGTGAAAGCCGCCACCGCGCTGACAATTCCGTTGTTAAGACCGGTGAAGAGGGCAGATACGAACATATTCAAACCAGCGATAAGAAATGCTAACATATAGATTCGCATACCATTAACGGTAATAGCGGTAAGTGCAACATCGTAACCAACAAATATCCGTGCTAACGGCTCGGCAAAAAATTCGGACGAAAGGGTCATCAGTACACCCGACACTCCAATGATGGTCAAAGACTTTAGCATCAACGACCGTTGCTCTTCAGTATTACGGGCGCCGAAGTGGTAGCCGATTATAGGGGTAATGCCAATATTATAGCCTATAAACACAGCAGAAAAGATAAAAGCAAAATACATCATGACACCAAAGGCTGACACGCCGTCCTCTCCGAGGAAACGCATTAACTGCATATTGTAGCAAATGGTAACAATATTTATCGCAATGTTGCCGACATATTCCGACATGCCATTCGTGCAAGCCTTGCCTATATACGGCCATATAAAGCGAGATGGTGTGATTTTCAGCGATCCTCGGTTGTACCTCGAAGCGAAATAAAACACTGGGAAGAACCCGCCCACTGTACAACCCGCAGCAGTAGCCAATGCCGCTCCAGCCACACCCATGCCCAAAGCCCAAACCAATATCGCGTCGAGAATGATATTGCTCACACCCGCAACCACTGACATCAGTGTACCCAACTGCGGACGTTCGGCTGCCATGTAGAACGATTGGAAAGCCATCTGCAAAACAAATCCCGGCATTCCAATCATATTCAGACGGATATATAGGATGCATTCATCCATCATTGGATCATCTGCCCCCAGCCAACGCGACACCAAAGGTGCCGCCAGTGCAACTACAACACCAAGCACGAGTCCAAGCACCATGCCAAACTGGACCAGCATTGTGAATACACGGTTTGCTTTTTGTGGATACCCTTCGCCTTTAATTTTCGAGACAAGGGCCGCTCCTCCTGAACCTATCATCAACCCCAGCGAACCAATCATCATAATTACTGGGAAGGTAAGATTAACAGCCGCAAATCCCGTCTTACCAGCAAAATTTGACACAAAAAAGCCGTCGACAATTGAGTAAATCGACGTAACAAGCACCATCCCAATGCTAGGAAGCACCGTACGCAGAATGCGTCCGTGCGTATAATGTCCTGAAAGTTCAACGTTTAGAGTCATCCACCGAATCCAAATTGCGTCTGCAAAGATACATTTTTTTGGGAAAATAGCAGAAAAACCATACTCCTTAATCACAGAGAAACAACGCAGTTGGCGTCCCGTGTCATTTCTATTCCACGATATGTGACACTCTATGGTAAGTCACCAACTTTGTTTCTCAAAAAAAACAAAGTACTTGTTGTGTATCATTTTTTTTACTACCTTTGTATCTTACAAAAGATCGTAAACCAGCATCAAATTGATTATAAATCAATTTATTGAATTAAAATAAGCAAAAACAAAATAAGTAAAAAACATGAAAAAAACCATTTTATCAATTGCAACTATGGCAATTATCGCTACCGGTTGTCAGCACAAAGCCCAACTCACGTCGGGTATCAACACCGACAACTTTGACACCACAGCTCGCCTGGAAGACGACTTCTACCAGTATGCTTGCGGCGGATGGATGGCCAACAACCCGCTTGACGCCGAGCATTCGCGCTACGGTGCCTTCGACGTACTGGCCGAGAACGCACTCAAGAACATCAACGGAATCATCGACTCCGTGAGCAAAAACGAGAATGAAGCCGGCTCGCTGGCCGACAAGATTGCCATGCTCTACAACATCGGTATGGACAGTGTCCGCCTGCAGGAGCAAGGTGCCGCCCCTCTGATGCCCTACCTCGAGGAAATCAACGCTCTCAAGACTCGCGATGACATCTGGGCCGAAGTGCTCAAGATGCACCGTCGCGGCAATCACGTGCTCTTTGGTGTCTTTGGCGAAGCCGACAAGGATGACGCTTCGATGTGCATCGCTTGGGCCTACCAGAGCGGCCTCGGTCTTGGCGACCGCGACTACTACCTGCTCGACGAAGGCAACAACAAGAACATCCGCAAAGGCTATGTTGACCTGATGGAGAAAGAGTTCGCCATGGCAGGCTACGACAAGATGAGTGGAAAGAAGGCCGACAAACTCGCACAAACCGTTATGGCTTTCGAGACTCGTCTGGCCAAAGCCATGAACACCAAACTCCAGAACCGCGACCCTCAGGGGACCTTCAACCGCTACACCGTAGAGGAGGCTGCAGTCTTCGCACCCAACATCGACTGGAAAGGATATTTCGAAACCATGAACATCATGGACGGCATGAAGAGCTTCAACATCGCCCAGCCCAACTACATCGCCGAAGTCAATCGCGTTCTTAAAGATGCCGATATCGAAACACTCAAAGCCTATTTCGCATGGCATGAAATCACCAGTGCCGCCAGCTACCTCAGCGACGACTTTGTGAATGCCAACTTCGAATTCTATGGTAAACTGATGAGCGGTCGTCAGGAGAACCGTCCACGCTGGAAACGCGTCACCTCGACTGTTGAAGGTGCCATGGGCGAAGCCCTCGGACGCCTCTACGTAGAGCGTTATTTCCCGGCAGAAGCCAAGGCCCGCATGGAGACACTCGTGCAGAACCTTATCGACGCACTCGGCCAGCGTATTGACATGGCCGAATGGATGACCGACAGCACCAAAGCCAACGCCCACGCCAAACTCAGCACCATCCTCGTAAAGATAGGCTACCCCAACAAATGGCGCGACTACAGCGGCCTGGAAATCAAGGACGACAGCTATTATGCCAACGTCGTGCGCAGCAACGAGTTCGACATGGACTATATGCTTAGCAAAATCAACAAGCCAGTTGACCGCGACGAGTGGCAAATGACCCCGCAGACGGTGAATGCCTACTATAACCCCACCACCAACGAAATCTGTTTCCCCGCTGCCATCCTGCAGCCCCCGTTCTTCAACATGCAGGCTGACGAGGCTGCCAACTACGGTGCCATCGGCGTCGTGATCGGCCACGAGCTGACCCACGGCTTCGACGATCAAGGCCGCCAGTATGACAAGGACGGCAATCTGAACGACTGGTGGACCGAAGCTGACGCCGCCAACTTCAACGCCAATAAGCAGGCCCTTATCGACGCCTTCAACGCTTGCGTTGCCCTCGACGATCCCGAGTATGGCCTCATCCACGGCAACGGTGAACTTACCCTCGGCGAGAACATTGCCGACAACGGCGGTCTCCATGTGAGTTACCTCGCCATGCAGAATGCCATTGCCAAGAAACAGGTCAACAGCAAAGAAATGGATGGTTTCACTCCCGAGCAGCGCTTCTTCCTGGCATATGCCGCCGTGTGGGCCTCGAACATCCGTCCCGCCGCTGCCCTGCAACTCACCCAGATGGATGTCCACTCGCTGGGTCGCAACCGCGTGAACATCGCCCTGCCGCAGATAACCGAATTTGTCGAAGCCTTCGGTATCAAGGAAGGTGACGGCATGTGGATCGCTCCCGAGAAACGCGCCAAACTCTGGTAATACTTCAAGACAGAAACAAAACATAGTCAAGGCTTGGGTATCTGATTGATATTCAAGCCTTGTACTTTTTTGCATTTAAACTTGTCAGATTGCTTTTTTATATGGAAAAAAAGTTGTATTTTTGCAGGCGGAAACTAATGCAAAAAACTGCAATTTCCCAACAGAGTTACAATCCTTTATAAAAAAAAAGCAACTAATATGAGTAACAATAAATTCCGTACAGAGAGCGATTTGCTTGGCCAACGCCAAGTGCCGTCGGATGCCCTCTACGGTGTACAAACCACCCGTGCCATAGAGAACTTCGACATTAGCGGCCGACAGTTGAAGGACTATCCAAAGTTTATCATTGGTATGGCAATGACCAAGAAAGCCGCCGCCATTGCAAACATGAAGGTCGGTATGATAACTGAGAAGCAGGGCGAGGCCGTAATGTGGGCATGCGACCAACTGATCAGCGGAAAGTACCACGACCAGTTCCCAATCGATATGATACAGGGTGGCGCCGGCACATCTACAAATATGGCCGCCAACGAGGTGATTGCCAACCTGGCACTCGAACACATGGGCTACGAGCGAGGGCAGTATGAATACTGCTCGCCCAACGACGTAGTCAATGCCAGCCAAAGTACAAACGATGCCTACCCCTGCGCCATTCATCTAGCCATGTTCCTTGAACATGAGGCCTTCCTCCCGCACTTGGAACAGATGATTATGGCTTTGAATTTCAAATCGAAAGAGTTCGCCCATGTGATTAAGATGGGACGCACACAGTTGCAGGATGCGGTACCTATGACCCTCGGACAGACATTCGGCGGTTTCGCAGCTTCGCTGCGTGGCGAGGTGAATAATCTCAACCTCGCAGCACGAGAGTTCCTCACTGTCAACATGGGTGCCACCGCTATCGGCACAGGAATATGCTCCAAACCTGGCTATAGCGAAGCATGCATCACTGCTCTCCGCAAAGTGACCGGTTGGAATATACGTCTGGCAGACAACCTTATTGAGGCTACCTCTGCTACCAGTTGCATGATTCAGTATTCCAGCGCACTGAAACGTCTGGCAATCAAAATTAACAAGATGTGCAATGATCTGCGTCTGCTTTCAAGCGGTCCCCGTTGTGGATTGAACGAGATCCACCTGCCCGAACGTCAGCCAGGCTCATCCATCATGCCAGGCAAGGTGAACCCAGTGATTCCCGAAGTGATGAACCAAGTGTGCTACAAAGTGATTGGCAACGACATGACCATCACCTTCGCTTCCGACAACGGACAGCTTGAACTCAATGTCATGGAACCTGTCATAGCATACACTCTCTTCGAAAGCATGCACCTTCTCGAGAACGGTCTCGACACCCTGCGCAAACTCTGTATCGACGGAATCCGTGCCAATGAAGAACGATGCCGCCAGTTGGTGGAGCACTCTATTGGCATCGTAACCATGCTCAACCCAATCATTGGCTACAAACAAAGCACCAAGATAGCCAAGGAGGCTGCCGAAACCGGACGTGGTGTCTATGAACTGGTACTCGAACATGGCCTGCTCACCCAAGAGGAACTCGACGAAGTCCTGAAGCCCGAAAACATGCTTCACCCCGTCGATATAACATTGAAGAAATGAACCACACAATCAAAATCAAGAAAGGCCTCGACATACCGCTCGGTGGAAACGCCGAGCGTGAAATACTCGATGTCCGCAGCATCGCCCTCTATGCGATAAAGCCACACGACGTGGTGGGTTTCACACCACGTTTAATGGTAGCAGAAGGCGATACCGTAATGGCAGGACAGCCTCTTGTGACCGACAAGAACGACCCGAGAATCACCCTCCCCTCGCCTGTCGACGGCATGGTCGAAGCCATCGTCCGCGGCGAGAAGAGGAAGCTTATGGAAGTGGTGGTCTCTGGCCATACTAGTACGGCCAGCCACGCTAGTCAAGCCTGCCTTACGCCCGAAAGTCCTTGCTGGTGGATGATAAAAGAACGCCCATTCGGCACCATCGCCAATCCTGACCATCAACCCAAAGGTATATTTGTCAGCCTACGCGACACCAATCCGCTGGCCCCAGATCTCAACTTTGCCCTGCGCGGCCGTGAGCATGAGTTCGAAGTCGGAGTGGCGGCTCTCGAAGCCTTTGCAAAAGTGCATCTTGTTTATGCCGAAGGACCTCATCCTGCAGGAAATGTCGGCACTCAGATAGCAGCAATCAGTCCTCTCAACAAGGGTGAATATGTATGGACCGTCGGAGCGCAGGATGTAGCTAATATAGGCCGGTGGCTGATAACTGGAGAATACCGTCCGGAACGAGTAATCGCAGTTGGAGGTCCTGCTGCCAAGGCCCCGCACTATTATCGCCTCACTGTGGGTGCGTGCTTGAAACAGATTGTCGACGCACAATTAATCGACCCAAACTATCCTTCGATGGATGACAACAAACCCACCGCTGGTGCCACCAGAATTATTTCCGGCAGTGTACTCAGCGGTTGCCAAGTGGCACCAGACGGATTCCTCAGCATGTATGACCAACAGGTCACCCTGATCTCAGAAGGTGACCACTACGACTTTATGGGATGGCTGATGCCTGGCCTCAAGAAATTCAGTTTCAGCAAGACATTCCTCAGCGGATTTGATAAACTGCTAGCTCCCCTGGGAGTCCTAGGGCTTCCTAAACCGTCCTATTCTTTTAATACCAACACCCACGGTTCTGTGCGCCCCTTCCTGTTCACTGGTCAGTTCGAACGGGTGTTCCCGTTCAACATCTACCCATTGCAACTCATCAAGGCCTGCATTGTGGGAGACATAGATTTGCAGGAAAAACTCGGCATCTACGAGGTAGAGCCCGAGGACTTCGCCCTGTGCGAATTCATCGACCCCTCGAAGACCGAGATACAGGCCATCATACGCGAGGCTCTTGAAGTCCTCAGAAAGGAGGCTACGGCATGAACTTCAAATGGTTAGAAGACTGGTTCGACAAGATAGAACCCAAAGGCAAGTGGAGCTGGCTGGGGAGCAC
>DBXQ01000017.1:6826-6969 GCA_002309955.1 Bacteroidales bacterium UBA1208
GCCATGAGCACCGGCGCCGACTGGCATTGGCTGTACATGTGGTGGTTCGGTTTCCTGCGGATGCTACCCCTCATTGTAGTGAGCTATGCCGTAGGACTCTTCATCGAGTTTGCCTTCGCGCAGTACCGTCACCATGAGGTGAA
>DBXQ01000075.1:0-3715 GCA_002309955.1 Bacteroidales bacterium UBA1208
TATCCATTTAGCGGATGAACCTTATATTGCAAGATGTATGGCACAGGTGATTTTTGCATGTAGATGTGTTGGCCAGAGAGAGCAACTGTTCTTTGACTATCTATTTTAGAAACTGGATTTGCCAGAATTATAGACTAAATCATTATTATGCGCAACCGCCCACTCTTTTTTTGACGAAGAGTGGGCGGTATGCGTGTTTGTCTATTGTTGTCTTATTTCTTTTTGAGGGTGGTTTCGCCGCCAAGGCTGACCGATTCCTCATCCAGACTGGTGTGAATCTCGAGGATTCCCTTAAAGGTATGGGCTTTGAGGTCGATGTCGAAATCAATCATGTCTTCTACGATTCCCGCCATCATGTTTCCGGTGAGTTTTATGCGACCTTGCATGGCATTTTGGAAGGGATAGTAGTCATTGACAATCACCTCATTGGAAAGATCCTGTAAGGTGGCGAATTTGGCAGTGTATTTGAGGCTTCCAACATTGCTGGATCCTTCGGGGTTGAGGGTGAGAACCCAGTTGATAGTGTAGTTCTCGGGGGCGTTCCCAATGGTAGTGGATCCCTGGAAAGAGCCCTCCCAAGTGCCAGCCATATCGGCTTTGGTGGGGTACTGGGTGTTGTTGGTGTTGTTTTCCTTGTTGCAGGAGACCATCATCGTGCCGCAGAAAAGAATGACGGTGAGCATTGCAAAGATTTTTTTCATTGTATTATTGTTTAAAGTGGTTATACTAATTTTAAGTGTTTATGCTATTCCCATTCCATGCTACTGTGGTAGGTGCCGTCGGATTGAACCTGAAAACGGCAGCATTTTTTGTAAGAACGTCCATTGTGTGGTTTTATGCCCGTATGGACAATCTGCTGTTTGTCTTCGCCCACGGAGCGGGTCTTGCCAGTGGTGGAGGTGCCAGTGCCCTTCGTTTCGAGAGTGGCGGTGAAATTGAACTTAGCATCTTCGGCCACACCGCTGAGGTCACTCTTGGGAACCAGACGGAACTGGGTTCCGTACCATGCGGGGAAAGTAGTCAGAGTAAGGCTCTTGTTCCAATTCAGCTTGTCGGCATTGACTTCCGTCGTGGTTTGGATTTGGCCGTTGGCGTCGTAGAAGTCGATGAAGACATCGTAGGCTTTGCTTAGAGCTTCGACGCTCGAGGATTCAACTGTGAGCCGGTAGGTAACATTGGCTTTAGCCATGGTGAATGTGCTTTCTCCGCTGCCAGAGTTGCCACCATTGTTTTCCTTTGAGCAAGCGACAGTGAGCATGGTGGCTGCCACAAAGAGCAGCATTGCCATTTTCTTAAAGTTTTTGTACATAGGATAAAAACATTTGATAGGGTGGGTTCTATTTTTACTTTTTCAGCCGTGAAAACAGACAGAACCCATTAATCTGCCAAACGACCGTTGCTTAACATTAAGTTTATGATTGCAAAAATACGATTATTTTTTTATTTGACAGTGAATAATTAACCATATTTTTGTCGGGGTGTGTTAACTGTCTTATAATTTGCTTGTTATGTATTGGTTGAATTTGGTTTGTCTTTCTTTGTTTGCACCAATTTACACATATTTTTATACCAGATTTTGTCAATGCAATGTTGGCTTTGACCCATATCATTCCGAATTAGGCTACCCATTGTTTGTTCGATGAATCCGAAGACATGCTTTGATTCGCTCTCTGGGTGTTATAGGGTATTGCTTTTTTGTGGGTCAAGTAGGGAGGCGAGGTCGGCTACGAGGTCTTGGTCGGCAGGGAGCCATTGTACGGTTTGGAGGTTGTCGGCTGTGAGCCAGCGGGCAGAGAGGTGCTCTTTGAGTGTGAAGGTGCCTGAGGACAGGTGGCAGAGGTAGCAATGCATGGTGAGATGGAATTCGGGATAGTCGTACTCGACGGTGGTGAGGTAGCGGTCTATGATGATGTCGGTGTCCATTTCTTCGCGCAGTTCGCGGATGAGGGCTTGATGGCGTGTTTCACCGGGTTTGACTTTGCCACCGGGAAATTCCCACCAACCTTGCCAAGGACCGTAACCGCGTTGGGTGGCAAGGATGCTGTTGCCGTTGCGTAGCACTGCCGCGACGACTTCGATTTGTTTAAGTAGTTGTTGCTCGGCTTTTTCTTTCCGTCGGAATAGCATTTCGGGCGGGCCGTACATGCATAGGGGAGGCTCGGAGGATTTCATGGTTCAGCGGTTTGGAATAAAAAAGCTCTGCCAACAAGTGGCAGAGCCCCACATTTATTATGAAACAAGTTATTGAATATCGTTTTTGTCGAGTGGCTGTGAGAGCAGACTGGTAAAGTTGCCGGCGGAGTCGAACTCCATGCGGGTGTATTTGAGTTTGTTGCCCAGGCCACGGACTTTCTGGCTGATGACTACATAGGTGTAGGGTTTGGGTTTCTTGCCGTCGACACGCCATTTGGAGTCGTAGGTGTAGACAATCATGCGTTCAATCTTGTAGGTTTCCCCTTTGTATTTCTGCTGAAGATATTTGACAATGGCAGCGGTGTAGTGGTTCTTGTCAAGTACTTTGCCGGTCATGATGTGGGCATCGGATGCGACATCGTAGACTTCTTCCATTTCCACGCCTTGACGGTTGATGTAGTATGCCACGACCAAGTTGGGGACACGGTTGACCCATTCGGGACCTTCGACAACTTTGGAGGGAGGGCAGATTTTGGTGAAATGGGCAGTGATGTCGGAGGAGGTGTCGATGCTGACAACTTCGGGCATGTCTTCAACGGGTGCAGGGCGTTTGCCGCCTTTGTTGCTCTTGAGGTTGCGGAGGTGTTCGTCAGCAACGTCGTCGTCGGGGTTGTTGAGGGTGTAGAATTCACGCTTCACGGCATCGGGGTCGGGGGCGTTGCTCTTTTGGAGTCGGCCACGGGGGTCGAAAATAAGTTCGTTGTCCTCATAGCCTACACCGGTTTTGACTATCATCATGCGGTAGTAGACATCGCCGTCCATTTGTTCAACGTAGTCGATGGAGCGAATGCGGTAGCCGGGATAATTGTCGATGAAGTAGCGGTTCATGGCTGTGGGGCAGTCTTCTTGTTTGGTGGGGAAGGAACTGTATTGCCAGTCGCCGTTGTGGGTGAAGTAGGCACGGCCGTTTTGTCCGTCGTAGACAAACTCGGCAACATATTGTCCGGGTGAGCGATACCATGTCTTCACCTTGTAGGAGTCGTACTTTCTGTCCAGTGCATTCAAAACGGATTTGGGCACTTGGGTCTCTTTAATCTTGGTCTGAGCCATTGTCATCAATGGTAAGACAAGAAGGAGCAAAAGAACTATCTTTTTCATTTATTCAAAATATTTTGCCCTCAAAAACGAGATATTTATTTTTTTATTGTTTCAAAAGTTAAAAAAATATTTGTCCTTTGTGTTAACGTGTTGATATGTGTTACTTTGTGGCGGACTGGTATTGTTGTTGCACAGCACTATTTGAAAAGGACGTCTTTGCGGTCGGGGCTGATGGATACAGCTTTGACGTGTACACCGGTAGCGATTTCGAGAGCGTCGAGATAGTTGAGGAGGTTTTGGGGCAGGGCTTTGTATTCGGTGATGCCTTGCAGGCTTTGTTTCCATCCGGGGAAAGAGCGGAGCTGAGGTTTAATTTCCACTTCGTTGAATTCGAAAGGAATCTCGTCGGTGCAGTTCCCCTCGATTTCATAGTGGACGCACATCTTTATTTCGTCGAAGTCGTTCATCACGTCGGGTTTGGTGA
>DBXQ01000075.1:3779-3973 GCA_002309955.1 Bacteroidales bacterium UBA1208
GGACGGCCCGTGGTGGCGCCGTATTCATGTCCGAGGTCGCAAAGTAGTTTTCCTGTTTCGTCGAAAAGCTCGGTAGGGAAGGGACCAGCTCCGACACGGGTGCAGTAGGCTTTGCTGATACCCATGACGCGGCCAATGCGAGAAGGGGCTACGCCAAGGCCTGAGCATACACCGGCGGTGATGGTGCTGGAAGA
>DBXQ01000075.1:3989-16626 GCA_002309955.1 Bacteroidales bacterium UBA1208
TCGAGCATGGAGCCTTGGGCACCTTCGGCCAATACTTTTTTGCCTTCGTTGAGGCATTTGTTGATGAAGTATTCGCTGTTGATAAGTTGGAACTTTTTAAGCAGTTGGAGCGATTCGAGCCAGGTTTTCTCGTATTCGTCGATGGCCATACCGTCGATGGTGAAGGAGGCGATGTCGAATTTGAGGGTGTGGGCAGTCTGCAGGTGCTGGCACTTAAGAAGTTCGTATTTTTCGCGGAAGTCGATGGCGGTAATGTCGCCTACGCGGAGACCGCTGCGTGCAATCTTGTCGGTATAGGCGGGGCCAATGCCTTTGAGGGTGGAGCCTATCTTGGCATTGCCTTTGGCTTGCTCGTTGGCGGCATCGAGGAGACGGTGGGAGGGGAGGATGAGATGCGCTTTCTTTGAGATATAAAGGTTTTTGGTGGCATCGACACCTCGTTGAAGAAGGGCTTCGACTTCGTGTTTGAAGATGTTGGGTTCGATGAGTACACCATTGCCGATTACGTTCAGTTTGTCTTCGTGGAATATGCCAGAGGGGATTATGTGCAGAACGTGTTTAATGCCATTGAATTCTATGGTATGGCCTGCATTGGGACCTCCCTGAAAACGGGCTATGACATCATAGTCGGGAGTTAGGACATCGACAATTTTGCCTTTGCCTTCGTCACCCCATTGGAGACCCAGCAGAACATCTACTTTGCTCATTGTATTATTGATTAATTAAATTAGTATTCTGTTTAACGTATGCAAAGATACGATTTTTTTTTCAATTAGATAAAATTTTTCTTTCGAGGTTTCTTTTTTCAGTGTCTATTACCCCTTGTTACTGCCTATTATGTAAGGTGTAAGGTGGAGGAGGATTGTCCTTTTTTGTTGCTGTGGGGAGGTGGCAGGTGAGGTTAGGGGGCTATTCTTTGTCGCGGGAGTGTTTAAACCATTCGACAAATTCGGGCAGGTCGTCCAGTGGACGGAAGCCGGATTTGAAGGGTTCCTTGGGCATGGGGCAGAGTTCTATGTAGCCGATGAGCGTGGTGCAGTCGAATTCGCCTATGAGTGCTTCGATGGTGACATATACACCGACAAGGAGGTCGTCGTCTTCGAGTTGGTCGCGGCGTGGACTCATACCGTTGGCGAGGTCGGGAATGGCAATACGCAGTCCGATGATGTCGGGTTCTTCTTCGTTTTCGAGTTGCATGAAAGCCATTTTTGCGGTTTCGAAGCGGTATTTGTCGAATAACACTTTGAGGGCTTTGCCTTTGGGTTGGCGGAAGGGGATGATTTCCCACCAGTCTACATCGGGTGCGTTGTCGGTCAGTTCAATGACATAGCGGAAAAGGTCGAAATCGCCTTCGGCACTGATGGCGAGGGTACGTCCTTGGGCAGTCTGGTCGCCGATTTCGAAGGTGAGACCGTCGTGGTATGCAGATAGTTGGTGCTGCATCTCGTCTAAGAGCTGTTGGCGGGCAGGCTCGTCAAGGTCGTTGAGCATGGTTAGACGCTCGCTGTTGGCAACAAACCAGTTCCAGAATATTTCGGTGTGATTGTCGGTAGGGTTCATGGGATGAATATTAAATGATGATTGCTTCTTTTTCGAGGGTGACGCCAAAAAGTTTTTGGACATCGGCGGTGATGGCATCGGCGAGGGCAACGACTTCGTTGCCTGTGCAACCGCCGAGATTGACCAGGACGAGGGCTTGTTTGTGGTATACACCGCAACGGCCTAAGGAGCGGCCTTTCCAGCCGGCATGCTCTATGAGCCATCCGGCAGCCAGTTTGAAACCATCGGGGACGGGATAGGCTACGATGTCGGGATAGCAGGATTTGAGTTGGTTGTAGTGGTCAGTGGTGACGATGGGGTTTTTGAAGAAACTGCCAGCACTGCCGGTTTCTTCTGGACGGGGGAGTTTGCTCCATCGGAGAGTGGCGATTGTGTCGGAGAGTTGGCGGGGTGTGGGATTGTCAATGCCCGCAGTTGTCAGTGCTTCGGATAGGGCTTTGTAGCGGATATCAGGTTTGTAGGTGGATTGTAGACGGAAAGTGACGGACCAGACGACGTATTGGTTTCCGTATTTTTTTTTGAAAATGCTGGAGCGGTAGCCGAATTGGCATTCGTCGTTGAGAAATGTGCGTTCTTGGCCTGTGGTAGTGTCAATGGCTTGGACGGAATGGATGATGTCTTTGGCTTCGACACCGTAGGCACCGACATTTTGAACGGGTGATGCCCCAACGGTGCCAGGAATGGCAGTGAGGTTTTCGGCGCCGTGCCAGTGGTTGGCGATGCAGTATTGAACAAAGGTGTCCCAGTTCTCGCCGGCGGCGGCTTGAATTAAGATATCACCGGTTTCTGGATTTTCGGAAAGAAGGTTTATGCCTTTGTTTTCGAGGTGGAGAATGGTGCCGTGATAATGGTCGGTGAAGACGATGTTGCTTCCTCCACCAAGGATGAAGAAGGGAGAGTTTTGCAGTGTGCCTTGTTCGATAATGTCAAGCAGTTCTTGCTTTTGGGAGATGACAAGGTAGCGGTCGGCTGTGGCGGGTATGGAAAAGGTGTTGTATATCATAGTATAATGGGATGTATCAGAAAACATAGCCAATGTTGAGGTATAGGCCAACGCGGCGATTGAAACTGTTCCAGTTGAAGTCGAGAGACACAGGCCCCAACGGGCTATTGTAAGCGGCACGAAGGGCGAAACCATAGTTGAAATGATGGGTTGCTTCAAGCCGTTTTGGCCAGTCGGATGAGTAGATGACATTGGGCATGAAGTAGAGATAGAATTTCTGAAAGAGTTGATAACGAATATCGACACGGGCGATGGCTGCGAAGTCGTCGACATGGATAGGCCGGTTAAGTCCGACGAAAGCAAGTTGATGGTCAAGGTAGCGGCCAGAGATGGTTCCGCCAATGAGGTTGTCGTACCAAGCCGAATTTTTGCCCAGCACCAGTCGGGAGGAGATTTGAGGGATAAATGTTAGCTTTGAATTTGCCTGCAGGTAGGTTTGCGCAGCGATGCTGAAGTCAAGAAAGCTGAGATCTAATTGTTTGAAGATGTATTTGTTGTCGATGTGCCAGCCAAAGTCAGCATTGCAATAGAAGCCGCGAGTGGCGAAGTAGGCGTTGTCAAGGTTGTCAAAAACGCTGTGGAAGAATGCACCAAAGAAACCTCGTGCGTTGTCGAAGTGGAAAATTCCGTCATAAAGAATATTGTCAAGGGAGAAACTATTGAGGTTGGAATAGATGTCTTCGTCGATACCGAAGGCGAAAGTGATATTACGGAGATGGAACTCGGACAGGTACAGGCTGAAGTTATGATGGTTTACTTTCCAGATGGAATAGCCTGATGTATCGGATGAACCGAGATTAATAGTGCTGTTGTGGTAGCGGTAGGCTAAGTTGATATCGCCAAGTCCCAGATTGCACCATGACAATTTTGTACCCAATCGGATGTTGTAGTTTAGGTTAGCATCAATCCTCAGTTTGAAGCCTGAGAGTTTCTGTTCATTGATGCCGAGATGGAGAAGGAGTGCGGCTTTTTCTTGGGAATCATAGCGGAAACCCAAGGAGAGCAGATGAGGTTCGGCGGGTTCGAAGGTGATGATTAGCCGATATTGATCCAATAATTTTGTACTATCGATAGCATTACTGTCAATTGGGTATAGGTTGTAGAGAATGCTGGAATAAGCTTCGGTACCCATGAGTATGCCTATGGCTTTTTGAATTTGGTTGAGAGAGGAAGCAGTGCCGCTTTGGAGACCGCCTTTATTAATAAGCCAGTGGGCATCTGAGGGAAGTACGCCTTTGTATAAAACCGAGGATAACCAGATGGAGTCGTTGGGCTGAAGTGCCTTGACGCGAGGGGATTGGAGGGTCTTTTGGCAGTGGCCATATTGCTCAAGCATTGCTTTTAGTTCGAACAGCTCTTTACGGTGGGCATGGGCACACAAGTATCCCCGCATAACCATGGTGTCAATGGCACTTTTGGTGAAGCTAAGCATGTTGTATCCTGTGATGTCAGGATGCATGTAGATGTCACAGAGTTTGCGGTTTTCGCTGCGGTTGTTCTGCACGGCAATGCTGAGGTATTGGGATAGTTGTTGGGGAAGTGATTTCAATTCTTCAGGGTCGGAGCGGAGTTCTTCGGCCAGTTCGATTCCGATGACATAATCGGCACCCATTCTCATGCAAAGGTCGGCAGGGAAATTGTTTACCAAACCACCATCGGCCAAGAGTCGGCCTTCCCATTCGACGGGCGAGAAGACACCAGGTATAGCCATGCTTGAACGTATGGCTTTTGGAAATTGTCCGTGGTCGAGAATAACTGAGTCACCGGTGAGGATGTCAGTCGCCATACAGCAGAAGGGAATGGGTAATTGCCGGAAGTCCATGGAATCGTTGTAGCCTATGCTCAGTTGGCTGAATAGGTTGATAAGGCTTGCCCCGTTAATGACTCCGCTGGGCAGTGTAGAGAGAATGTTGAAGGAGCGTTCTTCGAAATTGCCAGCCCCGAAAGGTACGGAGAAGAGGTAGGTGCTTTGTCGGGCTCTTGCGGTGGATGACTGGTAGTAACGGTCGACATTGTTGCTCATGTATATAGACCAGTCCATGTCGGCAATGAGCGTGGCCATCTCGTCGGGAGTGTAGCCCAAAGCGTATAGCCCTCCAATAATGGAACCCATGCTGGTTCCCGCTACATAGTCAATAGGGATGCCAATTTCATCAAGATATTTCAGTACACCGATATGGGCGGCACCCTTGGCACCTCCGCCACTCAGTGCCAGTCCCACTTTAGGACGCAGGTCTGAGATTGTCGAAGTGTCTTGGGCTGTTGCCGTCAAGAAAACAGTCAGTGATAAAATCAGTATGAGAATGGCCTTTTTCATGAACGGGAGCGATTATTGTTTGACTAACCTGATTGTGCGGGTGTCAGTTCGCGACAGGATTGAGAGCAGGTAGATGCCCGGGGCAAGGTCGTTCATGTCAATGACGGAGGTGGGTTGATTGAGTTTGCATGCTCGCAAGCGGCGGCCATTCATGTCGTAAAGGACAGCGTCGAAGCAGTGTGCCGGGCCATCAACAACAATGGTTGCCTCAGTTGTGGCTGGATTTGGGTAGACGGTAATCTGTGTTTTGTGTTCAGGAAATTGGAAATTGATGCCAGAGGCAACGGTATCCACCTGTGTGGTGTCGGTCTGTGTGGTGTCGGTCTGTATGGTGTCAGTTTGTGTAGTGTCTATTGGACATTGTCTCAACCAAAAGCAGAGGGTGTCGAAGACCACGGTTTGTACAGCTTCGCGGATGGCACGGGCATTTTCTTCGTCAATGCCGGGGTTAAAGGAGATGAGCTGTGGCGATTTGCGGAAGATGAGGGTGTAGAATGCACAGGCTGCTGCATAACTGCCTTCGAGCGAGGGATGGCTTCCATCGTTAGCGTAGAGTTGGATGTCTTGGTTGTTTGTACGCAGATAGCGCCATACCCTTCCCACGGGACAGATGGAAGCGTCGTAAGTCCGACCCATATACATATAGCGTTCATACAGCAGGCTGTCCATACCCTCATATGTGGCCAAAGGGGGGAAGACGGTGGCGTTTTGTGGGTCGCCGTTTTCCCGTCCCCATGTCATATAAAGCATTGCCTCTCCATTCTCGTTGTTGGCGTAAACCGAATCGATTAGCTGATGGGCATAAGGGAAACACTCGGCCTCCACTTGGAATTGCGGGAATGAAGGCAACTGGCTTTGCTCCTGCAACACCACGACATCCCATCCACCTTGGCAAATCATGTCCATGGATTGGTTGATGCAGTGTTGTTGGAATGTACACCCTCCCGGGGTGTTGCTTTCGTATTCAATACGATCTCCCACACTCTCGGCAGCATTCTTTACCAATAGCGGGAGATTGTTGACTTCTGTGTAGCTATTGCCGATGAATAGTACACGTCTGCTCTCGTCTTGAGCCCATGCCATCTGGGCTCCGATAAGGATGACAATGAGTAAAATGTATCTTTTCATATAGTATTGGTTTGCATTAAAGGTTGTTTATTTGGTGATTAGTCCATTGGGTCCACGTTCTTTTCGGGGTTTGCGTTCAGGGGGTATATACCCTGGAACAAATACCTTGCGCTGGGAGAGGAGCAAGAAACCGGAAAGAACAGCTCCCAACAGGTCGCTGACTGTGCAACTGCACCACACACCCGACAGCCCGTCTCCTCCTAATTGCATGAATAGCATCGGCACTAAATACATCATAGGAATCAGGAAAATGACTTGTCTTGAAAGACTGGTAACAATGGCTATCCAAGGTTTGTCAATGGATTGGAAGAATTGCGAATTGGTGATGGTAAAGCCAATCAAAGGTGCCATGACAAGGAGATATCGCATGGCGGGAATGGCAATAGAGATCAGTTGTTCGTTGTCGCTCATCATCATGACAAGCAAACGGGGGAAGATTAGCGCCAGCAACATGCCCAAAATGCCAATTCCGACATTCCATTTCATTGATAGGATGTAGACATGCTTCAACCGTAGGTTGTTTCCGGCACCATAGTTGTAGCCTGCTATGGGCTGCATTCCCTGGCAGATGCCCAGCAGTATCATCACTACCAGCATGGCCACACGGTTCACCACACCATAGGCACTGACAGCCAGGTCTCCTCCGTAGTGGATTAACTGTGAGTTGAGCAGTGCCACAACCGCACAGGCTGCCACGTTCATAGAGAAGGGGCTGATGCCGATGGCAAGGATATTCTTGACAATATACATCTTGGGTTCCCAGCAGTGGCGTTTGAAGCGGATAAAGGACTTGGGGCTGACAAAATGCATCACCGCAAGACCTGCGGAGAAGGCCATGGCAATTGTTGTAGCCCAAGCACCGCCTCGGATGCCCCAGCCCAACCCTACAATGAAGAGGGCGTCAAGAGCTATGTTCAGTAAGGCTCCACTGACTTGTATCCACATTGATTTGGAAGCATAGCCAGAGGCACGTATCAATCCCGACAGATTGAAAGTAAGGGTGGTGAGGAACATTCCGGGTAACACAATATCCAAATATTCCTGGGCAAAAGATATCGTTGTGGGAGAGGCTCCGAACAAGGAGAGAATCGGTTTCATGAACAGGTAGCCCGCGGACAGAAACAGGGCACCGAAAAAGAAAGTGAGGTGTACACTGTTGCCCAAAATCTTTTCCGCCCACCGAACATCTTTCCGTCCCAAAACAATGCTCATACGAGCCGAAGCTCCAGCTCCCACCAATGACCCGAAAGCATGGATAATATTCATGATGGGCAGGGTGATGGCTAAGGCGGCAAGAATAAGGGGGCCGTTTTCGGCATGACCCAAGAAAATGCTGTCGACCAAATTATATACCGTGGCAATTATCTGTGTCACCACAGCGGGTAAGGCATATTTCCACAATAGGGAACGAATGTTTCTTGTTCCCAGTTCTTTGGTGGTGTCTATGGCCTCGGTACTCATGAAAGGTTCTGTTTAATTTTGTTTCTAAGGGCGGTAAAAGCATTGTAAGCCACAAAACCACCGGCCAGTTCCATTGAGCGTTCGTCGACCATTAGGTCAGGTCGGTGCAGATTGCTATAGGGTGTGCCTGGAATATGTATGCCTACACGGTAGTAGCAGGCAGGAATCTTTTGGGCAAAGAAAGCAAAATCCTCGGCTGTCATGCGGAGGTCGAGCCATTCCACGTTTTCCTCTCCTATATAGGCTACCCCGTTGTCGTGTACCTGTTGGGTACACTCGTCGTCGTTGATAACGGGAGGGTAGCCATAATCGATAAACAGGTCGCATTCTCCGCCCATACTCTCGGCTATGCCGCAGCTTATTTTGCGTATTTTCTCGTGGCAGTCAAGCCGCCATTGCGGGTCGAAAGTGCGGATAATGCCCTCCATCTTCACCTCGTCGGGGATGATGTTGGTGCGTCCTTCGCCTATGAATTTTCCGAAACTCAGAACCGTGGGCATCATCGGAGCGGCGTTGCGGCTCACTATCTGCTGCAAGGCCACCACAATGTGCGAGGCTATCAGGATGGGGTCTACACTCATGTGGGGTGTGGCTCCGTGTCCCCCTTTGCCTTTGATGGTCCAGTACAGCTCATCGGTCGAGGCCATATAGCGGCCTTTTTTCATGCCGATGCGGCCATAATCCATCTCGGGAAGACAATGGAAGGAATAAATCTCGTTGGGTGTCACCTCGTCGAACAGACCGTCGTCCATCATCATGCGGGCTCCGCCGGGATACATCTCTTCCGAAGGTTCGAAGATAAGCATGATGCTTCCTTCCAATTCTTCACGTATGGTGGTAAGGATTTTGGCAGCGCATAGTAGCGTGCTGGTGTGCATGTCGTGGCCGCATGCGTGCATCACACCGGGGTTCTCCGAGGCAAAGGGTAACCCCGTTACCTCGGTAAGAGGCAGTGCGTCGTAGTCGGCACGTAGCCCGATGCAGTAACCGTCGGGATTCTTCCCTCCGCGAATCATCGCCATCACACCCGTCTTGCCTATACCGGTCTTTGGCGTCAACCCCATCTCTCGTAGCCTGTCGGCCACAAAGGCCATGGTGCCGAACTCCTGTTGGCTCAACTCCGGATGCTGGTGCATCCATCGCCGCCAACACACGGTCTCTTCATGATACTCATGAGCCAGATGCTTGATTATGTCGATGATATTGTCCATTTTATGTTTTACGTTTTATAGTTAACGTTTCAACATGTCATTTGCTTTTTTGAATGACTATGCCGGTACTCACGCCTTCGATAATCTCAATGGTGGTTCCGTTCTCCACTGAGGGCAGCAGTTGCAGGCGTGTGCAGAGGGTCTCGGTACAGATGTAGTCCATATTTTGTTTCACGGCTTCATCCCATTCACCGCTTTGCAGGTCAATCGTAATGCGGTCGGTCACGTCAAAGCCTTCCTTGCGGATATTCTGGATACGGTTCACCAGTTCGCGGGCAATGCCTTCGGCCTTCAACTCGTCGCTCACCGTGATGTCGAGGGCAACAGTCAGGTTGCCGTCGTTGGCCACCACCCAGCCGGGAATGTCTTGAGTGGCAATCTCTACGTCGCTCAGCAGTATCTCGACGGGTTGTCCTTCAATGGTCAGGTCGCAGCGGCCTGCAGCCTCAAGGGTGTTGATTTGCTGTTGCGAGAAAGCTTGTATCTCGGCACTGATGGCTTTCATGATTTTGCCATAACGGGGACCGAGGGTCTTGAAATTGGGTTTGATACGCTTGACAAGGATATCGTTGTCGGGCGAGAGAAACTCAATTTTCTTGATGTTCAGTTCGGAACAGATAAGATGTTGAACCAGTTCCACCTGTTGGCGGAAGCCTTCGCTCTGCACCGGAAGCATGATTTTGGCCAAGGGTTGACGCACGCGCAGATTACTTTTCTTGCGCAGCGAGAGCCCCATGGAGCAGATATGTTGAGCCAACTGCATACGCTCCTCAAGGGCTTTGTCGATCATCTCCTCATGCACCTCGGGGAATTCCACATGGTGTACCGATTCTGCCTCAATGCGGTGGGTGACATTGTTCAAATCCAAGAACAGACGTTCACTGAAGAAGGGGGCAATGGGCGACATCAGGCGTGCCAAAATCTCCAAGCAGGTGTAAAGTGTCTGGTAGGCAGAAATCTTGTCGGAGGTCATGTCGCCTTTCCAGAAACGGCGGCGGCACAGACGCACATACCAGTTACTCAGGTTGGCGTCGACAAACTCCTGTATGGCACGTCCGGCCTTCGTGGGTTCGTAGTCGGCAAAAGCTTCGTCCACAGTCTTCACCAAAGTGTTCAACTCGCTCAAAATCCAGCGGTCAATTTCGGGTCTTTCGGCAATGGGCAGGTCAGCCTCTTTATACTCAAAACCGTCGATGTTGGCATACAGGGCAAAGAAACTATAGGTATTGTATAGGGTACCGAACAATTTGCGACGTACCTCGTCCACACCTTCGATGTCGAACTTCAGGTTGTCCCAAGGCTGGCTGTTAGTAATCATATACCAGCGGGTGGCGTCGGGACCCTCTTTCTTCAGGGTCTCGAAGGGGTCTACGCCATTGCCAAGACGTTTGGACATCTTATTTCCGTTCTTGTCAAGCACCAGACCGTTGCTTATCACGTTCTTGAAAGCCACGTTGTCGAAACACATGGTGGCGATGGCATGCAGTGTGTAGAACCAACCGCGTGTCTGATCCACACCTTCGGCAATAAAGTCGGCTGGGAACTGGCTTTCTTTCAGCTCTTCACCCATATAATGAATCTGAGCATAGGGCATGGCGCCACTGTCAAACCACACGTCAATCAAGTCGGGTTCGCGCATCATCTTCTTTCCCGAAGGTGACACCAGCACAACATCATCGATATAAGGTCTGTGCAGGTCATATTTCTCCTCGCGGTAGGGGTTGCTCTTCATGAAACCGGCTGACACAGCCTTGTCAATCTCCTGGCATAGCTCTTCAATGCTGCCGATGCAGATTTCTTCCTTACCGTCCTCGGTGCGCCAAATAGGCAGCGGGGTACCCCAGTAACGGCTGCGGCTCAGGTTCCAGTCCACAATATTCTCCAACCAGTTTCCGAAACGGCCTGTACCGGTGGCTTCGGGTTTCCAATTGATGGTCTTGTTCAGCTCTATCATGCGGTCGCGCATGGCTGTAGTGCGGATAAACCAGCTGTCTAAAGGATAGTAAAGTACGGGTTTGTCTGTGCGCCAGCAGTGGGGATAGCTGTGGGTGTGCTTTTCACTCTTGAACAATTTGCCCTCTTCTTTCAGCATGACCACCAGCTCCACATCCAAACTCATGTCTTTCTCGGTCTTGGTAGAGTCGTAGGCGTTCTTCACAAACTTGCCGGCATATTGTTGGTATAGATTCAGGTCTACATTCTCTTTTACCCATTCAGGGTCGAGGTCTTCAATCCGCCAGAATTTTCCGGTGCGGTCCACCATGGGGGCCTGTTTGCCGTCGCGGTCATACATCAGCAAGTCTGCAATACCGGCCTTCTTGGCCACGCGGGCATCGTCGGCACCGAAAGTGGGGGCAATATGGACAATACCTGTACCGTCCTCGGTGGTTACATAGTCGCCCAGAATAATGCGGAAGGCTTCTCCCTCCACAGCCGTGCGGTGGCTCTGTTCGGCGGCATTTACCACGGTGGGTTTCACCCAGGGGATAAGTTGTTCGTAGGCTATGCCTTCCAATGCGGTACCTTTGCACTCTTTTATCACTTTGCAATGCAGCAGTTTCGACTTCTCTTCGGGTTCGCCCTCGGTAAAGAAGTTGCCCATCAGAGCCTTGGCAAGAATAATACGGCAGGTTTCACCGCTGTAGGGATGTGTGGTTTCCACCAGCACATAATCGATAGACGGCCCCACGCACAACGCCGTGTTCGAGGGCAGTGTCCACGGTGTGGTGGTCCAAGCTATGGCATAAGTGGGAACGTCCGACCCGTCCGACAAGTCTGGCCACTCCGACAAATCCGACAAAATCCTGAACATGGCTACGCAGGTGGTATCCTTGACGTCGCGGTAGCAACCTGGCAGATTCAGCTCATGGCTTGACAAGCCGGTGCCTGCTGCGGGGCTGAAAGGTTGGATGGTGTATCCCTTATACAGCAACCCCTTGTCGTAGAGTTTCTTCAACAGGAACCACAAGGTCTCGATATAATAGTTTTCAAATGTGATGTAGGGATGCTTCAGGTCTACCCAGTAGCCCATCTGCTTGGTCAGTTCGTCCCACAGGTCTTTGTATTGCAACACCTCGGTGCGGCAAGCGTGGTTGTAGTCGTCGACGCTTATCTTTTTGCCGATATCTTCCTTGGTGATGCCCAGCTTTTTCTCCACGCCCAGTTCCACAGGCAAGCCGTGGGTGTCCCAACCGGCCTTGCGATCCACGAAATAACCCTTCTGCGCCTTGTAGCGGCAGAATACGTCCTTAATCGTGCGGGCCATCACATGGTGGATGCCGGGTTTGCCATTAGCCGACGGGGGACCGTCGTAGAATACGAATGAGGGATGCCCTTCGGCAAGTTGTTGCCCTTTCTCAAATGTCTCGTTCTCTTCCCAAAACTTGCGAATCTCTTCGCCAATCTGGGTCATGTTAAGCTGTTTATACTCCTTGTAACTCATATATGATATGATTCTATTTCATTGTTACATGCACATTAATAACACTTTGCGCCATTACGGCACAAAGAATCCAAACTGCAAAGATACGAAAAAATATTTTATTCTGCCCAAAAACCTTGCACATTGTGTTTTCGAGGCTTCTTTTATCCCAAATCGGTCATTAGGGTTTATGGCAGATTGGTATTTGTTTCGAGCAGATTGGCCGCAGCGTTGGCGAACGTTGTGTAAGGCGAGAGCAGAGAAAGCTTGCTATGCCGAGCTATAGCAACATCAACGAAGTTAAGGCGTAGCGTGTCACTGTTGAGTTTGTGAGAGTTCGATGGGAAGGATTGTGATGGGGGGAAGGAACGGCTATGAAGCGGTTTGGGGGCGGGGCTTGCGAAGGGATGGGGCGGACAAAAGTCGTCCCCGCGGCCGTTCCTCAAAGAAGGGTGGCCGCGGGGACGGTGGGTGAGAGCCCATCTTCCGATGGCGGGTTATTTCACGATGAGTTTCTCGGTGGCGGTGGTTCGGTT
>DBXQ01000094.1:0-18066 GCA_002309955.1 Bacteroidales bacterium UBA1208
GTTGCACTTCGAGGTTGAATCTATAGTCGAGTGATTTTGTCCATGTGGAATAATAATCAAGGCTTTTTCGCGTTAATTATTATAATAAACGGGGCTGCTGTACCGTCTGGAAAGACGACTACACGGCCAACACAAACTCAATCAAAACTATGATGAAAAAAATTATTATTGCAACGGTTATCGCTTTTACGCTTTGTGCCTGCGGCCACAGCAAGCAAGGTCTCACGTTCAATCCCAACGACGGGGAAGAGGCAGAACTGACCATGCCCGACGGCGAGGTGGTGAGATATACCGCATACGAACATCTCTATTATGTGAGGAATGTGGAAGATACAGCCTACCAGTATTTGAACGTGTATGTGCCAGAAGGTGCCACCCGGACAACCCCTATTCTGCTACGCACATACATCGGTGGATATATGTCTGCCAAAGCACGCAGGCCACAGGCTGGCGATGCCACAGGGCGCGCGCTGAAAGAGGGCTATGTGGTGGTGATTCCCGGTTCGCGAGGGCGCGACGCGATGCAGGACAACGTTTATATCGGCCGTGCCCCCAAGGGACTGCTTGACTTGAAAGCAGCCATCCGCTACCTGCGGTTGTTCGACCGCGAGATGCCTGGCAATGCCGAACGAATCATCATCGACGGCACCAGTGCCGGAGGAGCCATGTCGGCCTTGGTGGGAGCCACGGGCAATCATCCCGCCTATGACGAAATGCTGTCCGACATGGGCGCCGCCAAAGAGTCGGACGATGTGTATGCTGCTGTATGCTTCTGTCCTATCACCGACTTGGAGCATGCCGACATTGTCTATGAATGGCTCTACAATGGGACCCCGAGTCGCCAACGGTCAGCCCAACAGCTACCTATCAGCAACCAATTGAAAGAGCAGTTCCCTAACTACATCAACGATTTGAAGTTGAAAGACTGGGATGGCAATGAGGTGACAGCGGACAATTACATGGATCTGCTGCGAAGGGAGTTGATACGCTCAGCGCAAACGGCTAAGAACGCCGGCGCAGATATCAGCGACACACTGGGGTTTGCTTTCAGCCAAGAGACGATGGGGGGAATGCCCCCTATCAACGGCGGCAAGAATACTGCCCTGCCCATGATGCAGGCACCTCAACCGCAACGGGGTGAGTATGTGATTGGGCTTGACATGCAGCGGTACCTGAACTATGTGGCAAGCACCCAGCCGCTGAAGACCGCCCCCGCATTCGATACAAAGGGGGTGGTAGGACAGCATGCTTCGGCCGAGAACGAACTGTTTGGCGGCACGGATGGCAGCAGTATGAATTTCACCGTCTACAGTGCATATAAGAATGGTAAAGACTTGCCTAAGGAGGTGGTGGACAACGTGTATTTGATGAATCCGATGAACTTTATAGGGATTGAGGAGAATGAGGTCGGCAAAAACAAGAAGGAGAATAAGCACGCTGTGGCCCAGCATTGGTATATCCGCCATGGGGCAAGAGACCGCGACACAGGTTTCCCCATTCCGCTGAACTTGGCCTTGAAACTGAACGAGGCAGGATGCGATGTGAACTTTCTTTTTGCATGGAATCGCGGCCACAGTGGCGACTATGCGCTGGACGAGCTGTTCGGCTGGATGAAAAGCATTTTGTAACAGACATGATTATTCGACCATGGCATTCGATTTCAAGAAAGAATACAAGGAGTTTTACATGCCTGCCCGTAAACCGACATTGGTGACGGTGCCACCGATGAACTATGTGGCGGTGAGCGGCAAGGGAAACCCCAACCAAGAAGGGAGCGAATACAAGCGGAGCATCGACCTGCTATATGGTATAGCCTATACTATCAAGATGAGTAAGTTGGGAGACCACCGCATAGAGGGCTATTTCGATTATGTGGTGCCACCGCTGGAGGGGCTTTGGTGGACGGGTACAGGTCGGTTTGACTACACCGACAAGGAGGCGCTACACTTTATCTCAATGATACGGCTGCCAGATTTTGTGACACGAGTGGAATTTGACTGGGCCGTGGCCGAAGCCACACGGAAGAAAAAAGTTGACTATTCGGCGGTGGAGTTTCTCACTTACGACGAGGGGCTTTGCGTGCAATGCATGCACGTGGGACCTTACGACGGCGAGCCGGACACCATCGCCGCCATGGAGTCTTTTGCCGCCAGTTGTGGCCACCGCACTGCGTTGAGTTCTACACGCCACCACCACGAAATCTATTTGAGCGACCCTCGCAAGACCGCCCCGGAAAAGACGAAGACTGTGATAAGGATACCAATATCGGAGTTGTCGAAGCAATCAGAATAATTGGAGAAATCAGAACAATTTTTACTATGAATAACTACGAAACCGATAGAATACTGCTGCGCCCATGGAGGGAGAGCGATGCCGAGACCCTGTTCAAGTATGCCTCCGACCCTGAGGTGGGGCCACGCGCAGGATGGCCCCCACACAAGAGTGTGGAGGAAAGCCTTGTGGTCATCCGCACACTTTTCAGCGGCGAGGGGATGTGGGCTGTGGTGTGGAGAGAGACAGGTGAGGCCATCGGATGTGTTGGTTATTTGCCATCCACCTCTTCCAACCTGAAGATTGAGTCCGACCAAGCCGAGGTGGGCTACTGGATTGCCCGCCCCTATTGGGGGATGGGCATCTGTACAGAGGCACTTGTCCTTGTTATCGAACACTGCTTTAATGTGAAAGGGTTCAGCACCCTTTGGGGGACCTACTTTCCCAGCAATCCCGCGTCCGGTCGCGTGATGGAGAAATGCGGTTTCGTGGACACTGGCAGGGAGACCGTCTGCCCCAACCTCGAAGTCGGTTCAGACCAGCCAGTGAAGGTGATGCAAAAAGATAATGACAGACTTATACAATAAAAAAGATGAAGAAAGCACTTTTTACCACGATGATTCTCTGTGCGGTGGCCATGATAGCCTCGGCACAAGAGTTCCCATGGTTCTGGCACGAGAACGACTATGCTCTCAAGGGGCATGTGAAGGAAGTGCGGGAATACCATATCGAGATGAGAGGCGACCCCGAATTGCAAGATACCGACTACTATTTCTACACCTACTCCCCCGATGGGCATATACTCACCGAGTACTTTAATGACGTGGACAAATTGTGTCACAACACCTACTATTGGAGCACGCACCTCGACTCCATTGTCCGGGACGGCGACTGCTATTCTTTCGAGTACTATCTCTATGATGACAACGATCGTCTCGAACGGGTGATACATGGAGTCTATGGGCGCACTGACACAACGTCTATCATATACGACAAACGGGGCTTCCCTGTAAAGACCAGTGGAGATTTCGACAGCAAAGCGAACGAACCCTGGTATGAATGGTATGACGACGGGCGTATCAAGGGCATTGGATCAAAGTATTGGGGCAAACAATATGAGTACGACAGCCTGGGCCGATTGATAAAAGAGTCATCCCAAGATAAACTCGTTGTGACATTCACCTACAATGAGCAAGGCGACATTGCACAAATCCAGGATGACCCGAATGGCAATCGGTTCTACAATCAAGGCAAGGTTACGACATCAAACTACAACTACAAATACGACAGCCACGGCAACTGGATTGAGCAATATAGCGGCAAGACACTTGAAATCATTCGGACAATAACATATTACTAAAATATTATAATCAACAACAATATGCCCCACTAACTATGAGAAAGTTCAGAAACCACCATGATACCTTTTTGACTATAAACTATCGGACCTATCCGACAAGTCTGACAAGTCCGACAAACCCTAAAAACAATAAAAAATGACAAACAACGAACCCAAGCCATTTTTGAAGCCTCTCGGTGGCTACCGCAAGCTGCGGGTGTACAAGGTGACAGAGATAATCTGCGACATCACATATCACTTTGCGCATACCTACCTTGGCAAGGGAGACCGGACTATAGACCAAATGGTGCAGGCAGCGAGGAGTGGCAAACAAAATATCGCCGAGGGTAGTGAGGCTGCCACAACATCACGCGAAACGGAGATAAAGCTGACCAATGTTGCCAAAGCCAGTTTGGAAGAGTTGTTGGTGGATTATGAAGACTACCTGCGGCAGCACAATCTGACACAATGGAAGAGCGGACACCCACGATACGAGCCCATGCGCGAATACGCCCGAAGTGAAAAGATATATGCTGAGTATCCGACCCTATTGCAGAAGATGAACGACGAAGAACTTGCCAATCTCTGCATCACACTGATTAATCAAGCAACCTATATGCTACGCCGACTGATAGAGAAACAGCAACAGCAGTTTCTACAAGAAGGTGGCGTAAGAGAACAAATGACCCGAGCAAGACTAAACTACAGGAACATCAACCCCAAGTAATCGGACCAGTCAGACTTGTCGGACAAGTCCGACCCAAAAGAACGAACAATAAAACATTAATACAATGACCCACTACGAAAAACAATCTAGCAAAGAGTTGCGCGCCGGTATGGGAAAGGTGATTGTGAATTTGAATAGCAAGAATAACTAATAAAAACGTCAATGAAACAATAATGAAACGTATACGCATTCTCTTCATTTCTGTTTTGACTCTGCTGATGTTGCAGGGGTGCATCACTGTTGAAGTGAACACCCCATGGAACAAGAAGTCATCAATCAGGAAAGCTGCACGATATACCAACCATATCCCACTGACGGTGGAGCAGCTGCGTACGATGCTTTCTACCCCCGACTCTACCCATACCAAGGTGGTCATCATGTACGACATCGGCTGCAGTGCTTGTCGCGACTGCTTTAAACACTACCCTAATTTCCTAAGTCAACACGACACGTCAAGGACGCACATCTACTTCGTGCAGACCACTTGCAACGACTTCGACCGCGTTGATGCACTTTTCGCCCGATACGGCATCAACACCACCCTTTACTACCTTCTCGACGACACCCCCGCTTTTGCCGCCACACGCGACAACGACCGTTGCTACGTCAACATAGCGAATCACCTCTGTGGACGCACCGACCTCACCGCCCCCACAGGTATCCCTCACTACTACATTGTCGATTATGATGGCTCCATCACCGTCACCCAAAATATCTTCGGTTTACCCACCAAAGTATGCACCCCCAATGGATGTAAATAGAAACAGATAATAATCAAAATAAAGTAATATTATGACCCACTACGAAATCAAATCAAGCAAAGAGTTGCGTGCTGGCATGGGAGAAGGCCTGATAGAAGCTGGCAAGTGTAACGAGAATGTCGTCGCCCTCAGCGCCGACGTGAAAGGCAGCGTCAAGATGGACGGCTTCGTAGTGCTACGAAACATCAACAGATAAGCATCTTTTAATTGCCTTATGACAAATACTACAAACTAATGTTAACTTTATCGCAATTAGAACAATATCTTTCAAAAGCGGCGTGGATACTGAAAGGCCCTGTAGACGCTGCTGATTTTAAAGTGTATATATTTCCTTTGCTTTTTTTTAAGAGAATTTCGGATGTATATGATGAAGAATACAATGAGGCGTTGAAAGAGAGCGAGGGTGACCACGATTATGCTTCTGCTACCGAGATGCACCGCTTTATCATACCGAAGGGTTGCCATTGGAATGATGTAAGGATAGTTACTACTAATGTAGGTAGTGCTATTAAAGGGGCTTTCTCTCAAATTGAACAGGCCAACCCTCATTATTTGGCCAACATCTTTGGTGACGCTGCTTGGACAAACAAGGACAAACTGTCTGATGAACTCCTCTGCCGTCTCATCGAGCATTATTCCCAATACAACCTCTCCAACTCCAATGTAGAGCCTGATGTCCTTGGACGGGCATACGAGTATTTGATAAAGATGTTCGCCGATCAAACCAACAAGAAAGCCGGTGAGTTCTACACGCCTCGTTCGGTGGTCCGACTGATGGGATTGATAGTCAACCCACAGGCTGGCGAAACCATCTACGACCCTGCCTGTGGTACGGCTGGTATGCTTCTGGAATGTATCGAACAGGTCAAACAGAAAGGGGGCGACTATAGAACACTGAAGTTATATGGTCAGGAGAAGAATCTTACTACCTCCACCATTGCTCGCATGAATATGTTTCTGCATGGCATTGAAGACTTCTATATCGAACGTGGCGATACACTTCGAGAGCCCAAATTCTTCAAGTACGACAAGATGCAGCAATTCGATATAGTCATTGCTAATCCGCCGTTCTCGCTGAAAAACTGGGGGGCTGAAGTGTGGGCCGACGATCTTTACGGACGTAATATCGCAGGTATGCCACCCAACGGCAATGGCGATATGGCATGGGTGCAGCACATGATCAAGTCGATGGATGAAAAGTCCGGACGAGTGGCTGTGGTGTTGCCCCACGGTGCCCTCTTCCGCAAACATTCCGAAGCCAAGATTCGTTCCGTACTATTGGAGAACGATTTGTTGGAAGCCGTGATAGGTCTCGGAGACAATATTTTCTATGGTGCCACGTTGTCTGCCTGTATCCTGGTATTCAGGGCACGTAAAGACATCTCGAGGAAAGGCAAGGTGTTGTTCGTCGATGCCGCCGACCAAGTGAGAAAAGGTCGTGCACAAAATACACTCGAGGCAGGGCATATCGACACCATCTTCGGCTGGTATTCTGATTTCAGAGACGTAAAGAACCACGTAAAAGTTGCCACAATTGAGGATGTCCGTGGTAATGACTACAATCTGAATATCCCACTTTATGTGGAAAAAGAGGTTGTAGATAACCTGCCCACACTTGAAGAGGCTAAAGACCAACTGCGCATTGCCTCAAAGGAAGCCCGTGAGGCCGAAGAACGTTTCATTCAACTGCTTAAGGAGTTTGCCCAATGACACAGAAAGAACTTGAATCCTATCTTTGGGGTGCCGCCACCTATCTTCGCGGATTTATTGACGCCGGCGACTACAAGCAGTATATCTTCCCCTTGCTTTTCTACAAGCGTATCTGTGATGTCTATGACGAGGAATATGAGGAAGCCCTTGCCGAAAGTGACAACGACCGTGAATATGCTGCTTTTGACGAAAACCACCGTTTCAAGGTACCTACTGAAGCCCATTGGAATCATGTCCGGCAGGTGACTGTGAACGTCGGCAAAGCCATCAACGACGCATTGAACGCCATACAAAAGGTCAACAACCAGCAACTACAAGGCATCTTCGGTGATGCTGATTGGACCAACAAAGAGCGTCTGTCCGACAGCCTGCTGTGTCAACTGATTGAACATTTCTCCTCCCGTAACCTCAATATCAAGAATGTGCCCAATGATGAGTTGGGCAACGCTTACGAGTTTCTCATAAAGAAATTTGCCGACGACAGCGGCCATACCGCCGCCGAGTTCTACACCAACCGTACTGTGGTACGACTGATGACGCTGATTGCCGACCCCAAAGAGGGTGAGAGCATCTACGACCCCACCTGCGGTAGCGGTGGAATGCTACTCAACTGCGCTATGATGCTCAAAGACCAAGGGAAAGAATACCGCACCTTGCGTCTTTACGGTCAAGAAATCAACCTTATCACTTCTGGTATTGCCCGCATGAACATGCTGCTGCATGGCTTTGAGGAGTTCAATATTGTTCGAGGAAATACACTTAGCAATCCGCTCTTTATGAAGTACGACCAGCTGCAGCAGTTCGACATCGTACTGGCCAATCCGCCATACTCCATCAAGAGCTGGGACCAGGCAGCCTTCACCAACGACCCCTACGGACGTAATATCTGGGGCACCCCACCGCAAGGCTGTGCCGACTATGCCTTCCAGCAGCATATAATGAAGAGCCTCAAGCCCGACACCGGACGTTGTGTGGTGTTGTGGCCTCATGGCATCCTGTTTCGTGATGCCGAGCGCGAGATGCGTCGCAAGATGATAGAGAGCGACTGCGTCGACTGTGTCATCGGCCTGGGGCCCAACCTTTTCTACAACTCCCCGATGGAGGCGTGCCTGTTGATATGCCGTATGCAGAAGCCCGCCAACCGCCGAGGCAAGATACTTTTCATTAACGCCGTCGATGAGGTGAAGCGCGACAAGACCATCAGCACGCTCGAACCGCAGCATATCGACAAGATTTTCAAGGCATATAAGGAATACAGAAACATTGAGGGTTTTGCCAAAGTGGTTTCCAACAAACAGATACTCGACAATGGAGCCACACTGAACATCTCCCAATATGTTTCTCGGTTGGAGGTGAAAAGCAACAAGTCCACACTATCGCTACCCGACTTGCTGAATGAGTGGGAACGGAATAGAATGGAGTTATATGACAGAATCAACGAAATATTAAACAATTAAACATCCAATTATCTGCAATTATTTTGATATATTGCCAATAATTTGTATCTTTGCAGTCAAAATGTTTTTATGAAGACAATGCAGAATAATAGTGATTTTATAGAATATTTCAAGTCTTTCGACACTTTTACAACTGCCGATATTACTTCTTATTTTAGAAAAAAAGAGCCGGATTTAAAGCAAACGACAATTAATTGGAGGGTATATGCATTGGTCAACGACCAAATAATTTCACGTGTTTCAAAAGGAATTTTTAGAGTAACCTGTGAAAAGAGATATATACCTCAATTGGATAAAAGTTTGCTTCAAACAGCTCAAAAAATTGGGAAGCAGTTCCCATTTATTGATTTTTGTGTGTGGGATACGTCTGTCATAAACTCTTTTGCGCAGCATTTGTCAAATCAAACCTTTTATATCATTGAGGTCGAAAAAGATGCAGCAGAATCGGTTTTTCATTATCTACAAGAAAAGTCAAATAACATATACTACAATCCTACACAAGACATCATTGACAACTACCTGTTTCTTCATACGGGAAAACCTTATGTTGTCAAACATCTTTTAACAGAGTCTCCTACAATAGAGGAAAACAGAATCAAGGTATCTTCTTTGGAAAAAATACTGGTCGATATTTATTGCGATAAAACATTGTTTGGACAATATCAAGGTAACGAAATGAAAACACTCTACAGAAACTGCCTTGAGAACTATTCGGTCAATAAAACAAAACTGCTACGTTACGCATCAAGACGGGGAAAAGCATCAGAAATAGAATATTTTATCAATCAAATTATCTGCAATAAACACTAATTATTGCCAAAAATTTGCATACCATGATAGACATTGAACGCATCAATCAGGAGTGGATAGAATCTGTTTCTAATGCCAATAGAAAAGCCGACAAGATCTTTGTGGAAAAGGTCATTCGTGCATTTCTCTTATTGGAAGGACTGTCTACGACTAACATCCCCTTTGTTTTTAAGGGTGGTACCTCGCTGATGCTGTTGACCAATTCCAGCCGTCGTCTATCTGTGGATATCGACATTATTATTCCCGAATCAATAGACGATCTTGACATAATATTGGAGCATATTGCCCTGTCGCAGAGATTTATCCGAGTCGAGCCACAAGAAAGAAATCCTTACACACTTGTTCCCAAAAAGCATTATAAGTTTTTTTATAATCCCATCCATAGAACATCGCAGGAAGAAGAATATATCCTGTTGGATGTTTTATTCGAGCAGATACCTTATTCAAATATCTCGAGAAAGGCAATCGTTTCAAAGTTTATCCCCACTATTAATCCTCTGGTAGAGGTTTCTGTTCCAAGTGCTGAGGATCTGCTTGGGGATAAACTAACTGCATTTGCTCCCAATACAACAGGCATACCCTACTATAAGCATGACAATAGTATGAGTATGGAAATTATCAAACAGCTATATGATATTGGATGTTTGTTTGATATCAGCAGCAATGTGGCTGTGATTAGAGGAACATTTGAACGAGTGGCCCAAGCAGAGATATCTTATCGAGGCGGGGCAATGACCAACCACGATGTTTTGGAAGACATTTTCCAAACATCACTATGCCTTAGTTCTCGTGGCGCTATCGGCAGTGGTAATTTTGACGAGTTGCAGGACGGTATCAAAAGAGTAAAAAGTTTTATATTCTCAGAGCCGTATCATATTGAGAATGCAATTGTATCTGCCTCCAAGGCGGCCTACTTGGCCACTTTGATTTCAACGAATGTAGAGAAAATGGAGAAGTACACCGACCCAATGCAAGTGAAAGATTGGTCGATTGCCGACCCTGAATACAACAAACTTAATAGACTAAAGAAAACCAATACGGAGGCGTTCTTCTATTGGTATAAAGCAATTGAGAACCGAGAACGAATGGCATAATAATTATCGAATAGGAACTATATCTTGATAGGACATACAATGAACGATATCACCATAGATAAAACTGGATGGAAGAAATACCGGTTTGATGAGGTCTGCCGGCAGGTAAACGAGGCCACCAAAGACCCTGCTGCAGAAGACTTGGACCATGTGATTGGCCTTGAACATATCGAGCCGAACAATTTGAACATTATCCAATGGGATACTTTGGAAAAAGAGACTACTTTTACCCGCAAGTTTAAGAAAGGGCAAGTTCTCTTTGGTCGTCGCCGTGCCTATCAGCGGAAGGTGGCTTATGCCGAGTTTGATGGTATATGTTCAGGTGATATTCTTGTGTTTGAAGCCATCGAGAAAGTGATGCTGCCCGAGCTGTTGCCGTTCCTGATACAGAGTGACGGCTTCTTCCAAAAAGCGTTAGAGACCTCCGCAGGTTCATTGTCCCCACGCACCAAATTTAAAGAACTTGCCGATTACGAATTCCTCCTCCCACCCAAACCCGAGCAGAAACGTTTAGCCGCCCTCCTCTGGGCCGCCGACGAGATGATTGAAAAAGAGAAAAAGACTTTGGCAACGGGAGAGAATCAATTGGAAACCGAGATTGCCGAAACTTTGGGACAATGCAAAGATGGACACTATGAGTCTTTTGATCGACAACTAGTTGAAGTGGCCAAAGTGATAACAAAAGAGAAGTTCGATGTAGGTAAATTGGATACAGAACAATACCATCTTTATGGTAAATACCCAATTATTGATCAAAGCAAAACACATATTGCTGGACACTCTGATTACGCGGAATTTGTATATAATGGGAATCTTCCTGTTTTAGTTTTTGGAGATCACACAACGATTGTTAAGTACATTGATTTCCCATTTATTCTTGGAGCAGATGGTACAAAAATCATCCGAGCAAATGAGAATAAAGTATTTACAAAATATTTATACTATGCTATCAAAAATCTTCACATGATTCCACAAGGTTATAGACGGCATTTCTCTATTTTAAAAGAACATAAGATTCCGTTGTTGCCAAAAGAAACACAAGCAGAACTCGTTACACGATGGGATAAATTAGAGGAGCTAATATCACATAATAGACAACAAATAGAAGCATCTCAACGGATAAAACAGAAATTAATTAATATAATATTCTAGACATGATAAACGATACAATAGACCCTATTAAATATCCATTATGTAAAGACATTATTGAACGGATTAATAATCAATTCATAAATAATGGATGGATAACATTGTACGACGAAACATACGCTTATGCAGTATTAATAAACAATGATAAACTAGAAAAAACAAGATCTTATGACGGTTGGGAGTTGAACATGAACTATTCGCATCCGACAGTAAATGAATTTGAAGATTCTGTTGGTAGCTATTATCAGTATTACGAAGAAGGTGTTGTACCCATTGTTACAATTCAGTCAAAAAAAAGCACGTATAATAAAAGAATTAGATTATCTGACGAATTCATATTATTCTATGATCTTAGAGATGTGCAAAATAATGATGGTATAGAGTATTTTATCATTGATGAATGTGGAGATGGAGAATGTGTAGCTAAAATCACACCCAATCAAGTGGTCGTGCAAGTAAAATACATAAAAGAGTTTATTGCTATTAAAGAAATGTCTTTGTTGATTCAGTTTGAGACTCTAAAATATTCAGAAAAAGCATTAAATGATAATGGTTATACGAGGCAGAATTACCAAGTTTATAACACCGATGAGTATGTCTTTGGATATTCTTTGATGGATGGTGGAGGCCTCACGACAAACAAATCATCTGCATTTATAAGGGGTAAGGTTTGGATAATGCCCGATAAGAAAAACATTAAAAGACTTTGGAATTACCAAGACAACCGTAAAGAAAACTTCATCATCGGAGTTGATGAAAATGGTGATAATATAGAAATAACATGTGATGAGAACCAATTACCAAACTTGTTTACAAGAAAAGGAGAGGAACCATATACACTAACACTTGTTTTCTTTAAAAAAGAGGTTTTGTCAAAATACTATGATAATCCAGAAAAATATTCTATTTATGAAGGATACATGTGTGCTCCTGAATGGTGGTTGAGATTTGATAATGACAGAGCCGATAATTATATTGTTGCTGTATTAGTGGATTTGGGAAAGATTCCTTACAAAGAACAACAACATTGGAAGCATTATAATGTTGTTGCCCCTTCAAACGCCTCCATTAGCGAAACAACAAAAAAAAGATGGTTTCTAGGAGAACCATGCGATACCAGTAATGCGCCAGATCATTTGTTTAAATTTCAATTAAAAAAAACGAATGATTTATGGAAGTCAAATTTTGGTTGGGAATTGTTTAAACCTTTAGCAGAGAAAGACCAGCATCATTTAGAGTCATTACATACTATGATAGAACGAGATAATGATAAAGAATTTGACGGTCTAATTCAATCAATAACAAAAATAATAATAGACTCCTTGAATGAAAAAGAAATAACTAACACAACTGACAGTTCAAACAACAATGTGATTTCTTTTTTAAAAAGCAAGGATTGTTCAGTTCCAAAAGACTTAAAGGGTGGAATTGCAAAATTTGAGGCCTTTTTGATTTCCCTCGGTCAATCAAATTGCGATATTATAGCACTATTTAAAGACATTCAAGAATTGAGATCTACAACAGTCGCACACAGAAAGAGCTCAAGTCCAGATAAGAAACAACAAGAGTTATTTGCAAGATTTGAATTGGATAAATTCTCACAACAAAATGCCTTTAATAAAATACTATTAAGGCTTATTGATAATTTGAAGTTTTTACAATATATCGCAGAAAAAAAGTAATCATGTCCTTCAACGAAATAAATGCAGTGAAAAACAACAAACAAAGCAGGAATTAATCAATAAAGTGTATAGAGAATGAAGACAAAAATTGAATTATATATTATGTCATTAGGGCTTTTATTTTTCTTGTTAATTATTAAGGCTATCGATATCCCTATTTGTCTTGATTCAAATGCAAGTTTTGTTGGTTGGAGGTATTTGTACACACATAATATTGCGACTATGGTTTGTACTTTGTGTTTAATTGTTTCCATTATTTGCAGAAAAAGATTCCTTCATAGTTTAAACGGGAACCGTGACTTACCCTGTAAGATTGAAACGATTAAAAATGGAAACTATGAATATCTGACTTTTTTAACGACTTACATTATTCCATTGATTTGTTTTGACTTAGGAAGTATTAGGGACTGTATCTTATTGGCTGTACTTTTGATATTATTAGGGGTTCTGTTTATTAAAACAAATCTTTACTATCTAAATCCATCTTTAGCACTTATTGGATTTAACATTTATATTGCGGATATTAAATATAAAGGATCAACTATCCAAGAAACGATTATTTTAACAAAAACCAAATTGAGAAAAAACGACGAATTCTACAAACATGATTTAGAATCCACCGATGTGATATATTGTCAAAAAACGAATGATTCAAAATAATACATAATATGAATAAACAGGAACTAGTGTCAGAAATCAATAATTGTACTGCTGATAACAGTGGAATTGAAATTTTTCTTGGATTAAAAACGGGTGATTTGCGTAAGGCTAATTTCCTTGCTGATACCCAACAAGAGATAAAGGATTTGTTCATTAATCAACTAAATAGTAAGATAGTCGAATCTGATAATGCGGTTATAGATTTTTCGTCTGCTGATGAGCGCGGAAACGTTATCTACCAATATGACTTGGAGGAAACTCCAGATATGCAAATGTTTAATAGTGCTCTTGATGCAGAGGCGGCAATTCCGTTATTTTCATTTGATGATGATACAATTTCAAATTTAGCATACTTTCTAATTGTAATAGGAACCGTAGACCATCGACTTGTGATTTACAAACAAATTGCACCGATTAATATTTACAAAAGAAACTCGGGATTTTTTGTTAGAAGAGCCGATAATGCGTTTTCTAAAATAGATGAAGATTTCTTAAGAATTATTCCAGGAATAGATCTTTTAAAAATAAATGATGAATTGTTTATTCTAAATCTAGGTGTTGTTGAGAAATCATTTAATATGTATGATGTGATTGTTAAATCAGCAAATAGACAAATTGAAGTCATTAGTCAATATGATTTAGTTGAAAATATAGAGTGTTTAACAGACGAGCTGTCAGACGTTTCATTTGCACGTAAACTATCTAGAATAGCAGAACATTCTCCTGTGCTGGGACACGTAAGCAATCAGAATATTATTGCATTTACACATAATCATCCAGCATTACGAAATGTGTTTAAATATTCTGGTGATAACACACAAATAAAATTGTCTTCAAAAAAGGCAAAGCGTATATTTTTAAAGCTATTAAACGATGACTATTTGAATTCGGACTTGACAAATATTTATTATGATAGTATGGCAAAAGATACTGTCGAAAACGAAATAGAAGAGAATTAGTTATGTCCTTCAACGAAATAAACGCAGTAGAGAACTTCGTCATTATGACGATGACGGGGGTCAATCTGAATGATACCGGGTCGGTGCATGAGGATTCGACTTCCTACGGGGCGCACTGGATATACATGCCTTCGTCGGAGCTTCACCGAGAGATCACCGAGGTAATGGTGGAGACGGAAGTGAAGAATGCCCTTATCCGCCTCAACCCCGAGATAGCAGCGCAACCCGACCGCGCCGACGAGGTGATATACAAACTGCGTTCTATCTTATTGTCGGTCAACAGCACGGGTCTGGTGCGTGCCAACGAGGAGTTTGCCAAGTGGCTGCGTGGGGAGATGTCGATGCCTTTCGGCAAGAACTACGCCCACGTGCCAGTACGCCTAATTGACTTCGACCATATTGCTAACAACAGCTTCTGGCTGGTCAACCAGCTCAGCGTTCGCAACCGCGAGACCAAGCGTCCCGATGTGGTGATGTTCGTAAACGGCTTGCCGCTGGTGGTGGGCGAGACCAAGACACCGGTGCGTCCTGCCGTCTCGTGGCTCGATGCCGCCTCAGACATCCACGACGGCTACGAGAACAGCGTGCCGGAACTCTTCGTGCCCAACGTGCTCAGCTTCGCCACCGAAGGAAAGAATCTTTTCTATGGTGCCGTACGCACACCGCTGGAGTTCTGGGCTGCCTGGCGACTAAACGAAGGAGCCGAGGAAGCCGAGCTGCCTGGATTGGAGGCTGTAGCCGCCGAACTGAAGCAACTGCTCGCTCCCAAGACGCTGCTCGATATACTATACAACTTCACCACCTACACCACCAACAAGAGCCGCCAGCGTACCAAGGTGGTATGCCGCTACCAGCAGTACGAAGGTGCCAATAAGATAGTGGAGCGTGTGGTAGAGAACAAAATCAAGAAGGGTTTGATATGGCACTTCCAAGGCTCAGGCAAGTCGCTGCTGATGCTCTTCGCCGCCCAGAAGATGCGTCGTTTGCCGGCACTGAAAAACCCCACGGTGATGATTGTAGTGGACCGCATCGACCTCGACTCGCAGACACAGAACGTCTTCAAAGAGGCTCCCAATGTGATGTCCACCGAGGACATAGAGACACTAAACAGCTATCTGGAGAACGACTCGCGCTATATCATCATCACCACCATTTTCAAGTTTAAAGATGCCAAACCCAACATCAACCGCCGCGACAATATCATCGTGATGGTCGACGAAGCACATCGCACCCAGGAGGGCGACCTCGGCAGCCGTATGCGTGCCGCCCTGCCCAACGCTTTCTTCTTCGGATTGACAGGCACCCCCATCAACAAGTCGGAGCACAACACCTTCTGGACCTTCGGAGCCACCGAGGACAAAGGCGGATATATGAGCCGCTACTCGTTCGAGGATGCCCTGCGTGACGAAGCCATACTGCCGCTGCATTTCGAGCCTCGCCTACTCGACATACATATCGATCGCGAAAAGGTGGACGAAGAATTTGAACGTATCACCAACGAGTTGGATGAGGATGCCAAGATAACCCTCTCCAACAAAGCCGCCAAGATGCTGGAGTTCCTGAAGTCACCCGACCGCATCACCACCATCTGCAAAGACATCGCGCAGCACTATCGCGACAAGGTGGAGCCACAAGGCTTCAAAGCGATGATTGTGACGCCCGACCGCGAAGCCTGCCACCTCTACAAGATGGAGTTGAACAAATACTTCCCCGACTCGGCCTCGGCGGTGGTCATCTCCACCTCGGGCAAAGGCGACGATGAGCTGAAAAGGCTCTACAACCTCACCAAAGACGAGCAGGAGAAACTGATAGAGAAATTCAACAAGCCAGAGTCGGAACTGAAATTCTTGATAGTCACGGCAAAACTACTGACTGGCTTCGACTCGCCCATCCTGCAGACGATGTACCTCGACAAGGCGCTGAAGGACCACACGCTGCTGCAGGCCATCTGCCGCACCAACCGCAAGTTCCCCAACAAGACCTTTGGCCGCATAGTGGACTATTTCGGCGTGTTCGACGATGCCGCCAAGGCCTTGGAGTTTGACGAGGAAGTGATGAGCAAGGTCATCACTAACCTCAATGCCCTTATCGAGGAACTGCCCAAGGCAATGGAAGAGACATTGGCACATTTCGCGGGTGTCGACCGCACCATTGATGGCTTCGATGGCCTGCAGGCAGCTCAAAACGCTATCGATACCAACGAAAAACGCGATGCCTTCGCTGCCGACTATCGCCGGTTGGCCAATATCTGGGAGTCACTCTCACCCGACCCGTCGTTGGAGCCCTACCGCAGCGACTACAAATGGCTGTCGAATGTCTATCAGTCGGTCAAGCCCTCGGGCCCTGAAGCCCTTGGCAAACTGATATGGCTCTCTATGGGTGCCCAGACCAAGCGTATCATGTACGAGAACATCCACGTGGAAGGTATCCATACCAATATGGAAGAGGTTGTGCTCGACGAAGCCATGGTGTCGGCGTTGATGGACAAGAAAGACACGAAGACTGCCAAACGCATGGAACGTGAGTTGATTAAGCGTTTCAAGAAACACGCCGACAAACCCATCTTCATTGAATTGAGCAAACGTCTTGAGGCATTGCGCGACAAGGCAGAACAGGGATTGATAACAAGCATCGAGTTCATCAAAGAACTGTGTCAGATAGCCCGTGAGACCTTGCAGGCAGAGAAGATGGAAGCCGATACCGAGGTACGCAAGACCGGCAAAGAAGCGCTCACCGAATTGTTTATGGAGTTGCGCACAGAGGATACACCAGCAGTGGTAGGTCGTATAGTGGCAGACATCGACAGCATAGTGAAGATTGTCCGTTTCCCGGGGTGGCAGACAACAAAAGCTGGTGAGCGTGAGGTCCAGAAAGCCTTGCGCAAGACTTTATTGAAATACAAGCTACACAAAGATGAGAATCTCTTCTCAAAGGCATATCTGTATATTCGTGAATATTATTGATATAAAATAACAAATAAAACAATAACATTATGACCCACTACGAAATCAAATCACAAAAAGAGCTGCGCGCCGGCATGGGCGAAGGCCTGATAGAAGCTGGCAAGCGTAACGAGAACGTCGTCGCACTGAGCGCCGACGTGAAAGGCAGCGTTAAGATGGACGGCTTCGCCAAGGAGTTCCCCGAGCGCTTTATCCAGTGCGGCATCGCCGAGGCCAATATGGTCGGCATCGCCGCTGGTCTGAGCCTCTGCGGCAAGGTGCCCTTCATCGGGGGCTTTGCCGAGTTCGTCACCGGCCGCGTCTACGACCAGATACGACAAGTGCTGTGCTACAGCAACAAGAATGTGAAAATATGCGGTTCGCACGCCGGCATTTCGCTCGGCGAGGACGGTGCCACGCACCAGACCATGGAGGACATCGCCCTGATGAAAGTGCTGCCCAACATGACCGTGCTCGTACCCGCCGACTTCAACCAGGCCAAGGC
>DBXQ01000094.1:18086-18211 GCA_002309955.1 Bacteroidales bacterium UBA1208
GTCGGCCCCGTCTATCTGCGCCTCGGTCGCAGCAAAATGCCCTGCTTCCTGCCAGAAAATGAGAAGTTCGAAATCGGCAAGGCCCAGCTGCTAAGCGAAGGCACCGACGTGACCCTCTTCGCCTG
>DBXQ01000094.1:18269-18451 GCA_002309955.1 Bacteroidales bacterium UBA1208
GAGGTCATCAACATCCACACCATCAAACCTCTCGATGTGGAGGCCATCGTGGCCAGCGCCAAGAAGACCGGTGCTGTCGTCACCTGCGAGGAGCACCTCTTCAACGGCGGCCTCGGCGACAGCGTGGCACAAACCCTCGCCCTCCACTGCCCTACACCGATGGAGTACGTGGCCGTGGACGA
>DBXQ01000094.1:18525-23297 GCA_002309955.1 Bacteroidales bacterium UBA1208
GTCCTGCAGCGCAAGCCCGGCGCCCCTAAGCAACGCTATTGCCAAAGCTGCGGCATGCCGCTGACCGACGAGGTCGTGAGTGATAATCCCGACTACTGCAAGTACTGCTTCGCCGACGGCAAGTTTACGCAGGACTGCACCATGGAGCAGATGATAGACTTCTGTGTCCAGTTCGTCGACGAGTTCAACAAGAACACGGGCCAGCACCTCACTGCCGACGAGTACCGCGAGCAGCTCCGTCAGTACTTCCCGCAGCTCAAGCGCTGGCAGAAGGAGTAGCCTTTTGTTAGAAGTTGAGATCCCGCGCTTCCGCGCGGGACCCGACACTATAATAGAAAAATACCAACCCTCAAAAAATATTCAATATGAAAACAACAAGATTCATTATGATGTTCATGGCTGCAGCCATTATGACATTCGCCTCGTGCGGCGAGAAAGAAAACGAAACCGAAAACAATCAATCTCCTGCCATCGTGGGGACGTGGGAGTATCATGAAACACAGCCTGCGATTGTCCGTCAGTACACAGAAACCATGTCATTCAAGGCAGACGGTACAATGTCGTTGTTTTTCACCTGCTACGACACCTATCCCGAAGGCGGCACTTGGCACTATGGCATCAGCCTGACCGGCCCTTACTCCATCGATGGAAACACGCTCAAACTCACGCTACGCAATAACGGAGTGATGAATTCCGAGGACAGCGATTTCACCTACAACGAACCTGATATGAGTGAGCCTGCAAGGGAGTTCGAGTTCAAATACGAAATCTCGGGTAATACCCTGAAGGTCGACAAAGGCGGAGAGCAAGTATTCGGCCACGGTGGCAACAATGGCGTGATGGAATATGTCAAGAAATAGTCAGTACGCACTTCTCAACAGATAGACTTCGTCGCCGTCAGACGTGCGACCGCCGCGCCACCAACACACCGCACTACGAGTACATGACCACCTTCGGCAAACGCACTACCGAGCTGCCCCTCGACCACGAGCTCTGGCACAAGGGCAAAGACGAGTTCGACACCGACTTCAGGGCCGAGGACGAGACCTTCAAGCGCGACAGCGAGCTCACCGACCCCCTCAAGGCCTACGCCAGGTTCCCCATCGCCGAGACCGCCCAGCACGCCAAACCTCCCGTGGTGGCCAACTACTTCTACCACGAAGAGACTACCCGCCAGTCGCTGCGCAACTCAAGAGTCTGTTGCTGATCCTCAAATACAAAGTCAATAATAATCATTCACAAACATAATAAAACACACTACACTATGAAAAAAGACCTTGGAATCATGCCGGCGGTATATCCGATGCCGGTACTTATGGTGGCCGCCTACGATGAGAGTGGCCGAGTCAATGTAATGAACGCTGCTTGGGGTATGATTTGCGGCATGGACAAGATAGCCCTCTTCATCAGCGAAGGCCACAAGACCACGCAGAACATCCTCGTCTCAAAAGCCTTCACTGTCGGCATCGCCGACCGTGACCACATGGACGTGGCCGATTACTTCGGCATTGCCACTGGCAACAAAACTCCCGACAAGTTCGAGCGTACAGGCTACCACGCCATCCGCAGCAACCGTGTCAACGCCCCTATCGTCGACGAGTTCCCCGTCACTATGGAGTGCGAGCTTGCCGAAGTGGTGCAGACCGAGAACATGTACTGCATCGTGGGCAAGATTGTCAACGTAGCCGCCGAAGAGAGCATCCTCGCCGAGAACGGAAAGGTAGACCCGCTGAAACTCAACGCTCTTATCTTCGACCAGTTCCAGAACGGCTACTATGTCACTGGCGAGCAAGTTGGCAAAGCCTGGAACGCCGGCGCTGCCCTCGCTAAGGCAAAGTAAATCATCAACGCTATATACTACGCTGCCCACTCCTGCACAATAATTAGGGACGGGCAGCGTTATTTTATTTTGAATAGAACAAATGAGGGCGGCAGCTCTCCGAAACCCAGCGACAGGCACTGGCTGAAAACAAACAATGTTATACTCTCACATGTCAAAAGAAGCCGACAAATGAAGAATACGCTGATAGTATGCCTATTCCTCTTCCCCTTCATTGCCGGGGCACAAAGTGTTTACACCCCTTACCGCGAGTTTATTTACCAAGTGCAATATCGCGATTCCTCAGATACAAATGAATTCTACCTCAGTATGTGGACAACGGACAGCACATGGGAGGCCGATGTCTCGCAACGGCAGCTTTTCTACGCCTACCACAACTGGCACAACGGCAAATCGCAACAGGTATTAAACAAGGACAGCCTTGCCGCCGCATGGCCATATCGACAGAACATTGAAAGCACAGGTTTTATCGAGAATGAGAATCAGGTATGGCTGCACCCGCCACGTTGGAGCACGCTCTCCATACTTGAGTATTTCCCCTTTCCGGAGCTAAAACGTCCGGCCAAATGTGGAAGCAAATACCGCCGGGCTTTCTTTGGCCACGCCGATTTCCTCGACAAGACGATACTACTCTTATACCGGATGAAAGTCACATGTGGAGAATATGTCATTGTCCAGGGTGTCGCAAAACACAAAGGCGAAGAGTGGAGAACCGTCACACAATGGGATGACAACCTTGGTCTAATCCATCTCAGATGCGAGATATTGCCTTATACAAACACATCTATCAACCTTCAATTAGTGGACATTGTGGAACACCGATAAATCCATTTCTGCCACAACCCACCACTGTCCCTAAACCCACACCTATCCATCCGAGAGAACAACAAAACATACAATAATACAACACACAAGATATGGGCGATTTCTTCATAGATTATTTCCGCAACCTGCAGACGCGCAACATGATGAATGGTTGCATCCATTCCTGCCCCGAGCTGATGGAGTGCATCCAGCAGCTGGGCTTCCTGCCGCTATTGGACAGCGGTATCCCTGGCTTCTGTGCCGAGGAGATGATGTCCCCGGAGTGCCGCTACACCCGGTTCAACGATGGCTCATGGGAATGGCCTCTATGGGAGTGGAAAAGTGCCGTCGTGACCGAAGGACGATGCGTCTACGGTAAATTCTTCTCCGGAAAGGCAGGCTTCGTCAGCCAAGACTGGTGGCCAGACCTCTACAACTGGCGTCGCAGCCAGCATCCTGTGCCCGAACAGGACAGTACTGAAGGCATTATCTTGTCCACTTTGCGTGAACACGGCAATATGATTGCCCGCGACCTGCGTGCCACCTGCAACCTCACGGGGCGCAACATGCGCAGCCGATTCGATGCCATCATCTGCCGCATGCAGATGGACTGTCTCATAGTAACCGAGGACTTTGTCTACCCCACCGATAAGCACGGTCGTAAGTACGGCTTCGGATGGTCGCTACTTACTACTCCTGAAAGGCTTCTTGGCCGCGATGCTTGCCAGTGCAACCGCACACCCGAGGAGTCCTTCAACCGCATGTACAACCACCTCGCTACCCTCCATCCATACGCTACCGAAAAGCAGATAAAGAAACTCATCAAATAACCCCAACCCTTTCCGAAGACAACAACCAATCCTACATGGCTAATAGAGCCAGTCTCCCCAAGTGAAGAAAAAAATCACTCCCCCTTGTCACTTTTCGTGCGGGAAATGGCTCTAATGGGGGTGAAATAACAATTCTTGATTGCTTGAATGTGTTACTTCGTGACGTTGTTTTGGCTCGGCATAGTGAACAAGCTCCCTCTGCTCTCACTTTGTACAACGTTAATGCTTGAGTGAAAAATACTCAAACAATCAAGAACTATTATCAGGGCAATTTTTATGACATATTTTCGTTATATAACCAACAAAAACAATCATTAATAATCATGAAGAAGAAACTATCGCTGGTTGCAGCCATTCTGCTGTTTGCAGTGCCTTCAGCTTGGGCTGACACGCTGGATGTGTGTCTGCCATGGACCCATGCACAACGTTATGTTCCCATCAACACCGTATATGCTGACTGGGGCTTTGAGAACGAGTTCATATACCCTGCTTCGCGTGTGAACGAGATGGCTGGCGGAACGATTACGCAGATTACCTTCTATGCCATGAGCGACTCGCTGGATTTTCCCGAGACTTTTCTGCTGCGCATGGAGGAGGTGGCCGACACTGCTACCCAGCCCCTCGCGTGGGTTCGTACCAGTGCTATGCGGCTCGTATGGACCGGTTCAGTCGCCATCCGCGATAGTTTATGGACTATCACCCTCGACACCGCTTTCCCCTACATGGGCGGCAATCTGCTGCTCTCATTCCGCGGATTGGGGCAGGATGGAGGTTTCATGACATACGATAATATTTTCTGCGTATGCTCGACAGGATACCATTCCGTCACTTGCCGCAATGCCAACGCGCAGCATGTCATCGACAGCTGGTTGGTCAATTCGCCACAGGTGCTTCCTTCGGTGACATTCGTATACACACCCGGTAACTGCCGCCGCCCGATGGCCGTCACCGCTGACAGTGTGGGGCCACACACTGCCCTACTGAGCTGGGACAGTGTAAGCGGTGCCATGGGGTATGAGTGGGAGCTATATTCCGATGGACTGATAGTGGATAGTGGCCTCGCCACTGCCTCGATGGTAACGCTCACCTCGCTCACTACTGCCACCGACTATACTTTCCGCGTGCGGACGGTTTGCGATTCGGCTGCCACCAGTGCCTATGCCACTATGTCATTTACCACCCCGTGCGATGTGATTCGGCCATACGACCTTCCATTTGTTGAGGATTTCGAGGATTGCCCCACCATGGAGAATTTCCACGGCATACGTTGCTGGACATTCCTTGCCTATAGCCGTGAG
>DBXQ01000094.1:23335-23770 GCA_002309955.1 Bacteroidales bacterium UBA1208
CCCCGCAGTTTGCCGTCCTGCCGCAGATGCAGGGAATACCCAGCCTGACCCTTAGCTTCAGAATGCGCAGCAGCAATAGGCCAGGCAGCTTGGAGATTGGCGTGATGACCGACCCAACCGACACGCTGACATTCACGCCTGTGGAAGTCTTCGACACGGTGCTGACAGCCAATGCATGGCAAAATGTGGAGGTGAGTTTCTCCTACTATACCGGCACCACCGGGTATATTGCGTTCCGCGCCGGTATGCCTTCGTCGGTTACTATGAGTTGGATTGAAATTGACGACATTGTGGTTAATGTAACCCCAACATGCGACCAGATGCAGGGCATCGAGGTTGCCAACGTCACCTCCTCGTCTGCCGATATTGTCGTCCACGACACCGACTCGCTCGGAGCCACTTATGTTGCCACCCTCACAGGCGGAGGAGCCATTC
>DBXQ01000012.1:0-5538 GCA_002309955.1 Bacteroidales bacterium UBA1208
TCCTTCGAAACCTTTTCCATAGCCTCGGCGATGATGTCGCCAATCTGGCTGTCGTTGTTAGCGGAGATAGTAGCAACCTGACGAATCTTCTCGATGTCGCCGCCCACTTCAACCGACTGAGCTTTGATGTCCTCAACGATAGTAGCAACAGCCTTGTCGATACCGCGCTTCAGATCCATGGGATTGGCTCCGGCGGTGACGTTCTTCAGACCGGTGTTGACAATAGCCTGAGCAAGCACAGTAGCGGTGGTGGTACCGTCACCAGCCTGGTCATTGGTCTTGGAGGCAACNNNACCTCCTTCACCATCTGAGCACCCATGTTCTCGATGCCGTTCTCCAGCTCAATCTCCTTGGCAACGGTGACGCCGTCCTTGGTGATATGGGGAGCACCGAATTTCTTGTCGATAACCACATTGCGGCCTTTAGGGCCAAGGGTCACTTTCACTGCATTAGCCAAAGCGTCAACACCTTTGCGGAGCTGCTCGCGAGCATCATTATTATAAATTATCTCTTTTGCCATAATGATTTTCCTTTCTTGAGTTTGTTTTTCTGAAAATTCGAAATCTTCGGATTACTCCGAATAGTTTGATTCAATTAAATGATAGCGTACACGTCGCTTTCTTTCATAATCATATACTTCACACCGTCGATTTCCACCTCGGTGCCACTGTATTTGCCATACAGCACATGGTCGCCCACCTTCAAGGTCATCTCATGATCCTTGGTGCCTTTGCCAACGGCAATAACCTGGCCTCTTTGGGGTTTCTCTTTTGCGGTGTCGGGGATGATGATTCCCGATGCTGTCTTTTGCTCGGCTTCTGCCGGCTGAATCAGAACGCGGTCTGCTAAAGGTTGAATATTCATAATTCTATAATTTTTTAGTTTTTATTTCACATTTGTGCACCTCTTCCCCTGCATAAACCGTGCCAAACCTGCCACACCATATTGTCACTGACATTATGTCACACAATATTTCTTGTCTCGCCACGTTACTTATCAAAACTCCATCATCATGACAGTATCCGAAATCATTCAATTCCTCGATAGCGAATTCCATCCCGAATACCAAGAAGACTATGACAATTCCGGTTTCCTCCTCGGCAATCCTGACAGCGAATGCACTGGGGCTCTTGTCGCCCTCGACCTCACCCCTGCTGTTGTCGACGAAGCCATTTCCCTTGGCACCAACCTCATTGTCACCCATCATCCCTTCATCTTCAGCAGCATCAAACGCATCACACCTTCCAATGCCACTGGCCGTGCCATCATCACCCTTATCAAAAACGACATTGCTGTCTATGCCGCCCATACCAATCTCGACAATCTCAAAGAGGGCATCAACGGCATCCTCGCCTTCCATCTCGGGCTGACAGATTGTCACATACTACGCCCCCTTCAGGCCACTTCGTCACCTGACATCGGTGCCGGAATGATAGGTTCCCTACCCTACCCCATGCCAACCTCCGCATTTCTTGAGCAGGTGAAACTTACTCTCGGACTGCCATTTCTGCGCATCAGCGACATCGCCGCTCCTGTTGTCAGTCGTGTCGCCATCTGCGGTGGTGCGGGCAGTTTCCTCATCGACGACGCCATCCGTCAACAGGCCGACATCTACCTCACCGGCGACATGAAATACCACGATTTCCAACGTGCCGAAGGCCGCATCACACTCGCCGACATCGGCCATTATGAAAGCGAGCAATTTGGCAAACAACTAATTTATTCTGTTATATCAAAAAAATTTAGTAATTTTGCATGTTTCATCAGCCAACAAGGCAAAAGCTTTGTCAGTTATATTTAATTGTAATTTAGAATATTAATTTATATATAAATAGTTTTCACACAATGACCAAAAAAGTCACAACACCCGAAGTCACGGAACAGCCCACAGCCGAAGCTCTCCAGCAAATGTCCGAAGTCGACGTTGCCACCGAACGCCGTCTCGTAGCCCTCTATACTCTTCAGCTGGTAGATTCAGAGATTGACAAAATCAAAATCATCCGTGGCGAACTCCCCCAGGCCATCCAGGACCTCGAAGACGAGATTGCAGGTCTCCAAACCCGCATCAACAATTTCAAGGACAACATCGCCGAACAGAATGGTAACATCGCCAAGCGCAACAACGACATCGCCGAGCATCAGGCCATGATCAAGAAGTACGAGAAACAGCAGGACAATGTGCGCAACAACCGCGAGTTTGAAGCCATCAACAAGGAAATCGAATTCCAGAACCTTGAAATCCAGCTCTGCGAACGCCGCAACCGCGACTCCAACAACAAAATCAAAGAACTTGAGCAACACATCCAAGCCGCCGAACTTCTCATCAAGAAATGCCAAGCCGAACTCGACTCCAAGAAAGCCGAACTCGACGGCATTATCGAAGAAACCAAGAAGGACGAGGTGCGCTTCCTCAACAAATCTGCCGAACAAGAGAAATACATCGACGAGCACTACCTCACTGCCTACAAGCGCATCCGCAAACAAGCCCGCAACGGTCTTGCTGTCGTCACCATCGACCGCGACGCCTGTGGCGGCTGTTTCAGCAAAATCCCTCCCCAACGCCAAAGTGAGATTAAGATGCACAAGAAAGTTATCGTCTGTGAACACTGTGGCCGCATGCTTGTCGACGACGACATCGCCCTCAAAGCCCAGGAACAACTCAACAAATAATCCACATTAACGCATAAACACATTCATTATGACCCATTATATCAATCCCGACGAACGTCTCACCATCGCCAAGATTCGTGAAATCGTCGAAAGTCATCAGACCCTCGCCCTCAGCGACGAAGCCAAACGCCGCATCCAGAAATGCCGCGACTACCTCAACAAGAAAATGGAAACCCAAAAGGTACCCATCTATGGTGTCACCACCGGTTTTGGTTCCCTTTGCAACATCTCCATCAGCAAGGAACAGCTCAGCCAGCTGCAGAAGAACCTCGTCATGAGCCACGCCTGCGGTGTTGGCGACGAAGTCCCCGCCGAGGTCGTCCGTCTCATGCTTCTGCTCAAAGCCCAGAACTTCTGCTTTGGCTACAGCGGTGCACAACTCCAGACCGTTCAACGTCTTATCGACTGCTACAACAACGATGTTCTCCCCATCGTCTACCAACAGGGCAGCCTTGGTGCCAGCGGCGACCTCTGTCCCTTGGCCAACCTCATGCTTCCCGCCATCCTCGGTCTTGGCGACGTCTATTGGAAAGGCCGTCGTTGCGATGTGAAGGAAGTCTACGACCAACTTGGTTGGCAACCCATCGAACTGCAAAGCAAAGAAGGTCTCGCCCTTCTCAACGGCACCCAGTTCATGAGCAGCTACGCTGTGTGGTGTGTTCTCAAAGCCCAGCGTCTCAGCCGTCAAGCAGACATGCTCCTCTCCCTCAGCCTCGACGCTTTCGATGGCCGCATCGAGCCCTTCTACGAGAGCCTTCACATGGTGCGTCCCCACAAAGGACAGCTCGAAACTGCCGCCGCCGTCCGTCGCTACACCGAGGGCAGCCAAATCATCTCCCGCCACAAAGAACACGTTCAGGATCCCTACAGTTTCCGTTGTGCTCCCCAAGTTCACGGTGCCGCCAAGGACACCATCGCCTATGTTGCCTCCGTGGTTGAAACTGAAATCAACTCCACTACCGACAACCCCATTGTCCTTCCCGACGAAGACATGGTCATCTCCGGTGGTCACTTCCACGGTGAACCCATGGCCATGGTGCTTGACTTCCTCGCCATTGCCGTAGCAGAACTCGGCAGCATCAGCGAGCGTCGCACCTACCAACTTATCGATGCCAAACGCGGTCTGCCCAGCTTCCTCGTTGCCAAACCCGGTCTTAATAGCGGTTTCATGATTCCCCAATACGCCGCCGCCTCCATCGTCAGCCAGAGCAAACAACTCTGCTCACCCTGCAGCGTAGACAGCATCCCAAGCAGCCAGAATCAGGAAGACCTCGTCAGCATGGGCGGCAACGCAGCCACCAAATGCTACAAGGTCATGGAAAACACCGAGCGCGTCATGGCCATCGAACTCTTCGATGCCGCACAAGCCCTTGATTTCCGCCATCAGGAAGGCCTCAAGAGCAGCCCCTTCATCGAAAATCTCGTGGCCGACTACCGCAAAAGCGTCAACTTCGTCGACATCGACCAAATCATGTACAAACACATTCACGCAAGCGTCCGTTTCCTCCAAGAAATGAAACTTGACTAATAACACCCATTCTGTTAACTCAAAGAGACACTGGCCGTGTGGGTCAGTGTCTCTTTTTATCCAAGCATTCTGCGAAATTTGTCCGATGTCATTCAAAAAAAACAGCCTTGCAGAAAAGAAATATCTGCAAGGCCCAAGAATATTTATACAATAATGCTTACTACTTGACGTCTTCCACCAGACGCACGGCGAAACCGGGATAACGGTGGGCATAACACATCACCCCGATTTTACGCAAAGCATCGAAACCAAATCCCCACGCACCATTGACAAAGTCGCCTGTGGAAGTCCAATAACGACCCTCAAACCACGTCGACTTATAAGTCGGACCTTCGCGGTAGCCCGTAGAAGGCAGGAACACGGCACCTGCGTTCTCCATCTTTTTCCACATACGGGCATCGAATTGATTGCTATCGATATAATCCATTCCGGGGAAGAACACACAGCTGTCAGGCAAAGTCCAGATATCGGGAAGGAGTATTATGCCGCGCGCATGTCCCACTTCGGCAAAAGCATACTTCTTCTTGGCATCGGGTCTCTTTTTCATGATATATTTCCATTCATCCTTGGTCAGCGTGCGCCAATTGCCACCCAGTTTCGTACCCCAGTCCTCAAACGTGGCATAATCCTCATCCTTTTCGGTATAGAGCATGGGATTGTTTGCCGTTCCCCATCCAAAGAGGTCGATATAGCCATGATAGTTGGGTTTGTCTATCGAGTCGTTATACCCACCGGTGACTTCAGTCTGGTTCTTGTACATGTCGAACGTTTTGGTCAACACATTATAATATACGTTACCCTTGGCAAACTTCACCTGACGGCCTTGTCCCACGGAGAATCCCCCTTCGACCATCACTTCCTTCTTGCAGCCGGTCGCAACCACGGCCAACAGAGCTAATGCAACGATTTTTGTCAGTGAAAAAGCACTTTTTTTTGTCATAATAATATCTGTTAATGTCGGACTCTAAATTAATGTCTTATAACACCATAGTGCAGCGAGAACCCACCACCGACGCTACGGATTCGTTTTATTTTTACAACTGCAAAGATACAATTTTTTTTTGAATTAAGTTTTTTTTCTTGTCTTGACTGCATGACTTGTTGTCCAAAACAGAATGGCTATTCTCTTTCCATGCCTTCGCTTCTCTATTGATTGTAGAAAAACTGTTCTACGGTTGTTCAACCCAAATCAATCATCAGGCTAAGCAGGTCTCCAACTGAGGCCGTTCAAGAACAAAGCGGAGATATGTGAGATGAAAAGGCTGATAATAACCGTTTTATCCTGTTTTCCGGCTCGGTGACCGATATAGACTCGGCCGCTCTTCCTTCGCTCCTTAGTC
>DBXQ01000012.1:5554-44695 GCA_002309955.1 Bacteroidales bacterium UBA1208
ATCGTTCTCCCATTTCAAAAGGAGAAATGAGGAAGAACTGAGGTCGTAGGGTGGATGAACAAGCGAACCAAGGACAGCGCGAAAGGGACTCGGGAGCAGGTTGGGGAGGATTCGCGGGAAATGGTGTGCGTTGAAAAGATGTGGAATGTGTCGGGGCAATGTCCGGTTAGTGACTAATGACCGATTAGGGTTCAATGGCCTTTTACCATCGAACAACCGTAGAACAGATGTATCCGAAGTGAAGAATGGACGCAGGGAAGGGAATCTTCCTAACGTCCGTTACTGTCACATGGATTGAATGGCATACTGCCCCCAAATGTACGAAGCCTTGTAGGCCGGGAAATTCTGGCCAGTGACGTAGATGGGTATTTCGCGTCCAAAGGCGGGATGGCATTCGGGTTCGGGCGGCACGGGGCCGAAGAAGGTGACACTCTTCAACTGTTCGTAACCATCGAAGGCATGGCACCCGATGGCCGTTACCGAAGAGGGAATGAGATAGTCGGTAACCGATTTACAGTTCATAAAGGTGCCTTCGGGAATTTCGGCAAGGCCGTGCGATATGACAAAATGGCGCACATTTTCGCAGTCCTTAAAGGCATAGGTACCCATTTCGGTGACGGAATTGGGCATCACCACATCGATAAGCGATGTGCAACCCTCGAACGCACTCCCGCCAATATAGGTGAGCGTCTTGGGCATGAGGATGACACGAAGGTCGGTGCAGCGGTAGAAAGCCCGCTCACCGATGAAGAACATGGTGGTGGGCAGCTCGATTCCCTGAATGCGGATGCAGTTGGCGAAGGCCTCGTCGGCGATACCGGTGACAACAAAGTTCTGGTCGTTGTATTTCACGGTGCGGGGCACTTTGATGTAACCACCCAGCAGTTCGGGATTCTGGTTGTTGTACCATACGTTCACTTCGCCATAGTCGATGATTTTATAATGCAACACTTGGCCTGTGGAGCATGTGGCTGAGAAGTCGGCTTTTTGGTCGACCTGGGCGAAAAGGGGGCTTGTCAGCATGACAAGCAGAAGAATGTTGATGACTCTTTTCATGGGTTATTGTGATTAAATGGGTTACATAATATTAAAAAATCAGTGTGCGGCAAGCCAGTTGGGGCCTACGTCAATACCTACCTCAATGGGTATGGAGAGGGGCAAGGCATTGAGCATGGCTTCTTCGACAATGGCGCGCACTTGTTGTTCTTCGGGTTTGTAGCAGTCGAAAACCAATTCGTCGTGCACCTGCAGTATCATCCGCGACCGCAGACCGAGCTGCTTGAACTGTCGGTAGATATGAATCATGGCAATTTTAATCATGTCGGCCGACGTGCCTTGAATGGGCATATTGACGGCATTGCGCTCGGCAAAATTGCGTGCAGAGGCATTGCGCGAATTGATGTCGGTGAGGTAGCGACGGCGGCCCAGCAGGGTTTGGGCGTAGCCGTGTTCGTGGGCGAAGGCGATGTTGGTGTCGATGTAATGTTTGATGTCGGGATACTGGGTGAAATATTCATCGATGAGCGCCGAGGCTTCTTTGCGCGGAATGCCAAGTTGCTCGCTGAGACCGAAGGCACTGATGCCATAGATGATGCCGAAATTGACCGACTTGGCGTTGCGGCGCAGGTCTTTTGATACTTGGTCGATGGGTAGTTTGTAGATTTTGGCAGCAGTGGCGGCATGGATGTCGTAATGGTTTGAAAAAGCTTCAATCATGTGGCGGTCATTGGCCAGCGAGGCAATGATGCGCAACTCGATTTGTGAATAGTCGGCTGCAAGAAGGACATAGTCGTCGTTGCGAGCCACGAAAGCTTTTCGTATCTCACGGCCGCGCTCGGTACGGATGGGGATGTTCTGCAGGTTTGGATTGCTTGACGAGAGACGACCGGTGGCTGTGACGGTCTGGTTGTAGACCGTGTGCAAACGTCCGGTGGCGGGATTGATTAGCTTGGGGAAGGAGTCGAGATAGGTGCCGATAAGTTTGTTGAGCGAGCGATATTCGAGAATGAGAGGGATGATAGGGTGTTTGTCCTGCAGTTTGACAAGGACATCCTCGGCTGTGGAGTATTGCTTAGTGGCTGTGCGCGGCGGTTTGTCGGTTACCATAAGCCGCTCGTAAAGAACTTCACCCAACTGTTTGGTTGACGATATGTTGAACTTGCCACCGGCAAGAGAGAATATCTGCTGTTCGAGTTCGTCGCGCTCGTGTGAGAGACGGGATGAGTACTCTTTTAGTGCATCGACATCGATGCGGACACCTTCTTCCTCCATGCTGATAAGCACGTCCACCAGAGGAAGTTCCACATCGGTGTAGAGTTTGCGCATGCCGGCATCGGACAGTTGGGCGGCCATGAGCGGATAGATTTGCCAAAGGATGGCGGCAGACTCGCGGTCGTCGGCAGGTTCACTGCCCAAGATACCCATAGCAATGCTTTGTAGGTTGTGGCGTGCTTCGGGGTCAAGGAGATAATGGACAAGCTGCACATCGAAAATGTCGCCCCGAATTTCTATGTCGAGCTCGCGAAGCATGTATTTCAATGCTTTGAGGTCGTAGCAGAGTTTCAAGGTGTCGGGACGTTGGAGCAGGGTACGGAGGCGGTCGTGGTCAATGTCGCCCACAAGAGCGGTGTAGACGCTATCGGCATTGAATGACAGAATGATGTTGGCTCCGGAAACGATGATGGACACATCGCCGCTGTCTGGGAACTGCGTCAAGGTGTGGATATCGAGGGCACGGGTTTGGTCGACAGCAGGAGTGTCGAAAAGAGTGGGTTGGTCGAAAAGCGATGGTTGGTTGTCGGTTTTCCTTCCTTTTTCGGCGACAGGTTCTATGCGTGGAGCCATCACTTTCTGGGAACGGGCGAATAGTTGGGCCTCGGCAGGATCACTGACGGAGAGGTCGGTGAAGATGCGTTTGGAGAGATTACGGAATTCGAGTTCGGCAAAGAGTTGTTGAAGGGCGACATAGTCGGGCTTGTGGAGTTCAAGTGCCTCCTCGCTGAGCGTGAGAGGGGCATCGAGCACGATGGTGGCCAGTTGTTTGCTGAAAAGAGCCTGTTCGGAATATTGCTGAACCAGTCCCCGGAGTTTGTCGTTCTTGATTTCGTCGGAATGGGTCACCATGTTCTCAACTGAGCCAAACTGGGCAATGAGTTTTTTGGCGGTCTTCTCACCTACTCCGGGAATGCCGGGGATATTGTCGGAAGCGTCACCCCAAAGGCCGAGGAGGTCAATAACCTGTTCGCAGCGAGCTACACCGAATTTCTCTTTCACCTCATCCATACCGAGTATCTGGTCCGGTTTTCCCATACGTCCGAAACGGTAGATGAAGACGTGGGAGGTGACCAACTGACCGAAGTCCTTGTCGGGTGTGACCATTATCACTTGGTCGAAGCCTTGATTCTCGGCCCAGCGCGAGGCGGTGCCGATCACGTCATCGGCTTCATATCCTTCGCAGGTAATGATAGGGATGTTAAAAGCCCCGATGATGCTGCGTATATAGGGCAGCCCCACTTGGATGGCCTCGGGCATGGCTTCGCGGTTGGCTTTGTATTCGGAATACATCTCATGGCGGAAGGTGGGTTTCTGCAAATCGAAAGCCACGGCCATGTGAGTGGGTTTGAGTTTTTTTACAAGGTCGTAGAGTGTGGTGGTGAAACCGAGCACAGCCGAAGTGTTCACGCCTTTAGAGTTCATCCGGTTTGAACCGCTGAGTGCGTAATAGGCGCGATAGACCATCGCCATACCGTCGAAAAGAACCAGTTTCTTCATCAACGCAAGGGATCGGCAGTTAATTCGTCATATTCTTTGCGATTGCGCAGAATCTGACAGGCCAGATAAACCGCGCTACGGAAAGACTGTTCGCTGGCACGGTCCTTCCCCGCAATATCGAAAGCAGTGCCATGGGCAGGCGAGGTACGCACATAGGGCAAGCCGGCTGTGTAGTTGACACCTTCGGTGAACGACATGAGTTTGAACGGGATAAGACCTTGGTCGTGATAGAGAGCAAGGACACCGTCGAATTTGTTGAATTCGTTGCTGCCGAAGAAGCCGTCGGAGGGATAGGGGCCGTAGGCAAGCACACCTTTTTCCTGCACTTCGTTGATAACGGGTTTGATGACGGTTTGGTCTTGGTCGCCGATAACCCCGTTGTCGCCTGCGTGAGGATCGAGAGCGAGAACGGCAATCTTGGGCATAGGCACACCGAAGTCGCGCTTCAGAGACTCGTTCATCAGCATGATTTTATCGTAAAGGAGGTTGTGGGTGATGGCTCCGGGAACATCTTTAAGGGCAAGATGGTTGGTGACGATGCCGATACGGATGCGGTCGCATACCATAATCATCAAACTGCTGCATCCGAACTGGTGAGAAAGGAACTCGGTATGACCGGGGAAATCAAATTCAGCCGACTGGATATTCTTCTTGCTGATAGGTGCAGTGACAAGCACATCCACGTCGCCTTTCTTTAGGTCTTCACAGGCACGGGTCAAGGAAATACGCGACTGCTCGCCGGCAATGTCGGTCAGTTTGCCCACTTCTATTTTTATCTCATCACTGGTCAGATTGACCACGTTGAACTTACGGTCTACCGCCTCGCTGGCATAATGGATGCCGTTGAACGTCATGTCCTGATGCAGGGCAAGGAGTTTCTTGTGATACGAAGCCACCTTGGTAGAGCCATAAAGGATGGGCGTGCATATGTCGTACATGCGACTATCGCTGAAAGTCTTCAGTATTACCTCATAACCCACACCGTTGATGTCGCCCTGGGTGATGGCAAGACGTATACGTGTATTATTCTTTTTTTCTTCCATGTATTATTATGTTTTGGCGGCAAAAGCCGCACGATGATTACTAAATTTTATTCCTATACAGCCGTCTGCGGCCTACGTTATGCGGTATGCAGGATGTCGTAGGTCTGCAGAAAAGCGTAAAGCAGACGGATGCCGAAGCCTGAAGCTCCTTGGGCATAGTATTCCTGCTTCTTGGAGAAGAAGGCCACGCCCGCAATGTCGAGATGAATATAGGGGGTCTTGCGTGCAAAATGAGCCAGGAACTTGCCCGCAGTGATAGCTCCCGCCTGGGCAATGCCGCAATTCTTGATGTCGGCGATCTCCGATTTGATAAGCTCGTCATATTCCGGCCACAAGGGGAACTCGACCAAACGCTCGTAGACCTTTTTGCCCACAATGCCCAAGAGATTGAAAGCGTTGTCGGCACCTTGCTGCATAGCTGCAATTCCATAGGTACCTATGGCGCGCACTGCTGCACCCGTGAGGGTGGCGGCATCGATGAGCAATTCGGGGTCGTACTTACTGACAGCGTAGGCTATGGCATCGGCCAAGATGATACGTCCTTCGGCATCGGTGTTGACCACCTCGACAGTAGTGCCGTCATACATACGCAACACATCGTCGGCAGCATAGGCGTTGAAACCCGGACGGCTGTCAGTAAGAGGCAGAAAAGCCACAAGATGGACGGGAAGTTTGTTGGCAGCAGCAGCAAACACCACCGAAGCCATAGTGGCAGCACCTGCCATGTCGGACTTCATTTCCTGCATATAATTATCAGGCTTGATGTTTAAACCACCCGTGTCGTACATCACCCCCTTGCCGACCAAGGCCAAAGGTTTTTCGTTTACCGCTTCGGCAGGCTTATACTCCAGCACCACGAAACGAGGCTCGTCGACACTGCCTTTGTTCACAGCCATCAGACCACCCATGCGCAGCCATTCAATCTGTTTCTTGTCGAAAACAGTACATCCAATGCCCATCTCGGCAGCCTTGTTCTGTAATATTGCTGCAAAACGTTCTGCATTCAAGTCTGCAACAGGGGTGTTCACCCAATCACGGCACTGGCTAATACTCTCCCAAAGGTTTACATTGCATGCCAATTCTTCTTCGTTCAGGAAAGACTGCTCCACATAAAGTGTCTCTATATGGCATGGTTTTTCCGATTTATAGCGGTCGAAAGTGTAGTCAGCCAAAAACAGACCCTCAGCAAAAGCCACTATTTCTTCAGGAATCACGCCTTCACCCGTCAAAGCAGCCTCGGTCTGCTTTGCCTCGCGTAACAGAGTTGCAACCTTGTCAGCACTGCGACGCAAGCGTTCCTGGGTTTGCTCAGGCACGCGCTCACCGTCAAAATTCACCACATAGAGTTTGTACGGCAATCGGTCAAAAGCCACAACAGCATCGGCATTCTGCTCGCGAGCGGCCTTCAAAAAGTCCAATTCCCGTTTGCTTAACGGCAGATTGCGCTCTGCCACCTCTGTACCATATAGGAAAATAATATTGCCCGTATAGTCTTTGGGGCTTATCTGTTTAATCTTGAATTGCATCATTTTAAAGTTTTTTTGAATGTGTTAATTCGTTAATGTATTAATTCGTTAGTCCGACTCACACGTTTACACGTTTATACATTAACATATTCGTTTAATTGTTTTACACGTGTTTAATTAGTATTATTACCTTTTTTTCCTTTTTCAGGTCCTCAAGTGTCTGATAGAATCGGTCGCGCGAAGGGATATCCATCCACGCAGTAGGTTCGTCAAAAATCAGCACAGGGGCATCACTATACAACTGGCGTGCCAATGCAATGCGCTGCCACTGACCCATGCTCAACTCCTCGCCGCCATCGAACATACGGCCCAACGGGGTATCGTATCCTTTCGGTAGACATTCGATATACTGATCAACACCAGCCATTTCAGCCACCTTCTCCACTCGCTTATGGTCATAATGGTCTATGTCACCAAAAGCGATATTCTCTTCAGCCGTACAATAGAAACGAACATAATCCTGAAATATTGCCCCGATACCCCGACGCAACCCTTTCAAGTCATACTTTCTCACATCCACCCCGTCGATAAGCACGGCACCGCTGTCTGTATCATACAACCTCAACAGCAACTTCAACAAAGTCGTTTTGCCAAAACCATTCTCTCCCTCAATCTGCGTCACCTCGCCAGCACGGGCTGTCATACTGAAATGGCTCAACACATCACGCTCCATCTTCGGATAGCGGAAAGAAATGTCGCGGAACTCAACACTCTGCACGGTTTTCGGGAAAGGTTTGGCATCGGGTGCATTCACAATCGAAGGCTTCAGGTCGAGGAATTCAAACAGGTTGCCAATAAAAAGGCGGTTGTCGTAAAGTCCTGTAATACTACTCACCAGACTCGACAGTGACGACTGTCCTCGGCGGAATGCCTCGAACAGCACCACGAACGAACCTGTGGTGATATTACCCTCTGTCGCACTCACAATCAAGAACATCGTCACCATAAACAATGCCACAGTCTCCACCACCGCACATACTGAATCGTAGAATCCTATCCGTTGTGAAATCTTTATCAAGTCTTTGACCAGTTCCTTGCGTATCTTAACAAAACGTTCTCTAAAATAGGGAGCCAGTCCAAAAGTGCGCATTTCCTTGGCATAATCCCTTCCTCCCAACAAAGCCGTGTAATAGCTTGTTCGACGATAATTCTGCGTGTTGCCCCGACGGAAAGCATAAATCTGTCTTGCCTTGATTACCCGCACCACAAACGAAGGCACCACAGCAGCCACCATCACTACAATAATCCAGCCTGAAGCTGTCGCCAACATTACCATAATACCCACAATCGATATCAGCGACCCAAGCAGCCCCATGAACCCGTTCAAAATCTGAATAGGTCTATACGATGCCTCCTGTTGGGCACGGTGGTAAGTGTCGTGATACTCCGGATTGTCGAAATAAGCCATATCTAACTGTGCCGACTGTCCCTGCATACGCTCACTGATATAATCAACCAGACGCTGGGACATGATATCGTTGTTCACACTGTTCAATACCGACACAATCCTGTTCAAAAGGAATATAAAGCTGAACAATCCCAACCACATGAATGTGTTTACCTCCATACCGAAGATTACCGACGGCTCGCCTGTATTCACCGAATCCACCAGAAATTTCAAGATATACAAATTCAGCAGTGGCAGTACATTCATAATCACCACATACACAATACGCAGCCAGAATGCCCTGCGGTCGCATAGGCGTATCATGTTCAGTGCTTTGAAAATCTGTTTCATTCCTTATCAATTTATAGTTTTATGTTTCAAAGGTTCAAGCGCCTTTTCAACTTTAAACCATTCAAACCTTTTCCTTTTATTTTTTACCAAGGCCATCGGCCTCATAAAACACTATCTTCTTTACCACCTGTCGTCCCAATTCATCGTTAATCTTTTCCTTAAGCGATTCACGCCTACACCACAACTCATTCCTCAACGCCGCCGAAGCCACCGACAATGCCAACACTCCATCCTTGAAACGCACCCTCCACGTCAATCGGCTGATTAAATCCCCCACCACACGCTCATACACGCTCTTTACCTCCATCTCCGTCACAGTCTCCTCCATGTCCAAACGGCGATAAGCACGTTTCAGCAAATCCTGCAATGTATGTTCGTTACTATACACCTGTATTTCCTTTTAATTTGTTATCAATTCACACATTTACACGTTCACACATTCTTTAAGCCTCCATCCTCCACTTTGAAAATCCGATGTTCTACCTGAGGGATGGCAGCAAACACACCCTCAACACGTCCCACTTGCGTATCCGTCACGAACACCTGTCCGAAACGCTCACTCCCCACAAGCTCTACCAACTGCGTCACCCTCACCATATCCAATTTATCAAACACATCATCCAACAGCAATATAGGCTTCACTCCTCCGTGCCGATAAATATATTCAAACTGGGCCAGTTTCATCGCCAGCACAAAAGTCTTCTGCTGCCCCTGTGACCCGTAACGTCTCACAGCCATATCTCCCACTGTCAACTCCACATCGTCCTTGTGCGGACCCACCGTCGTGAAAAGAGCCTGCCTGTCGCGGGCGCGGGCCGCACTCAACTGCTCAGCCAATGGTTTGTCGCGGTCAGCCACATAAGTAATCATACCCTGCTCTCCCCCATTGGTTATCCAGGCATAATAATCATCAAACAAAGGCACAAAATCATCAAAGAAATGTTCCCTTCCACTGCGCAATGCCTCGCCATGCCTCACCAACTGCTCATCCCAAATCCCCATCTGACCATCATCCCAGTTCCCTGCCTCCCAAAACAGTTTCAGCAGTCTGTTCCGCTGTTCCAAGGCTCGGCTGTATTGCAGCAGATGGTCTAAATACACATTGTCTGTCTGTGCCAGCACACCGTCCACAAAACGCCGTCTCACCTCGCTGCCCTCCATAATGATTCCTTGATCCTGCGGCGACACCATTACCAAGGGCAGCCGTCCTATATGCTCGCCCAGCGTCTTGCACACCTTGCCGTTCCACTTCATCTGCTTGGGCTGTCCCTTGCGACACACACACGACACCGTGTCCTCCTCCCTTCCCTTCTCATTCACGGCATCCCTGACATACCGTCCATGAATGGCAAAAAAATCCTCACCGCGACGGATATTAGGCACATCTCCGCTGCCCCGGCTGCTTTTGCAGAACGAAAGATAATACATTGCATCCAACAGATTCGTCTTCCCCACACCGTTATTTCCCACCAGACAATTCACATTCTGGCAGAAATCCACATCAAGCCCCTCATACGACTTGAAATTGCTCACCTTCAAATTAGTCAAATGCATATTACTCTATTTTTCAATTGTCAAACTCAATCCTCATTCAAAAGTTCTTGAGCCACAGCCTCCATCAGCCAACGTGGAGTACTTGTGGCACCTGTAATCCCCACACTCTCCACCTTTTCTTTCTCCAACCTTGCCTTGACATCCTTCACCTCGTCGGGGCCGTACACCAAAAAAGTCCTCTCCTGCACACGGCGGCAATATTCATACAAATAGTGTCCGTTCGAACTTCCTTGCCCACTCACAAACAACACAGCATCCACCCCGCGGGCAAACTCCTCCAATTTCGTGGCCCTGTTCGCCACCCGGCTGCATATTGTGTCGTAAGCCACAAAGAAATCGCCATTCTCAGCGAATTCCTTTCCTTTTTTCTCTGCAATCCTCCGCTTCACATTCTCTATCAACCGGGCATATTCCTCGCGGCTCTTCGTAGTCTGCGAATACAAACGTATCGGCCGGCCAAAATCTATCTCCTCCAAATCCTCCGCACTGCTCACCACCACAGCCTTCCCTTCCGTCTGTCCGCACAACCCTACCACCTCTGCATGTCCCGGCTTACCGAAAATCACCACCTCACCGTTCTGTCGGCACATCTCCTCATATCCCTTCCTTATTCGCTGCTGCAACGCCAGCACTATCGGACACGTGGCATCAATCAACTCCACTCCTGCACATTTCGCTTTTGCATAAGTTGAAGGCGGCTCACCGTGGGCACGTATCAACACCCGTGCATTTGCCACATCACTCACATCGCCCACATCTTCTATCACCTCCAACCCCTTAGCGCGCAGACGCGACACCTCGGCATTGTTATGCACAATGTCGCCCAGACAGTACAACTTGCCTGCACGTTTCAACTCCTCCTCGGCAGTGCTTATCGCCCGCACCACCCCGAAACAGAAACCGGCATTATCATCAATCACTATCCGCATTTTTGAATTCGTGAATTTGTTATTTCGTGAATTCGTGAACCGATTTACACATTGACACGTTTACACATTAACACATTAACATTCATTTAACTCAAGCACTGATTCTCGGCATACGAAGCTTCAAGCACTTCATCATACTCCTCAGGCGTCAAGTCATTGAAGAAATAATACACAGGATTCACCTTCTGTCCGTTTTGTATCACCTCATAATGCAGATGGTACCCTTGAGCCAAACCCGTTCGTCCCACCGTGCCTACCACCTCGCCGCGCTTCACCTTCTGTCCCACTGCAACCTTCACATCCTGCAGATGAGCATAGAGCGTTTTGAACCCATAGCCATGATCCACCACCACACACACACCGTAACCACCCAGACCCTCTCCGCGTCCAGCCGTCGTCACACGACCGTCGGCTGTGGAATGAACTGCCGTCCCGGGTTGAGCCGACAAGTCCACACCCGTATGCATACGCCGATAATGGAGGATTGGATGATACCTCATCCCATATCCGCTCACCATACGGCAGCTCGCCTTGCTTATCGGCATAATGGCCGGCATTCTTGCCATACGCTCACGCTTCGTCCCTGCCATACGGTAAATCTCGTCAAGCGACAACGACTGCGAATACAGCCGTTGCTCAAGTTCCCCCACACGCTGCATCGTGCCCACTATCAGACTGCTTGATGCTCGACCTTCCCATCGGCTGTAGTCACCGCCAACAAGTCTGCGACGTTCCTCAGGCACAGGCTTGGCGCCGAAGATGGTACGGTACACCGCGCTGTCGCGTTCCTCAATGTCAGCCAACACCCGCTCCGCCCGATCCATATCGCGGTTCAATGTCTCCAAGGCATGACGATACTCGCGCACATCCGCCCTGAGCATCCGCTCCTCGGGCGAATCGACAAGGCTTCCCAAAGCCAAAGCCACCGCCACACCCGCCACTACGCCCGGCAACACCGTCGTCGCCGCACGCCGTAAACGGTCGCGCCATGTCGCCTCCACACGCTCATACGACAGCGTATGAGGGTTGAATCGATACACATACCGCTTCTTCTTCACGCTCCATCAGCCTTTCTTCCGGAGTCCGACTCCGAACAGCCGTCCTTCTATCCTCAGCTCTCCTTGCCCAACTCGGCCTGATAACGGTTCATTTCCTTCACAAAACCCTTCAACGACTTGAAGTCGCGCACATAATAACGCAGACTCAACTCCGGTATATACAACTCACCTACCACACGCTCGCGCAATTTGTGCTCCTCCTCAATCTCGTTCAGAGCCTTGGTGTCCTTGTTCACCAACAGACCGTCACCGAACTGCTCATAGTTGCGACGATGTATATGGGTCGACACATCCTGGGTGTTCTCACGGTCATAATAACTGTCTATCACCATGTTCGACACCATATCATAAGGCACCTCGCGGAACAGGAAATTGAGACTCCGCAAATCGTGTACAGTGAAATCCACAGCATCCTTCGACTTCACGATAAAGTCAGGATACAAAAAATATCTGTAACCGTCGGCATCCCGCAACATAGGTGTCATCAGGGGAGCCTGGATATAGTTGAAAATACCCAAATCGAAATAAACCTGTACAAACGACGATTCAAGACCTGTATAGTTTGTCCTCACGCTCCAGATACGATGGCTTGCGGCCACCTGGGTAAAGGCAACCACCACTCCGCCGAAATGCTGATAACGCTCCTCTCCGCACATATCGGGCACATGCAGCTGAATGTCGCGCACATCGTGACCCAAACGGGCAATCTTCGACTTGAAACTCGACATCACATGCGTTTGGTATGACGACAAGCGGTGTCTGCGATGAGACAACTCCTTAATGCCTTCGATTATACGCTCTGACTCCTCAGCCTCCTTGGCCATGGGCAGCACATTGGCATACGACTCCAAAATCATATCGCGCCATTTGTCATTCTTCACTTCGTGCTGCGCGGCATCCACACGGTTCATCTCACGTTTGAAATCGAACTCTCCTCCCCTCACCATGTTCCAATACTCTGGAATCAGTTTGGCACGCTCGTTCTGGCAAAACGCCTTATACGTCCGGCTCGAACTGCTGCGGATAAAGAATCCCGTTCCCGGACTTCCACTCTCCACATACTGACCCGACTTATAAGACGACTCGTATTTACCCCTGATACCAAACAATGTGGGGCAATAATGATTCGACACCCACACACTCAAACCCCTCGCAACTTTTTTTCTGCTTTTAGGAAATATCTTCATGATGACAAAATATTGAATGAAGAAAACTATTTTATTGAACTCTAACCATGTATTGCACAACCGTATGCAGCCTCGATAGCCTCCATCACAGCCTCACTCATCGTGGGGTGGGGATGCACAGACCCTGCAACCTGTTTGGCCGTCAGCCCATTCTCTCGCGCCACAACGATGCTGGAAATCATCTCAGTGACATTGTCACCGCACATGTGGCAACCCAGAATCTGGTCGGTCTCCTTGTCGATAACCATCTTGATGAAACCGTCGGTATTGCCGCCGGCTGTAGCCTTGCCGCTGGCTTTGAAGAAGAACTTGCCCACCAGCACCTCTTTGCCGGCCTCGACGGCTTTCTTCTCCGTCAGACCTACGCTGGCCACCTCGGGAGTTGTATAAGTGCAACCCGGGATATTGGTGTAATTAACCTTCTTGGCCTCGTGGCCTGCCAGATGTTCAACACAGCAGATAGCCTCGGCGCTGGCCACATGTGCCAAAGCGGGCCCGTGGACCACATCGCCTATGGCGTAATAACCCGGCACATTGGTCTCGTACCAGTCATTCACCAATATCTTGCCGCGCTCCACAGCTATGCCGGTCTCTTCCAAACCGAGATTCTCCAGATTGGTCACCACGCCCACGGCACTCAGCACAACGTCGCAGTCCACAACCGTCTCGGTATTACGTTTCAAATCCTTGATGGTAACGTGGCACACATCGCCTTCCACATCCACTTTCTCAACACTTGCACTGGCCATCACTTTCATTCCCATCTTGCGGAAACTACGGCTCATCTGCGATGCAGTGTCCTCGTCCTCATTAGGCAATATCTGAGGCATGAACTCAACCAATGTCACCTGCACACCAATGCTTTGGTAGAAAAAGGCAAACTCGCTGCCAATGGCACCGCTGCCACACACCACCATGCTCTTGGGTTTGAACGGCAGTGTCATTGCCTCTCGGTATCCAATGATATGCTTTCCATCCTGGGGCATACTGGGCATTACGCGGCTGCGCGCTCCCGTTGCCACAATGATATGCTTGGCTTCATACTCGGCAACCGTGCCGTCGGCGGCAGTGACTTCAACCTTATGGTCGGGTTTTACACGGCCCGTACCCATTATCACCTCCACACCGTTCTTCTTCAAAAGAAACTGAACCCCCTTGCTCATCGTTTCGGCAACACCGCGCGAACGTTGCACCATGGCACCCATATCGGCCTCAGCGGGCTGGGCGGCCACACCGTAATTAGAAGCATGATTGATATAGTTGTATACCTGCGCACTCTTCAGCAGTGCCTTGGTAGGGATACATCCCCAGTTGAGACAAATACCGCCTAAATTTTCACGTTCTACAACAGCGGTTTTCATACCTAACTGTGCAGCCTTGACCGCTGCCACATACCCTCCAGGGCCACTACCGATTACAATAACATCGTAGTTCATATCTTTCAATATTTGTGTATAATATATATAATTTACTTCTTTAATGATATGCCAATCAAAATGCAAAGATACAATTTTTTTTAATATTATCGTCCTTTTTTTTATAAACAGCCTTGCTTTTTTCAACCTTCTACCATATTGAGCCCTCACCGCACTCATGCATTGCCCTTCTTTTGCCCCCTACTCCTCATTTCGCTGCCAGCTATTCCTCAGTTATCCTTCGCTAATGGGAGAACGATGGGAGAACTGAGGAATAACGAACGAAGCAAGGACTGACCAAGAGACGATTCAGAAGAGGTTTATAACGCCTTGAAAAATACTATTTCTTTTATTTAAATAATCATATTTAATTAACTATGGTAAAATGTATTAATAAAAGTAAAAAAATAGAATAAACGGAATTTTAAAACAAGGGGCAGGTAGCTTGTACAGAGGATGGACATTATGCTTCGTTAACATTCCGGAATATCGTCTCAGGGGCGGTTTCTGACGCATCCCGCAAAACTTAAAAAAGAGTTTTCGATAACAACTTGAACATTTTTTTCGTCATACCGAATATTATTCGTATTTTTGCACCCGATTACAACAATAATAAAAAGGAAATGAGAACAGGTATATTTTTGATTCCGGTGATAGTCACTTGTATGGCTGTCTTTGTCGGGTGTGGAGACAAAGATAAGGATTTCCGTGACACATGGTTGGGTACGTATGAGGGATATTGCGATTACCATTCCTCCACGGGGTCTGACCATCAGTTCGACACGATATACACCAACGAGTCCTTGTCAGTTTCCAAGCAGGGATACGAGGAATTGGTGATAGACTATATAGGCCAGTCGTTCCAAGTGCACTGCTCCTCGGAAGGCGCTTTCACCTCCACTTCAAACAATCCTCACAGCGAGTGGAATGGTTGTATCAAAGGTGACAGCCTGTTCTTTAACTACTACGATGTCTCGCAAGGCCATTCTTCCACACGCCATTTTAAAGGAAAAAAGAAATAAGTTTCAAACCTGTAATTAAAAACAATTATACAAATGACGAACGCCAGTCTGCCACCGAAGGGTGGCTGTGTTTGTCTTCATAGATAATGAGTTAAAGTGTTCTACTATACGATATAAAGGAATCGGTGAAAAAATCAAATCCGAGCTTGAAAAAAAATGCTTTTATTTTTGACCCCAACTCCTTAAAAATGACCTGCTTAATGCTGCTTCCGATAGTTTTTCCATATTGAAAATGAGGCTATATAACGATTTAGGGGTTATCATTTGGAATTTTATTCGTATCTTTGCATTTTGCAAGCTAAGTATAGCGAGTCTGTATAAATTGTTATAATTTATCTATTACGAAACGACTATCCATAATACTGTTGCTGTTTTCCGCCATGCCTGTGGCGGCTCAGAGTTTTCGCCTCACCCCCTACATGGCTCCGTCGGCTTTGTATGTCGATGCGGATCGATTCTATAACTACAACCGCTATGAGAAGTCGCGTTTGGAATTGGGTCTGCATTGGGTCACCCCAAACGAAATGGCCGAACACCCCCGGGTGTTTATCGGGCAATGGACTGTGAAAGGCTACGCTGCCTATGGCTTTGGCGACAAAGCATTGAAATATGGCGGCACAGTTCAATTGCGACTGCCCGGCCGCCACGATGTACGGCTAAGCCTGCGGGGCTACAACGACCTCGAGGCGGCTGCATCGCGCACACTGGAAGGCTACCGTATGCTTAAGCCTGATTATAACACGTCGTTTCTTGCATCGCGCTATGTGGGTGTGAAAGGCGGCCGTTTTGATGTCTCGTTTATGCCTTCGCACAGTTGGACACTGTCGGCAGGAGCTCTGATGAATTGGGAAGACTACCGATTTGACTGCATTGGCAACTTGCTATATCCGAACGCAGAGCCAGAAAAGAAGGCTCCCGTGATGCGACATATGGGCGTGAATGCTCGCGCCGAATGGTCAAAGGGGGTTACCTTGTCGGTCGATGCGGGACGGATGGTACCCGTGACCGACGGCGGCGAGACGAGAGATTTTTTACGCCTCTTGGCTCAATATAATGCCGAACCCGGCGAGATGGGATTGCACCTGTTTGCCCAGGCTGGATTCACCACAAAGGGAACACCCTACAGCCGTATGTTCGACCTTTCGGGAACAGCACGGTCAATCTATTTTTTCCGCAACACATTCCTTACTGTAAGGCCATATACGTTCACCGCCAATATGTTTGCACATTTGTGCGTGAACTATACCGCCCCTATGCCTTTATGGGATACGAAATGGTCTCAGCCACAACCGTTCCTGCAGATGAACGCCATGTGGGGTTGGCTGCACGGACAGGATGCCGACGGACGTGTGGAGTTGAATGACCCCGCTTTCGGATCGGGCAACACCATGCTGCTGCAATCGCCCTATATGGGACTGGTGGAGATGGCCACGGGTTTCGACGGGTTATTGCGTTGGGGATTGTTTGACTTCGGTGCCGGTATGGCCTACCAACTATGCCCCACCAAGGCTCCCTATTTGAACGAGAATCCCACCGATAACTTTGCCTTTTCGTTAGTAGCCACATTTATACTCGACAAGACTCCGCGCCAAGTACCGGTCACCCCAACACAACCGTATACAATAATTCAGAACAATTAATTGTTATATAATGAAAAAGACACTTCTTTCTCTATTATTACTTTCACTCTTGACCCCTGTCTTTGGACAGAAATACAAAATGACATTTGTAGTTCCGAAGGACAAGCAAAATGACAGCGTGCTGTATATGGGCCAGCACTATCGCGACGGTTTCATCACGATGGACAGTGCCACAGTCGGCAAAGATGACAGCTATACGTTCAGCGGTCGTCGCAAATGGGAGACGGGTATCTATGCATTGTATGGAAAAGAGGCCAAGAAGAGTTTGCTGGATTTCACCATTGACGGAAGTCAGTCGTTCACCATTCGGTTGACCCCCTCATGGGAGGTGGCCGACCCGCAGAAGGACATCGTCGGATCGGCTGCCAACCAAGCGATGTTCACCTATATAAACCGTGACAAACAGGCTCGCAAGCAAGCAAAGGACATTGAGCAGAGGAAGAAAAGCATTGATGCTAAAGTAAAGGAGGAAGCTGAGCAGGATATGAATAAATTAATCAATGAGATGAGAGAATATGAAGCATCATTCATCAAAGCCAACAGCAAATACCGCTATTTCCAGTTAGCAAAGATGTTCAACGGTCCCGACGTGCCGGATGATGTGGCGGACAAGGCTCTTTATTACCGTCAACACTATTGGGACGGCGTGGACTTTTCGGATCATAGTTTAGTGTACACTCCCGATTTGTTTAACAAGTTGAATTACTATTTCTTCGGATTGTTGTATTATTCGGAGACGGACACTGTGACACGCTATGCCGACAGGCTGTTTGAGAGAATAGGAAACGACTCGCTGATGATGAGGTATGTGATGGATTTTATTATGCCAAAGTATTATCGCTCCACCAAAAATATTGGTTGGGATGCCACATGGTGTTATCTGGTAAGGCAGTATTATCTGACCGGGAAATGTCCATGGGCTTCGCAGTCGGAGCTGAACAACAAACAGCAGAGTGTGGAGTTTCTTGAGCAGTCGCTGATTGGGGCTATCGGCAAAGAGCTTTACATGGCCGACACAAACCAGTCGCCCGATCCCAAAGACTGGATTTCATCACACCGTTTCCCGCAGAAGTATGTCATCTTGTGGTTCTGGGACCCCGACTGCCACCATTGTCAGGAGCAGACTGCCACATTGAAGACCCTCTATGATTCGCTCTCGGCCACGGGGAACAAGGTTTTTGAGGTGTACGCTGTGGGATACGAGGCCGATGTGGCAAAATGGAAGAAATATGTGCGCGAACACGAGTTGCCTTTTGTGAATGTGGGCGGTCCGAATGTGAATATCGACTATCAGGTTGCGTATAACGTTCACGGCGCCCCGACGATGATTATTTTGAACGAGGAACGGAGAATCATAATGAACAAGGTTTTGGCCACAAAGGAGATACTCCCGTTCCTGAAGAGATATGAGGAATCGAGGAAGAAATGAATGTGATAATGCGTGAATGTGTTAATGTGTAAATCGATTAACGAACTAACACGTTCACGAATTAACGAATTCAAAAAGAGAATTTATTAACCTAAAAATTAAATACCATGAGAAAACACATTGTTGCAGGTAACTGGAAAATGAACAAGACGTTTAACGAGGCTGACGACCTGTTGAACGATATTATGGAAAAATTGGAGACGGTGGAGTTAGATGCAAACACGCAGCTGATTGTATGCCCGCCGTTCCCTTATCTTGAAATGACGTCGGACTATGGCGATGACTCGTATTTTATGGTTGGAGCCCAGAATGTGAGCGACCAGGAAGTGGGAGCTTATACGGGCGAGGTGTCGGCCGCTATGCTGGAGTCGATGGATATTGACTATTGCATTGTGGGTCACAGTGAGCGCAGGGCATACTATCACGAGACCAACGAGATTGTGGCCAACAAAGTGAACCAGCTGTTGAAGCATAATCTGAAACCCATTGTGTGTTGCGGAGAAGTGCTTGACGAGCGCGAGGCCAACAAGCAGTTCGAGGTGGTGAAACAGCAGATTTCGGAAGGCCTGTTCCATCTGAGTGCCGAAGAATTTGCCAACATTGTTATCGCTTACGAACCCGTATGGGCTATCGGCACAGGCAAAACCGCCACACCCGAGCAGGCACAGGAGATGCACGCCTTTATCCGTGGCTTGATTGCTGAGAAATACGGCAATGAGGTGGCTGAGGAAACGAGCATCCTGTATGGCGGCAGCTGCAAGCCCGGGAATGCAAAGGAACTTTTCGCCAACAAGGATGTTGACGGAGGCCTGATTGGAGGTGCTTCGCTGAAGGCCGATGACTTCATTGGAATTGCCACAGCTTTTTAATGTAATCTGTTGATATGTTTATCTGTTGATACGTGTTGCGAGTCGCTAAACATATCAACAGATAAACATATTCAACAAATCGACACAGGATTGCCAATGGGTAATAATGGAAGCAGAACGGGTGATACCCGATTTGTGCTTTTTGCGGCGCGACGCTTGCAGGGGCAGAAGGCTCGTGCAGGCCAGGATGCCCCCACGATGGAAGGAAAGTCCGACCGTGGGGGATTTGCAGCGCCATTGGTGAATATCGCTGTGTGGAGCATCGCTTTGGGTGTGGCGGTGATGGTGGTTTCGGTGTGTGTGTTGCGCGGCTTCCAAGGCGAGATTCGGCGCAAAGCTGTAGGATTCGGCTCTCATATTGTGGTGAGCAGTTATGCGATGGGAAACACCTATGAGGAGACGCCTGTGGACATGCGCCGTGATGAGGTGGAGCGTATCCGCAATACGAAGGGTGTACGCCATGTGCAGTTTTTCGCTACAAAGGGTGGCATGGTGAAGACGGAAGACCAAATCGAGGGTGTGTTGCTGCGTGGAGTGGACCGAGGATACGATTCGTCGTTTTTTGGAGAGTGTTTAGTGGAGGGGAGATTGTTTACATTTCCCGACAGCGGAGCCGGACGCGAGGTGATTGTGTCAAGGCGGCTTGCCGACCGGTTATGTTTGAAGGTGGGCGACAAATTGAGGACTTATTTCTGGCAGGGGGAGAGCTACAGGGCTCGGGCTTTTGTGGTGAGCGGCATTTACAGTACGGATATGGCCGACTTCGATGAGCATTATGTGGTGGGGGATTTAAGGCAGGTGCAACAGCTGAACGGTTGGGAAGAATGGCATGCTGGCGGCTATGAGGTGCTGGTGGACGATTTCGGCAAAGTTGGCGAAGTGGGGGAACAGTTGCAGGAGAAATTGGGCTATGACTTGACGATGACCACGATTGTGGAGCAGAACGCGGCACTTTTTGCGTGGTTGGACTTGCTGGACGGGAATGTGGTTTTGATTATTGCTGTGATGATGCTGGTGTGTGTGGTGAGTGTGGTGAGTGCATTGCTGATTTTTATCTTTGAAAAGACTTCGACTATCGGGGTATTAAAGGCTTTGGGTGCGACAGGAAAGAGTATAGGGGAGATTTTTGTGTTGAAGGGTGCAGTGATTGCACTGAAGGGAATTGTAGCAGGTGAGGCATTGGCTGTGGGTCTTTGCTTGCTGCAGCAGAAGACGGGTTGGATTAAACTGGATCCGGAGAGCTATGCCATGGCAACGGTTCCCATAGAGCTGACAGGCACCACTGTGGTGGCTGTGGCTGCAGGAACGCTGGTGGTGTGTGTGGTAGCAATGCTGTTGCCTGCCGCTTATATTGCCGGTGTGGAGCCTGCCAAGACAATCCGATTCGATTAAATGGATTATAGAATTAAATTAAGAATATGAATAAAGCGAAATGGCTGATTTTGGGCATAACGGTTCTGCTGGCGGTTGTGGCGCTGGTGGAGATTAACCGTGTGTCCATACAAATGCGCAGGGCCGAGGTGGAGAAGGTGAAGTTGTGGGCTAACGCCATCAGCCAGAAAGCCCAGCTGGTCAATTACTCGGAGGAGTTTTTTGCCAGTGTGGCTCTTGACGAACGCCGCAAGATGGAATTATACACTAACATCCTGTGCTCGTTCGACAGAATGGGGAACGATGCCGACGCGGATTTCAGTCTCGATTATGTGCGTTATATTGTGGACAGTTGCGAGACTGCCATCATCATCACCGATGCCGATTCGATAATCACGGTGCCACGCGAACTGGCAGGCGAGAAACTGGAAGGAGAGCGATTGAAGGAGTTCTCGCATAACGAGCCTTTCCACTACCGAATATGGGGGATGAGCATGACGCTGTATTACAAGGAGTCGAGGATGTACACGGAATTGCGCCACGTGTTGGACGGTTTTAATAGGTCATTCTTGGACGAGATTACAAATAACGGTGTGTTAGTGCCGGTGTTGGTTGTGGACAGTCTGCAAGGCGAGGTGCTTGCAAGCGGTAATATGGAAGAGAGGGAGTTCGGTTCACCCGAAGCACTCTCGGCACGCTTGTGCGAAATGGAGGAGGAGAACGACCCTATTGAGTTCCGCCTACCTAACGGACAGCGAGCTTATCTCTTCTACGAGAACACACCGATGCTGAAAGCATTGCGCTGGGTGCCGTTGTTGTATCTCTTTGTTTTCGGAGTGCTTCTTTTGGTGTCGTACTATCTTTTCCGCACGGCCCGCGGCATGGAGCAGAACCGTATCTGGGTAGGCATGGCCAAGGAAACAGCCCATCAATTAGGCACCCCTATTTCGTCGCTGATGGCTTGGACTCAATATCTGGAGGGGAAAACATTCAATTCAGAGTATGCCGCCGAGGTGAACAAGGATTTGAATCGGTTGGAGACGGTGGCACACCGTTTCTCGAAAATTGGCTCTGTGCCAGAGCTGGAATATCAGGGAGTCTGCGCTGCAATAAGCAATGCTTTGGGATACTTGCAGACCCGCAGTTCGCGAAAGGTGAAATTTGTCACCAGTTTCCCTGAAGAAGATATCCGGGTGCCTATGAACAGTTACCTGTTTGAATGGGTGATAGAGAATGTATGCAAGAACGCCATTGATGCCATGGAGGGAGTAGGAACATTCACGGTGGTGGTTTCGTCGGACAGCAGACATGTATATGTAGACCTCGGTGATACGGGACGCGGCATGCCGCCATCGGTTCAGAAACGGGTGTTCGAGTCGGGCTTCTCTACAAAACCCCGCGGATGGGGATTGGGGCTTTCGTTAGCAAAGCGCATCATCAATGAGTATCACAAAGGAAGAATATTCGTAAAATATTCGGTCGAAGGCCAAGGCACAGTGTTCCGAATTATGCTAAACAGATAAGGAAAAAAACAGGAAGACAGGAAAGATTCAAAGAATCACGATTCCCATTATAATTGAGAAAAACATTAACACATTATAAAAGACATGTATACGATTTTGAAGAAAGAGCTGCTCAACAGCAACGAGATTTACCTGATGGAGGTGAGAGCACCGTGGGTTGCCCAAGGTGGTAAACCGGGACAGTTTGTAATAGTCATCCCGCACGAACACGGTGAAAGGGTGCCGTTGACTATATGCGACATCCATCCCGAGCACGAGAGTGTGGACATCGTTTATCAGGTGGTGGGCGAGAGTACCAAACATCTCAGTTGTATGTCTGTGGGCGACCGACTCACTGCCATGGTAGGTCCGTTAGGTCGGCAGAGCGAACTGATTGACGCTTCCACCGACGAGCAAAAGGCAATGCGATTGCTCTTCGTGGCCGGTGGTGTGGGTATTGCTCCTGTCTATCCTCAGGTGAAATGGGCACACAGCATGGGTATTCCCACCGACGTGATTATCGGTGCCCGCAACAGAAGCCTGCTCTTCTTTGAAGAAAAGATGCGTACCGTGTGCGACAATCTATATATTATGACCGACGACGGTTCGTATGGCGAAAAAGGACTGGTCACTGAGAAAATAAAACAACTTTGCTCCAAGCCCGACGGTACCTATTGTAGTCCCTACACCCACTGCGTGGCTATCGGCCCCCTACCCATGATGAAATACGTCTCTCTGCTGACAAAAGATATTGGGCTAAAAACCATCGTGAGCATGAACTGCATGATGGTTGACGGAACAGGTATGTGTGGAGCCTGCCGCGTAACTGTGGGCGATAAAGTGAAATTCACCTGCGTTGACGGCCCTGAGTTCGACGGACACCTTGTTGACTTCGATGAGGCCGGTCGCCGACTCAGAAATCCCGACGAACGACGCTACCGGATTGCTACTGTCAACCCCGACAGTAGCCACCATTGCAACCTCAGCAATGCCGTAGCCACTACCCTCAAACGACAAAAACCACAAGAACAGGATCCGAAGGAACGCGCCACCAATTTCGATGAAGTGTCGTTGGGATTCACCCGCGAACAGGCTGTTGCCGAGGCTCGCCGCTGTCTCCACTGCAAGAAACCCATGTGCGTGACACAATGCCCCGTCAGTATCAACATACCCGAATTTATCGCCGCTGTTGCCAACGAAGATTTTGCCCTTGCTGCCGAAATCATAGCTCAAGACTCAACACTTCCCGCCGTGTGCGGACGAGTCTGCCCGCAAGAAACCCAGTGCGAGGGCAGCTGTATCCTTGGTCATAAAAGTGAACCCATAGCTATTGGAGCGCTCGAACGTTTTGTGGCCGACTGGCGGAGAAATAATCCCTCAGGGAGCTCCGAATGCTCCGGTTATTCAGACAACTCCAACAAAAAGAAAGTGGCCATCATCGGTTCTGGTCCCTCTGGGCTCACCTGTGCCGGTGATCTGGCCAAGAAAGGCTACAGCGTCACCATTTTCGAAGCTCTTCACCATCCCGGTGGAGTACTCGTATATGGCATTCCCGAATTCCGTCTGCCCAAAAAGAAAGTCGTCGAGCCAGAGATTGACAATCTGCGCCGTCTCGGTGTCGAAATCAAGACCAACGTTATCGTAGGCAAAAGCCTCACCATCGACGACCTTTTCGACCGCGAAGGCTTCAGTGCTGTTTATGTAGGCAGCGGTGCCGGTCTGCCCAAATTCATGGGCATTCCTGGTGAAACGCTTGTGGGTGTTGTCTCGGCCAACGAACTGCTTACCCGCACGAATCTCATGCACGGCTATGACAAGACCTACGACACGCCTATCTACTTAGGACAACGTGTGGCCGTCATCGGAGGAGGCAACGTTGCTATGGATGCCGCCCGCACTGCAAAACGACTTGGAAGTGATGTTACGGTCATCTACCGCCGCGAAGAAGCCGACATGCCTGCCCGTCGCGAAGAAGTTCATCATGCCAAAGAAGAAGGCATTCAGTTCAACTTCCTAACCAATCCGGTTGAATTCCTCGATGACGGTAAAGGCAACGTCTGCGGCATGCGCTGCGTACGCATGGCCATGGGCGAAAAGGACGAGAAAGGTCGCCGCAAGTTCACTGTTATTGAGAGGAGCGAGTTCGACATGGAGATAGACACCGTGGTGGTGGCCCTCGGCACAAGCCCCAACCCTCTTATTAAAAGCACCACTCCCGGCCTCGACACTGAGACCTGGGGAGGACTAAAAGCCGATGCCGACGGGCAGACCTCCCGTCCGGGAGTCTTTGCCGGAGGCGATGCCGTCACTGGTGCCGCCACCGTCATCCTTGCCATGGGTGCAGGCCGCACCGCCGCCAAAGCTATCGATAAATACCTTAGTACAGAGCAATAAGAACTACGAAGAAACAGAGGCAAGGGTGTCGATACGTATGTAAGCCGTTAAACATATAACGGATAAATAATTTATTGCATGCGGACACGGGGGTCGAGGAGGCCGTAAAGGATGTCGGTGAGGATATTGATAAGGATGAGGAGGACGCATATGAAGAGAATTGAACCCATGACGACGGGAAAGTCGTATTGATCCAGTCCATCAACGATGACGATGCCCATGCCTTTCCAGTCGAAGACGTACTCAACGAAGACGGCACCAGCTAAAAGTCCTGCGAGCCAGCCTGAGGCGGAGGTGACAACGGGGTTCATGGCATTGCGTAAGGCATGATGGACTATCACCCGACGGCGCGAGAGCCCTTTGGCACGGGCGGTGCGGATATAGTCTTGCGAGAGAACTTCAAGCATGCTGTTTTTGGTGAGCTGGGTGAGGGTGGCGAGAGGTCGTATGCCGAGGGTGAGAGCAGGTAGAATGAGGTTCTTGAAATCAAGGTATTCACCTGTTCCATAGTCATCCACTGTATACAGGTTGCCGAACATGTTGAGGTGTGTCCAATCAGAGAGAACATAGGCGAACAGCCATGCAATGAGGATGGCAGCAAAGAAGGAGGGTAGCGACATGCCGAGAGTGGAGAGAACAAGGGTAAGGCGGTCAATCCAGCTGTCTTTGTGCAGAGCTGAGACGATACCGAGCAGCACGCCCAACACCAAGGCAAAGGTGAGGGCAACAACGGCAAGCAGTGCCGTCTGAGGGAAGGCAGTGGCTATTATTTCCGAAACTTTGCGTTTGGTCTGGTAGCTGCGACGCAGGTAGGGGGCTTTGAGGATAACAGTTGTGCTGCCTACGGTAAGGAGTTTGGTATAAGGTGTGTATTTGTTGGAATCAAGAAAGAAGTAGTTGTGGGGGTCATTGTTGTTGTGGAGGGATATTGGGAGAAGGTCGTTGAGATAGTTGATATATTGAAGCCCGATAGGTTTGTCTCGACCAAGGTCACGGTTGATGACCTCTATACTTTCGGCATCGGCATGTTCGCCAAGCATCATGCGGGCAGGGTCACCAGGCAGGATGTTGAAGAGGAAGAAGACAAGCGTCACTACTCCCAGTAGCACAAGGAGTCCGTAGAGGAGCCGTTTAAGGGTGTAGCGAAGCACTTTTTGTATGTGTTAATGCGTTAATGTGTTAATGCGTTAATCTGCTCACTGCAATTTCAATGTAGGCCGCGGACAACGGATTTCTTAGCCACGAAATCTTTGAGATAATAGGGTTCGAAATAGGCTACATCTTCCACTTGTTGGCGATTGAGTTTGTCGAGTGCGAGGGTGTGGAGTCCTGTGGCGGAAATAAGGAAGTCGGTGGCATAACGTGCATTAGGGTGTGAACCGAGGATAGGACGTGTTTTCTCCGCCCCATCACCGATGAAGACAACCTCTCCCCTATTAAGAAATTCGTCATATATACCTTGGGTAATGATGTCAGCACTGACGGGTTTTAGTGTCTCGGTGGGAGAACAGAAGATTGCTGTGTAGCATTCCATACGGCGGGCATCAATCATGGGACAAACCATGCCTTGGTAGTCTGGGTTGGCGGTATAATATTGGGTTGCCATACTTTGGAGTGTGGGTACAGCAAGCAGCGGGATACCAAGAGCGTAACAAATGCCTTTAGCGGTGCTTACGCCAATGCGGAGACCAGTGTAGCTGCCAGGACCGGAGGAGACACAGACGGCATTGAGCTGCGAGGGGGAAACTCCACATTGTTCCAACAGCTGTCCTATATAAGGGGAGAGTTGCGATGAGTGGGCGTTGGGTTGGTCGGTATGCAGTTCAGATATGACCTTTTGTTCGTCGGCAAGGGCAACGGAGCAGACGGCTGTGGCTGTTTCTATGAGGAGAAGATACATTTGAATTGGAAATTGAGAATTGAAGATTGAAATCCGTTGTTGTGTTTGTCGATTCATCTATTAACGAATCAACACCTTTGTTCTACCGCATGTCTATCACTTCCACACTGGGATTGGCCTTTGTGTTGAAGGTGAAATCGGAGTCAGTGGCTTTGGTGTTCTTGAAGTTAGAAAGAGTGTATACCCCGCGGGAGGAATCGAAGTTGTGTTGCTCCATCTTTTTCAGCATGCCTGTTTTTGCTGTGATGAACATCCGGATTTTGTGGTATGACTTTGCCTTGATGGGTTGAAGATCAATGATGGCAGTTCCGTCCTGTTCTTCCCTGATGAACTTGGCACGGAAGGATTTGGAATAGTCGGCGAGCAGACGGGCAGGGTTGGTGATGTCGTCGTCGGCTTCGGAAATGGGATTGACCACTACTTCTTTGTTGGGTTTGTTGTATTGCCACACGGCTTTTCCGTCGCAGTAGATTTCCATACTACCTGCCTTGACGCGATAGCGAGGAGCGTTGTAAAGGATGTCGACTTTCTGTCGGAAGGATTCTTTTTTATCGGCATCGAGGGTCACCACAGTGACGGAGAAACTGACAGTGCCAGACATTTTTGCAGCAGCCTTCTTAAGTATAGCGGCAGCAGTTTGGTCTACGGCACCTTTGTCGGTGTGAGTGAGCTGTGCGGACAGTTGCAGACCACAAATAAGTGCTATGAGCAATGCAATGGTTTTCTTCATAATGTGTATTGTTTATGGCATTAATGGAGGTCGACACCGATGATGTGCATAAACTCCTCTCGGGTCTTGGGGTCGTTCATAAAGGCTCCGGTGAAGTCGCTGGTGGTGGTGACTGAGTTCTGTTTCTGTACACCACGCATAGACATACACATGTGCTGCGCCTCAATGACTACGGCTACGCCCAGCGGGTTGAGGGTTTTCTGAATGCAGTCTTTAATCTGCTTGGTAAGGCGTTCCTGTACTTGCAGCCTGCGGGCAAAAGCATCCACCACGCGAGGTATCTTGCTTAAGCCGACAATGGTTCCGTTGGGGATGTAAGCCACATGGGCTTTGCCCACGAAAGGTACCATATGGTGTTCGCATAGGGAGTAGAGTTCTATGTCTTTCACCACAACCATCTGCTTATAGTCCTCGTGGAACATAGCAGAACGGAGTATCTTTTCAGGGTCGAGGTCGTAGCCGTTGGTGAAGAACAACATAGCTTTGGCAATGCGTTCGGGTGACTTGAGAAGTCCTTCGCGGTCGGGGTCTTCGCCCAAAAGGCGGAGAATCTCTTTGTAATGTGCGGCCATCTGCGCCACACACTTCTCATCGTATTTGTCTATTTTCTGGTATCCGAGTTCCATAATCAATTATTTAGTATCAATTAACGCAAAAATATTGCTTAAGATATATGTGTTTTTGTTTTTTTACCAATCGAAGTACTATTCGATTTCAAGAAGCAGCCCCTTCAGATATTCCCCTTCGGGATGATAAATGCTGACGGGGTGATCCATGGCATGTGGCAGACGTCTTACGATACGCACCTGCCTGTGGGCGTTGGCAGCGGCAGTGAAGCACATAGTCTGGAAGTCTTCGTTTGAGACCGCCTGACTGCAACTGAAAGTCATCAACAATCCGCCGGGCTGTATCTTCTCCATGGCATGCTGGTTGATGTTGCGGTAGCCTTTCAATCCCTGTTGCAGGCTGCGATGGTTCTTGGCAAAAGCCGGCGGGTCGAGAATGATATAGTCAAAGCCCTCCTCAATGGTGTCCAAGTATTTAAGCACATCCGCCACCACACCTTTGTGAATGGGTGTATGCGCTATTGTGTCGGGGAAATTAAGTTCCACATTGCGGTTGCAGAGTTCTATGGCTTTCTTGGAGATATCCACAGTTTCCACATACTGGGCGCCGCCACGAAGAGCCGCAAGCGAAAAGCCTCCTGTGTAACCGAAACAGTTGAGCACCTGTTTGCCTTTTGCCAATTGCGATACCAACTCACGGTTCTCTCGCTGGTCAATGAAGAAACCCGTCTTCTGTCCCTCGAAGAAGTTTATTAACAGACGGCTCCCATGCTCGCTGATTTCCCATTCCTTCGGTTCCAGACCCCAGATATAGCCATCTTCTCCCCCACCTGGCACGGTGGCACTGCTTTTGTCGAAAATCGACTGCAATCCATATGTTCCCAGCAAGTCAACAAATAGCTCCGTGAACATGGGGAACAGCCTGTGCATACCTACACTATGGGCCTGCATCACCAGCACCCCGTTGTACCAGTCGCATACCAACCCAGGCAAAAAATCACCTTCGGCATGAACCAGCCGGAACACATTGGTGTCGCTGCTGTCGAAAAAGCCAAGCCCTGCCCTATAGGCGATAGCGGACTGCAATCTCTGACAGAAAAAGTCTTTGTCGATGTCGGGAGTGTCGAACGAAAGCACCTTGCACACGATACTGTCATCCTGATAATGCCCCGTGGCCATCCATTGCCCTTTGGCAGAATAAACATCGACCAAATCTCCTTCCTGCGGCTCGCCCACAATGCGTTTCACCGCCCCTGAGAATATCCAAGGGTGGCGACGCAAAAGAGCCTTCTCTTTTCCTGTGGCTATAATCAGTTGCGGACGATTCATTGCTTCAAGTCATGTATTGTCTGCATGGGATTCTCGCTCTTGAAGACAGCATTGCCTGCCACCAGCACGTCGGCTCCGGCATCGAAAAGCAAGGAAGCATTCGATATGTTCACTCCACCGTCTACCTCAATCAGGCACTGCGGGTTCTTTCTGTCGCACAGCGCGCGTAGCTGTTTGACCTTGTTATAGGTGTTCTCAATGAATTTCTGCCCACCAAAGCCGGGGTTGACAGACATCAACAACACCACATCGCACAACTGGACAGTATCTTCAAGCAAAGCAACAGGTGTGCCAGGATTCAGCACTGTGCCACAACGCATACCGGAATCTTTTATTGCATGCAAAGTACGGTCGAGATGGATGCATGCCTCATAGTGCACAGTGAGGATGTCGGCTCCAGCCACTTTGAAGTCCTCAATATAGCGGCCGGGATCCATTATCATCAAATGTACATCAAGAGGCTTTTGAGCATATTTCTTGATAAACTTGACAACCGGCTGTCCAAAACTGATGTTTGGCACAAACATGCCGTCCATCACATCCACATGCAGCCAGTCGCATTCGCTCGCGTTGAGCATCTCGATATCGCGTTCCAGATTGCCAAAGTCGGCACTGAGTAGAGAGGGAGAAATTAGTTTCATTTTGAGTAATATATTGTTATGTTTTGTCAGCCTTGAATGTCTCCGGCGACACGCCGGTTAGAGTTTTAGTTTTTCAAAGTTCTTGCCATACACGCCTTGCGCCTTCGAGACAGAGATGAAAGCCTTGCTGTCGATGCGATGGATAATCTGCATCACGTGGGGTTTGTCGGTCTTGTGAACCATCACTATCAACACCTTAATGTCCTGATGGCTGTAGCATCCTTCGGCATCGAGCAGGGTGGCACCGCGTCCCACCTCGTTGGTGATGGCATCGCCAATCTCCTTGTTCTTCTGCGAGAAGACAAGAATCTGATACGACTGCTTGTTGCCGTCCAGCACCATATCAAGCACGTAAGTCATAGTGACCATGACAATGTAGCCGAACACCACATTCTCCAGCTTGTGCGACACAAAGAAGGAACTGCCAATGATAAATATATCCAAATACATGATCACCTTGCCCGGCGAGATGTTATAGAACTTGCTAAGGATAAGGGCAATGATGTCCGTACCGCCACTATTGCCGCCCATGGCAAACGTCATACCGATACCGCCACCGCACAAAGCACCGCCAATAATGGCGCACATAAAGCCGCCAAACTGGCTCACATCGAACAGTGTCTCCACGTGCAGCACCTGCTGCCAAAGGATGAAGCAGAGAGACGACATCACAATACCATATATCGTGTTGGCTCCGAACTTCGACCCCAGCACCTTAAACCCTATCAGCACCAAAACAGCATTAATCACCAAGTTCATGACACCGATGGGGATATGTATGCCCAAGGCGTAATACAGCACCGAGGAGATACCGCTCACGCCGCCGCCAACAATCTTGGCAGGAAGCATTACGGCAGCCCATCCGAAAGTGTAAATCAATATACCCAATGTGATAACCAGATACGAGATAATCACATGTTGTTTCTTCTTGAATATCTGCATATATTTATTGATTGATAATAATTAACACATTCATACATCATTGACGGGTACACCGTAGTCGCGGGCACCGAATATGGCGCTGCCTATGCGCACCAGCGTGCTCCCCTCTTCCATGGCAATGTCATAGTCGTGGGTCATGCCCATCGAGATTTCCTTGAACTCGTCATGACCTTTGAAATACTTTTCAGCCAAAAAGTCACGGTACTCATGCAGCGTGCGGAACTCGCGGCGCACAAGGTCGCGGTTGTCCGTATTGGTGGCCATGCCCATCACCCCGACTATGCGCACATTCTTCATCGCAGCAAATTCCGGCGACTGTAGAAGAGCTTCCGCCTCTTCCATGTTCAGGCCGAACTTGGTCTCCTCGGTGGCGATGTGGAATTGCAGCAGGCAGTCAATCACCCTGTCGTGCTTACGTGCCTCCTTGTCCACAGCCTGCAACAGATAGAGACTGTCGATGCTGTGAATCATCCGCACGTATGCAGCAATGTACTTAATCTTATTGGTCTGCAAGTGACCGATAAAATGCCACTCGATATCCTCGGGCAGCACGGCATGCTTGTCGCGCATTTCCAAAGCCTTGTTCTCGCCAAACAAGCGTTGACCAGCGTCATAGGCCTCCCGTAGGTCTTCCACGGGCTTGGTCTTCGAAACCGCTATCAGCCGCACCCCATTGGCAAGCGAAGCATTTATCTTATCAAGATTTTCCTTAATCATAACAAATAAAATTATTCATTATAACGCGGAATATATAATAATATTATTGCCCTGCAATTAATTTTCTTTCCAAGATAACATCATGGGCATGAAACCCTGCGGCAACAATCACACAACACACTTTCGCAATATCTTGTCCAATTGGCCAACATAATAGAAAGGTATGGATATCAACCGATAGGGCTTGTTAGTAGGGGCAGGGGTGAACGCATCCTGTACCATATATTCCCCGCTCCACACCCTCACTGCCGTCACCTTTTTCTCAGCCGTATTCACAAAACTGTGTATCGACCTCAGATGTGAGTTGGTACCCGACTTCACCTCTATAGGTATCAACTGCGCGTCTTGCTGCCATACATAGTCCACCTCTGCCGTAGCACCCTTCTTGTCACGTATCCAATAATATTGATTATCCTTGAAATGATTATCCAATACCACCCTAAGCTCTTGCGCTACAATCTGCTCTGCCGCCCTTCCTCGCCATGTATCCAGCAAATTCTTGTTTTGCAAGTACTCAAGCTGAATACCTGCCACAAAATTGGCTATACCAATATCCACCATTGCAAGCTTTGGAGCCCTCCTGACAGCAGGCAAGGCAGGTACTTCGGTAGAGGTGACTGGGTAATTCAGCGAAAGGATATAAGCCCGTTGCAAGCAATCCATGGCTTCATGTATTTGAGTGCTTGTATAATTACTGTTTCCAAAGCCAGCAAAAGAAATCGCTTCACCTACCGAAAACCAAGCAACATTCAATATATGGCGTATTATCCTCACCTGCTCCTCATTCTTGGCATACCGTTCCACATCTTCGCCATAACCCCGCATCAAAGAATTGAATATGGGCGACAATCTCTCAACATCGGCATGTTCTATATAGGACTTCACTACCTCGGGCATTCCACCCACCAATGCATATCGGTTAAAACATTTCATCATCTCCTCATGCATGATGGAAGATACTTGCAATTCCTCCACCTGTGCAGCCCAAGCCTCCCCCTTGGCGGCGGATAGAAACTCCATAAAAGAAAAGGGTCGCAAACTCAAATACTCCACCCTCGACACGGGAAACGACACATGCGACTTCAACAGACTCTGCAACCTGCTGCCTGCCGTTATCACATACAGCCATGGCATCTTTTCATAGAAATACCTCAGCAAGCCCACCGCACGGGGCTCTTCCTGTATCTCGTCAATAAACAGGAGCATCCTCTTCTCCTTATCGGATACGACATGACTGCGCAGACATAGGTAACGCCATATCTCCTCCACATCGTCTGTTCTACGGAACACTTCGGCATCTTCCGAGAGCTCCAAATTCACCTCCACGAATAAATCAAACTCTTTGCCAAATTCCCGCACAAGTGTACTCTTTCCCACCTGTCTTGCTCCCCTTATCACTATTGGTTTGTGCCGACTGGCATCCTTCCATTCCCGCAACTGATTAATCAACAATCTACTATACATAATTAATCTTTATTGTTTACACACTGCAAAGATACCACTTTTTTCTAAAACATAGGCAACTTTCACCCATTTTATTTCTAAAACATAGGCAACATAGCAATAAAATCTTTCTAAAACATAGGCAAGACCGATGATGAGTTGGACTAATTGGACGGGGTGGCTCGCTCAGGGAGGGCCCCCGCCAGCCATCTTTTACATCACCAGTGCGAGTCGGGGCAAGGGCTTATTTCTGACGCACAGCACGGACAGGAAACCCGAAGTAGCGGGATTCTTCTTGCACCATCTGGTAGTCCGATTCGAAGCGGAAGCGCCACGCGTAGTACGGACTGTCCGTGTAGAGCGAACTCGACCAATAGTGGCCACGGCTCCCGTAGAAGTCGGGCGAATTACCATAGTGGTAGCCGGCGGCGGGAAGAAAGAGACTGTTGCCGTTAATGGCAGTGAAAAGTAGTCCATTCACCCCGTTCTGTGTGGTCCAGGTGGCTGTGGTGTTGTTCATCAACTCTTCCCACTCTTCTTTTGTCGGGGTACGGCCGCCAAAGTTGGCGGTGGCGGCATCGTCGCCGGGCTGGAGGATGGTCAGGGTGTCGGTGAAGCCGTTATAGCCAACAAGAGGATCGTTGCAGTATTTGGTGAGTCGAAAGCCGTGGTCGCCCCTTTCCATGTAGATGTAGGAGAACCCGTCATAAAACTGTTTATTAGGCTGGGTCTCTCCCCAGGCAAAGTAGTCGCCGTAGTCCTCCGACGAGGTGGCACCCACGTTTCTGGTTGCCCATAGCAAACCACTCGGCAAACCCAAATCCACCCAGTCGCCATTCCTATATATTGTTATTTCTTCCTTGTTACAGCTGACTGTAAACAGACCTAACAGCACACAGGCTGCCAGTCCAATCCATTTCTTTTTCCAGTTCTTTTTCATTTTATTATTTAATGGTTAGTTTGTGTCACGGCTCAAAACACATTTTTATACAAATTCAAGAAAGTGGAGCCATCCAATTTTGCCTTATTCCTGTAGTCATGATGGTAACGTGTCGAGCTTTACTTTACAAAATTGGAACAAAGAAAAATGCACCTTCTCACTTACATACATGCACCATCCATTCAGTATCTGCAAATGCAAATATACAACTTTTTCTCATTGGTGCAACTTTTTGCATGAAGAATTGGCCATCGGTTGTCGTAGTGCCCCTTCCGCCATGGACTTCAATATCCTGTCAACCTCCAATTGCTCCACGATATATCGACGTTCGAATGACGATACAATAACGATATGCTATCGTTGAAATATCGTTGAAGTATCGTTGATGTATCGTTGATATGGTGGAGAAAGATATATAATTGCAACAGGATAATATGTGTTAAATACGATGTTTAACAGATGCATCGCATTATCGTCTAATATTTTGTCGTGATGGAAATGGCATTATTATTCGATGGTTGGAGGCTGTCGAGGTGGATATAAAGCTTTTTGCGAGAGGGCACAATAAAACAAGAGCGCGTGCGTTATAGTAAGTGTGAAAGAAAACTAAGAGTCAGTGGCTCTTGTTACTGCCTCATCATTGAAAAGACAACAACATTAAAGCATAATTCCCTATGATAGACAACACTGGTACCCCCTTCAACGCCGTTGCCGACGGCAAACACCTCGGCATCATCCCTCAAATGGCCAACCGCCATGGACTCATTGCCGGAGCCACGGGCACGGGCAAGACTTGCACCTTGCAGAACCTGGCCGAAACCTTCAGCGCCATGGGCGTGCCGGTGTTCGCCACCGACATTAAGGGTGACCTCTCGGGCGTGGCCAAGGCTGGAGGCGGCAACGTGCATTTTGAGAAGAGCATTGCCGACAACAACCTGCAGGCCTGCGGGTTCGAGTATAAAGAGTGCCCTGTCTGTTTTTGGGACGTGTTCGGCGAACAGGGTCACCCGCTACGCACCACCGTCAGCGAGATGGGTTCCATGCTGCTGAGCCGCATTCTCGACCTCAACGACACGCAGAGCGACGTGCTGAGCATGGTGTTCCGCATTGCTGACGACCAGCAACTTTTGCTCCTTGACCTCAAGGACCTCCGCAAGATGCTGGAGGAAGTGGGCAACAACCGTGCCCAATATACAACCTCCTACGGTACCGTGGCCCCTGCCACCATTGGCGCCATCCAACGCAGCCTGCTGACATTGGAGAGCCAAGGGGGCGACATGTTCTTCGGCGAGCCGGCCATCGACATCTACGACTTCATGCAGACCCGCGCCGGACGCGGTGTCATCAACATCATGGCTTCGGACAAGATTGTCAACTCGCCCAAGGTCTACACCTCGTTCCTGCTCTACCTCCTCAGCGAACTGTACGAGCAGCTACCCGAGGTGGGCGACCTCGACAAGCCCAAGCTGGTATTCTTCTTCGACGAGGCCCACATGCTCTTCAACGGCATCAACAAAGCCCTATTGGAGAAGATTGAGCAGATGGTACGTCTCATCCGCTCGAAGGGAGTAGGCATCTATTTCTGCACACAGAACCCCGATGACATCCCCGACGCTGTGCTGGGGCAGCTGGGCAACCGCGTGCAGCACGCACTGAGGGCATATACTCCGCGCGACCAGAAGGCAGTAAGGGTGGCAGCCGAGACCTTCCGCGCCAATCCAGCCTTCGACACAGCACAGACCATCACCGAAATGGGTGTGGGCGAAGCATTGGTCTCCTTCCTCGACCCCAAGGGTGTGCCCTGCATGGTGGAGCGTGCCCGTATCCTGCCTCCGCAGGGACAGGCCGGAGCCTTGACACCCGAAGAGCGGCAGCGCATCATCAGCACCTCGATGGTGTATGGCAAATACGACCGCTTGAACGACCGCGTGTCCGCCTACGAGATATTGAGCGAGCGCATGGAGCAGGCCATGCAGGAGAAAGAACAGGCCCTGCAGCAGAAAGAGGAGGAGAAACGTCTGAAAGAGGAGGCCAAGCAGCAACGCGAAGAGGAGCGGCTGCAAGCCGCCGAGGAGCGCAAACGCAAGGCCGAAGAACGCGAGCGGCAACGTGCCAAGGAGAAGACTCTTGGGGGCAGCCTCCAGAAGATGGTGGTCACCAAGGCCAAGCGCGAATTGGTAAACGAGGCCTTCAAACTGGGCCGCGGCCTGTTAGGTTCGCTACTGAAAGGAAAAAAATGAAAGAAAGCCCCGCCAAATGTGCGGGGCTTTCTTTTAGGTGGATAACAATCGTGGTTTCTAAGATACAGCGCGCAGCATCAAATACGCTGCAAGTGCATTCTTAGAAATGATAGTTGAAGCCGAGGCGGAAGAGGTTGAGATGGTTGGCAAGGCTCTCGGCATTGAAGGTGGCAATACAGTTAAAGTCTCTTGCAGTGGTTTTTCTTTCGACCTCGACACCACCGACAATATCCTTATAGTGGGTGGTTCGGTTGACGAAACTAATACCAAGAAGGTCGATGTAGAGGTCGGCAGAGAAATGGTTGCTGAAACGGTAGTTGACACCAGGAACAGCAGCGATTGCCAATGTATTGGTAGTAGTTTTGCCATCAACGGTAGTATTGTGGGCGTCGATTACACCGGCAACGGCCGTGTTGTAGGAATGAACCTTGCTCTTGGGAGTCATCATATAGGCTAACTGAGCCTCGGCAAAGAAGGAGAGTTTGTTGTAGGACATGAATGTGTAGCGGAAGTAGGGGGCGAAATAAAATCCGTTGTTAGTGGTCTTGTCCCAGCCTTCAAAATCCTTGTGGGCGCGATAAAATCCAGCATAGTTGCTATTAAAATCTTTATGCACATCTGAAGTAAAGCCAAGGGTTATGCCGACATGCATTTTTTCGTTCAGGTTGTAGCCGAATTTGGGGGCAAAAACAAAGTTGGTATAAATGTCGGTGGGGATAGTGTACTCGGTGGGGGTGGCACCAACGGCAGACCTATTCCATGTATTACCGCCATTGGTGTTCAGGCCGACTTGGCCACCGATAACGAACTGGGCGTTGGCAGCAAAAGCAAAAGCTGCGAGTGCAAGAGTCAATACGATTTTTTTCATTGCGTTAAGATTTTAGGGTTAATAAACTTGTATTTGACGGTGCAAAGATACACATTTTCTCTGATATAGAAAGAAAAAAAAAATGTAATGGGCAACAATACAGCTGAAAGAAACAATGAAAAGAGGGCTGGCTGGGTAGTGCACTGCCGTGCGCGCCCCAGCCAGCCATCTTTTCCCCTGCCCGTGGGGGGCAAGGGTAAGGTTCTACTGCGCAGAACGCACAGCCCGAACAGAATGACCGTTGTCGCGGGCGCTGATGCCCACGGACTGGTAGTCCGAGCGGAAAGCGAAGTAACACGCGACGTTCGGGCTGCCCGTGTAGAGCGAACTCGACCAGTAGTAGCCGCCGATCCCAGCGTATGTGAGCGAACTGCCATCAAGGTAGCCGGCGGCGGGCAGAAAGAGACTATTGCCGTTAGAACCGGTGAAGCGACAACCGTTCACGCCGTTCTGCGTTGTCCACTCGCTGGTGGTGTTGTTTATCAGCTCTTGCCATTCTGCAGATGTTGGGGTGCGACCACCGTAGTTGGCGGTGGCGGCATCGTCGCCAGACTGGAGGATGGTCAGATTGTCGGTGAAGCCGCTATAACCATAATCTGAATTGTAGCAGTATTTGGTGAGTTGGTCGTAGCCCCCGTTGCAGTAGATGTAGTTGCTCCAGTAGTAGGTGCTCTTGGTCGTGGTCTCGCCCCAAGCAAAGTAGTCGCCATAGTCCTCCGGCGAGGTGGCACCCACGTTTCGCGTTGCCCACAACAGCCCGCTGGGCAGCCCAAGATCCACCCAATCGTTTGAGGGATCCAACTGCTCCACTGTCAGGCTCACCAATGCCATGCTGTTGTGGCGCAACGACGCGCGCTTCTGGAACGTCACAGATTCTCCAACGGTAGAAGTGAGTGTTATAGACACGTCGTCCTCCTCAAATTCAGGTGCAATGATGTAATAGACGTATGTATCCCTGTCACCACGGCCTATCGTGGGACGGTTCCCAGTAGGGAACACTAACGACACCTGGTGGCTTGCCGACGACGGTGTTGTCAGTTCTACGGCATCGTTAGACCCTCCTGCCACCGTGGCACTGCCCAGTCCGCTCAGGTAGGCACTGCGCGTCTCAACCGTGATGCGCTCGAGGGAGAAATCGCTCCCCGTGCGGTTGGTTACCACTACCTTTATCAGAGAGCAGAGATTGTGGAACGTCAGCCGCTCACTCGACGAGTAGGCACCCATCGGCACCTTCACTTTCTGGTCGCCGCGACTGTCCACTTCGTATTGCTGTTCGCGAGGTAGCGTCACGGCTATCGTACTGCTACTTGATATGTCCACATCCCCCACTATGTCGGCAGGGTAGATGGCGCGGTAGTGGCTACTTCCCGCCACGTCGGTTATTTGTGCCGTGGCTCCATAAGCCGCCGTGGTAGTGCAGGTCTGGTTGTTCACCCGTACCAGGTCGTTGTTGTGCCAGCAGGGTGTCACATCGTCAATGTACACCTTGGCATTCCTGCCGTTGTCTATAGTGGCACCAAGGGTCACGGTGCCGTACTCTTTCTTGCAGCCTGCTGCCAGTACCATTGCACTGACCATTAGACCTAATATCATTTCTATACGTATTCTTTTCATGTTTTCTAAATTTTAATTCTTAAATTTCATTATAATATTATCATTTACCATCTCTCTATTTCAAATGATGTGGTTGCATTGCCGTCGCCTGTCCAGTCATCGCGCTCGAACAGGCTCGACCGGCTGCCGGGGGAGTCTTCGTCCCAAGTATCCAACTCAAAAGGTGTGGCAGAAAGACCAAGTCCTATCTCCACCACGAAATTTACAGTTTTTATCTCCGGAGGACTGTATACCTCATTGTGTTCTCGTTTCATGATTTGACAGATAAATTATTATTAGTTTCATGTGACTCCATGTGATATGATATGCTATTTCGTTAGTAATAAGAAAAATCAACTCCAGACCACCACCTGTTCTGCATGTGTATGTTGTGAAACCAAGTTAATAATATAGCCACAAAACGATTGCAGCCTGATATGGGGGGGGGATACTATATGATTATTAAATAGTTGTAACACAGAGATCATTTTTATCATTTCAAATTTCATTTGCAAAGATAAATAAAAAAATCGATTTGCTGTAATTATTCAAATCGCAGTATTTAAAATGTAAAAAAAAACAAAAGGAGACACCGACACAGGGTGCCTCCTTATAATGTGGGAGATGATGTACGTATTAGAAGTAGAGGTCGCGNNTCGACGCGTTTCTTGAGGTCTTCTTTGCTGAAGGTCTCGGTAAGCTGCTTGAGGAGGCGCAGACCTTTTTCCTTGGTGGCGGGGCTGGCGTAGTCCTCAAGATACTCGCGGAAGGTGAACATGGCGTT
>DBXQ01000011.1:0-1905 GCA_002309955.1 Bacteroidales bacterium UBA1208
ACTTGACCATCATCATCGTGTGCGGCTTGCTTATACTAGCATTTGCCATCAACGACTTTGTGAAAGGCACCAATGTACCCAGAGCCGTGGGCTTTTTAGTGGGAATGCTCGTCAGCGTATGGCTGTTCACATTCGGCGTTGGCCGCACGGCCAAAAGATACTACCGTCAATATGTCGTAAAAGAAGGCTCTGAGCAGACCATCCTTTTCTTCGACGACCACTACGAGCAATCGACTTCCAACGCAAATGCCAACATCGCCTACAAACAGCTAACAGCCATCCATTTCACCAANNCCAACATCTACTTGATGCGCTCGCCAGGAGTCGGTGTTGTCCTGCCCCTCGCCTCTTGCCCCAACGGTCTGCCCGAATTCCTGCAAGACATCAAAAAGCAAAACAACCTGTAATAGGCAGGGAATTATGCATGTGAAGCCGTTTGACGGCCACGTCCTATTTGATGGTCACTATCAATTGTCCCATCTACCGAATGAGGAACTGGGTTCTTCCACCCAGTTTTCCTGACTCTGGGCGTTGTATCCCTCCTCCAATTCATCGTTGAAGAGGGACAGTCTCAGCTCTCCGGAAGCGGCGAAACCATGCTCTACATGGAATGCCACCACTTTCACTACGGGTGATGTATAATGTATTATCTTCTTCATGGCTTAATTGATTTGGATGGATGGAATGGGGTACATGTGGTTGCGCTCGATGGACTGTGCATTGGCGAGTGTCATGGTTTTGGTGAAGAGGGTTGTGCCGCTGGCATTGTAGCCGATAACGACAAGCCGCTTCACTGAGCAGACCGTCACAGGCACGCAGAAGGTGAGCCCTCCCCCGCTGGTGGGGACTTCAACACCCGGGTTTCCGTTGTCCATCAGGGTGAAGTTCATTTCACTGCAGTACTTGATATCGTAGTCGCCCTCAATTTGGCCCACGCCTCCTGTGGGGACATTCGGTCCCTGTGCGGCCCAGCGGGTGGTAACGGTGATGTTGTCCAGAATGACGGGCTGAATGGGACCATCGCCATAGGTGATGACCTTGAGGGAGTACAAGGAGGTTGCAGTGGCGTTGGTGAGATTCAGCTTCAGACCGCCGGTGAGATGCTGGAAAAGCAGCTTGTTGCTGCCGGAGGCTGCGTAAGCCGCCATCGGGAAAACGATATCGTGACCGTCACCGTTGAAGTTGACGGCAAGACTGTTCAAGGTCACAGTGCGCGGCGTGCTGATGTTTTCTACAGTCACATCGTTTCCGTTGCTGCCGGTCGTAGCCGGATAGACGGCGGACAAAGCAGCCTCGAGAGGCACAGAGGTGTTTGCGACATAGAAGCCGTCGTCGTCGGAGGCAATGGTGTATACATTGCCATTGAGATTGATGGTTTCGCCTGCAATCCAAGTGGCGCCGTTCACGTTGGCAGGGTCAACCCACACCTTGCTGACGCCAGACATGTTTTCGGCAAAGATGCTGATGCGGCTGTTGTCCTTCTTGCAGCCGACGGCAAACAGCAGGCAAAGAGGCAGGAGGAGAATTATTGTTCTTTTCATGATATGATAAAAGCTTTATTTTACTACTATTTTTTGGGTTTTCATGTCTTTGCCAAGGAGGCGGAGGAGATAGACACCGCTGCGGACAATGCCCAGGGTGACGCGGTCGGCAGTGAGGGTGCCGTCGAGCCGGACGGAGGAGAGCAGCCGGCCGGTTACGTCAAAGACCTGTAGCTCGCCCTCGCCATTGACGACGATGTTGTTGCCGTTCTGATAGGCAAAGATGTCGCCCTCACTGGAAGGTCTGAGCCTGACGAGGAGGCGGTCGCCATCGTTGCCGTTGGAGGTGAAGGTGTAGGCGTGCTGGCGCAGAAGGTCGATGTCGCGGCCTGCGAGACGGTCTATCAGGTGGCAGTAGGCTATA
>DBXQ01000011.1:1946-16866 GCA_002309955.1 Bacteroidales bacterium UBA1208
GGGAAGGCATCGGTGGTGCCGTCGAGGGCGGCGATGGCATAGTCGGTGCTTTCCCAGGGGATGCTGAGGGAGGGAGCCATGGTGTTGAGGTGCGACACCTTGCGCAGGCCTTCGCCACGGGCGAAGAGGGCGTAAGCCACATCGGTGTAGCCGAGTCCCGTGAGTGAGAATTGCAGCCCCTTGTTGCCGGTGCCTTTAGCACCCTCGGTGGGAGCAGAGGAACCCTCGGTGAATGGCAGGACCGCTTGTCCGTCGCCGCTCATCTGTACGAGCACGCCCTGTCCGATGCCGATGGGGTCGGAGTCCTGGTGTGCAAGCCAGGTGCCGTTGGGTTCGAGCGAGTAGTAGCCGGTGGTGAGGTTGTCGGCGGGGAAAGCCACGCCCTTATAGACGGCATGGGGATAGGGGTTGCCGATGAGGTTGAAGCCCTTGAGGTTGTTGTCGGGGCATGAGCCGGTGAGGGTGTAGGAGTAGTTGTCGCTGTTGGAGGTGCCGTTGAAGATGAGGGTGGCATCGGTGGAGCGGCGGTAGATATAGCCGCGGCCGGGGTCGAAGGCGGAGAAGCCTTCGGCAGAGCCGTCGGTAGCTTTCTGATTCTCCCAGGTGCCGTCGGCTTCGTTGTAGCGGAAGAGGTCGTAGTCGGCATCGAGGAGGCCGATGACAATGGCGACATCAAGCGTGGTTTCACCGTCGTCGTGGGTGGGTGCGGCAATGGCATACCACTGGTCGGCCAAGACGTTGACTACTGGCAGCGCTGTGGTGAAGAAGGCACTCTCGCTCCATTCGGTAGAGCTCCCGTTGCCGTCGCAGTTGACGCCCTGCACTTGCCACTCGTAAAGGGTGCTTGCCGTCAGCCCATTGATGTCGAAGGTATTGTCTGTTACAGTAACAGTCTGCCACTCGCCCGCCTGATGTATATCATACAAGCCGAAATCGTCGGCATTCAGGCGGAATTGGTTCCAGGAGTTAAAATGGCGGATAGCGATATAGCCAAGCTGACCGTTGTAGCTGCTCAGGTCGGCGCTATACTCCACATAGTCGCCTTGTGCAACGGTTTCCCCAATCAATGTGGTGGTGAAGTCGGGAACACTGTTGCCAGTAGTGGAGAGATAGATGGCAAAATGGTCGGGATAATTGCCGTCTTGACTTTTCATCCACACACGCATGGTGCCTTGCAGCTGCAGCTGCGGAGTGACAAGCCAATTGTCGGGATCAAGTGGACCATCATAATTGATATAACTGGCAGAGGTCACAAAACCGTCGCTATTGTGGCCTACCCCCTCATCCGGTGTTCCTCCATACCAGTTATCCCCGTCGTTATCGGCATCGATTGTGGTCCAATCGGTAGGCAGTCCGTTTTCAAAACCCTCAAAATATAAAGTGTTTGCTTCGTAGGCTGCTGTTCTGTAGCGGATGTTGTAGCTCTCTTGATAGTTTGTCCATGAGAGGGTGGCACCGTCTGACAAGATGTCGGTGGAACTTAACGCTGTGGGCACCTCACATGCCGACGGAGTGGTAAAGATGGAGTGGCACCATGGGGTGTTGTTTCCGTCATAGCACACGGCCTGTACCTCCACCTCATACATGGTTTCGGCATCGAGACCGTTGATGGTGTATGGCGAAGTTACATTTTCAACCAAAGTCCACGGTTCGTCTTCGGTTGCAGAGCCTGAGGGGGATGCAATAGTGGTGATGTCGACATCGACTCTGTCGTGTTCTCCATCAAGCGAAACGGTGAATTCATATCTCTTGCCGACTTCAAACTGATAGTTGTCCTGACGTCCGCCAACATTACCGTTTGAAGAGGCAATAAATATTCTGTTTTGTTCAGGATCGGGGTTGGTGATATACCAGTCGTAAGTGCCGGCAGGAATTGTGATGGAAACACTGCTGTTGAATACGATGTTTTGTGTGGTGAGCGAACCGTCGGCATTTTCAGGAATCTTGTATTCGAACTGGGAGTAGTCCTCATCCGACATATCGATTTCTATGAAGCTTCCGTAGGCGGTGGCATCACTGTCGAGCAGCATTTGGTATCCAGTGTCGTCTTCCCACACATCGCCGACAGTGAGGACAACGGTGGCATCGGTGGAGGCGGGAATACGCCGATACTTTACATTGTAGGCAGTAGCTGTCCCCTGCCAGCTAACGACAGCCGAAGTGGGCATAATGCCAGCAACACTGATGTCAGAAGGAGTAGTGCATGGGGGAGGCGTGGTGAATGAGGAAAGGTCAGACCATGTGCTCACGGAGCCGCTGCCGCACACGGCCTGCACCTGCCATTCGAAAGCGACTTCGCGAGCGAGGTTGTGCAGGACGAAGCTGTTTGTGGAGACGGTGGTCTCCGTCCAAGCGTTAGATTCAGTTGTCCGATAGCGCACATTGTAGTTTTCGGAGTAGCCTGTCCAGGTCAATGTGGCGGAAACGGCATCGGAAGTGGAGCTTTCCGAGCTTGTAACTGTGGCCGTCAGGTTGGTGGGGACCGGGCAGGGGCAGTTGGTACAGACGATAGCCAGGTCGTCGATACCCACGCCGCCGCCACTGAAGGAGGTGGACACTTCGAAAGCGATGGCTGTGGCATTGACTGGCAGATTGAGCTCCCCCAAAGTCCAGTTTGCAAAATCGTTATAACCACTAACTTGGAAATGGCCAATCAAGTTCCATGCACTGGAACTGGTTGTGCGACAATAGACATTCAACACATCCACAAAGAAGTTGTTTCTAACGGGATGGATATGCTTGAAGCTAAGCTGCGCCGAGGTTATCCCCGAGGGGAAGGCAGGCAGCGTGCGAACCAGCTTGACACCTCTGGGACTGACTTGAGAGGCGAACACGCAATAAGAGCCCTCAGAGGGAGAAGGATTGTACTGGGTGGCCTGCCATGAGTTGCCGCCGCCCTCATTGTACCATCCCGTAGGCAGAAATTGAGAGCCTGCCACAGGACTGTTAAAGTCTTCGCTAAACAACACCAACTGTGCCCTCGCCGCCCATGGGGTGAGGAGGTACAGCAGGATTACAATTAATAAAGTTTTTCGTTTCATTGTGTATAAAATTAATTGATAACTATTTTCTGGGTTCTTGTGTCATTGTCAAGGAGGTGGAGGGAACACCGCTGTGTGTGATGCCGAAGGAGGCACAGTCGGCGGCGGAACCGTCGGGGTGGAAGGAGGAGAACTGCCGGCCGGTGATGTCGAAGACCTGCTGTCCGCCCGTGCTGCTGACAGAAATAACGGGTTCCGTGTCGTCGTACTCCTGATTGGAAAAGTCAATTATGTCAACTGGTGCCCTCAGTACCCATGTTGAAAATGAGAACAGGAGGGAAAAAATCAGTATTATTTTTTGCTTTATCATGTGAAAGTGTTAATAAGTGACTTCGTTTGTAATCATGCAATCTGTGTTGGAGTAGTGTGCTACAACATTTTAGATTGAAATGCAAAAGTACAACTTTTTCTCGAATTATAGTTGGTTCCACATTTTTTTCTATTGGACCCGAATTGTTCGTTAGGTTTTATGTTAGAATGGTATTCCACTATAACATGTCACCCAAACAACAATGGCAAGCAGATGACCCGCTGCATCATCAATTTTACTACACTTCCCCAACTAACGTCTACATTTTGTTTACACTACCTAAACTAAGATAACGAGTAAACTATTGAGCAACAAGGAAATTGAACCAGAAGGGAACGACTGGGGTTTGTCTTTGGTTTTTTCTGGATTACAATTGTTTATGGTCTACAGTTCCTGCAAGGCATCAAAATAGCAAACAGACCTGTAATCGGCATGAAAATACTGACTATGAACAAAGGATAAAGTTACCCAGACTACAGAATGTCTCTACAGCTTTGGAGGATTAGCAGTTAGCCTGTTCTAGCGGTCCATGATACGCTATCATCAATAGCCTTGCTGTCAACGAAAACAAAACGGTACTAACCTCTTATCTGACAATTCCATATCCAAACAGGGCAAAATCGCCCTTTAATGGGTCGTCGGGAAAGATTTCTGACATCTTCTGTGTGAGGCGGCGGGCAGCCGACATCGTTGCGGAGCCACATTTGAGCAGTCCCAACCTTTGCGATTCGGACAGCACGTGGGTGTCCAACGGCATGATGAGTGTGCGGCGGTCGATAAAGTCAGCCCATAGGCCGAGGTCGACAGGCGAGCCGCTCCGCACCATCCACCGAAGGAACATGCACACCCGTTTGCAGGCTGATTGCGCATCCTGCGGGACAATGCTCCGCACCCCCTTTGTTGCAAAGTAATGGCAGATAGCCTCCACTGCAGTGCGGCCATCGGTAGCATGTTGCTGCACATATGCCCCCAATGTGCCATATTCATGAAGTAGATGTCGGTAGACCTGCAGGAAACGGTGCATCTGTCCCACGGTGAAGAGCCTGTAATAGCAATGGCTATCGCACTGGGGCAACACTGTAGCGAAGCCACCTGAACGTATCCAAGCATCCATTTCGCCACTGGAACGGTCGAGGAGCCATTGAATCTTGGGCATGAATTGTTGGCGGCTGCCATAGCTGAGGCTGGAGGCAAGGAAGGCCATGGCCTCCTGATTGGCCGTGCCGCTGACCTGATGCATGAACCATGACGGGTCGCCAATGAGGAACGACGGGGTTTCGTATTGCTCGGCATAGTCTCTTAACAGTTGTTGTGTGGCTTTGGGTATCATGCTGTTCTATAGATTGAGGGTGTGTCGTTTGTTTTGCAAAGATACATCTTTTTCTTCTTTACGAAGTAAGAAATTGGTTATAGCAGTGATTTTATTGCCATTGTGACAAAATACGTGCGGGAGGAGGCAATAATGTTGACCGTTTTGCGTTATAATGGAAATAAAAAACCTAATATTATAAAATCATGAGAGACATTCAACCTGTAAATGGAATATTTGAGATGATGCAGTTGCCTTATACCAACGATGAGTTGGGCGTGATTAGTGGCAACACCCTTGATTTTCACCACGGCAAACATTTGAAGGCGTATGTGGACAACCTGAACAAACTGCTTCCGGGCAGCGGTTTGGAGAACTTGCCTATCAGCGAGGTGATAAAGAGGTCGAAAGGCGGTTTGTTCAACAATGCCGGTCAAGTGTTGAACCATGTCATGTATTTCGAGCAGTTCGGTAAAGAACACCATGAGCCGGAGGGCAAAATGTTGGAGATGATTGTAAGGGATTTCGGTTCGGTGGAGAACTTCAAGAAAGAGTTTGAGCAGAAGGGTGCGACGCTGTTCGGCTCAGGCTGGGTGTGGCTGTCAATGAACGCCGAAGGCCACTTGGTGATTACACAGGAGGTGAACGCCAACAATCCGGTGCAAAGCGGATTGGTGCCGTTGTTGACCTTCGATGTGTGGGAGCATGCCTATTATTTAGACTACCAAAACCGCCGTGCCGACTATCTGGCTGCCTTGTGGCAGATAGTAGACTGGCAGGTGGTGGAGAGCCGTCTTCAATAGTCCAACACTATTTGTGAAAAAGGAAGTGGCCGTCAGCTGAGCATGGCGGCCACTTCGTCTTTATGTTCGAAAAGGGTGCAACCACCGGTGTGTTCCCACCCGAGGGCACGAGCATCGCGGATGCGACGGAAGAGTGGCGACTGCAATGCGCCGCGAAGGCCTGTCTGTAGTACGTTGCTGTCGGAGTAGGGAGAGAAGGGGCACGGCTCGGCGGCACCGTCGGGACCGATGTGGAAAAATCCACGTCCAGCGGCAAGACAACCGCCGAGGGCTTTCTCGTCACCGGGGAAAGAGAGCAGAATCATGTCGCGGGCAACGGTGGCACGGCGGTCGCTGAGCAACTGTTCCATGTGTGCCACATGCTCGTCGCGGAAAGCAAGATGGGCGGTGCGTTCATCCATCGGCACATATTCCACGTAGAAGACCAACTGGCAGCCCATGTCGTGCAGTTGGTTGAGGTATTGCGATGTGGTGACATGCTCGTAGTTTTCGGTGGTCACCGTAATACTGACACCGTAGAAAAGATGTGCCTCCTTGAGTCCTTGCATGGCTTGCAGAGCCCGCTGGTAGACTCCTTGGCCGCGACGGCTGTCGGTGGCTGCGGCATCGCCCTCAAGGCTGATGACGGGAATCATGTTAAGGTGAGTCTTGAAGAAATCAAGGTAAGTGGGGCCTATCATGGTGCCATTGGTGAAGATGGGGAAGATCATGTCGTTGACTTGGGCAATCTGTTCGAGGTGGTCGCGGCGTGTGAGGGGTTCTCCACCGGCGAGGAGGGCAAAATTGATGCCGAGGTCGGCGGCTTCGTCGAAGATGGTGCGCCACTGCTGGGGGGTGAGGGTGGCTTTGGAGGGTTTGTCCGGATCGGCGGCAATGCCGTTCTGTCGGGCGTAGCACCCCTTGCAATGGAGGTTGCAGGTGGTGGCAATACTGGCAATGAGGAAGGGAGGTATTTCCAGCTCTTCCTGTTCTTGCACTTGGGCACGTCGCCCCTCGGAGGCGGCAAACACTTTCTGCATGTGATGTACAAAGCGAGCCTCACGCGGGTTATGCAACACGTTCAGGTAGGCCTTGGCCATAATACTGCGTATGCTCTCTGATAGATATTTAACTAATTCCATATTATCTTAATTACTTAAGTTCTTTTATCAATTTGTCAATGGCCTCTACCATGTTCGTCAGTTGCGCCATGTTCATGTCCTCGCCGTGCCAATTCTGCGACATACATTTGGGAATATCCTTGGCTTGCTCTTCCAGATGCTTGCCTTTCTTGGTGAGGCTCACTAATGTTTGCCTTCCGTCAGTGATGCCGTGGGTACGCACCACCAATCCCTCACGCTCCATGCGCTGGAGTATGGGCGTGAGGGTGTTGGTGTCGAGCATGAGACGACGGCAGATGTCGCCTACAATTTGGTTGTCTTGCTCCCACAGCACCATCATGACGAGGTATTGCGGATAGGTGAGTCCCAAAGGCTCTAACAATGGACGGTAAGCCTGCGTGATAAGCCGAGAGGCAGTGTACAGCCTAAAGCAGAGTTGGTTGCCTAATTTCAGTTGTTCGTGCATTACAACATTGCTTCGATGGCGGCCTCAATGTCTTTTGGCTCAGTAGTGGGGGCGAAACGTTCAATGCGAGTCCCGTCGCGCGAGATGAGGAACTTGGTGAAATTCCAGAGAATGTCACCCTCTTTCTTGGCTGACTTGCTGAGGGTTTTCAGCATGGTGTGCGTGGCTTTAGCCTTAAGGCCTTTATACTCCTCGGTGGGAGCCTGTGCCTTGAGGAAGGTGAACACAGGGTGCTCGTTATCGCCGTTGACGTCGATTTTCTGCATAATCTGGAAAGTGACGCCGTAGTTGACGCGGCAGAACTCCTGAATCTCGCCGTCGGTGCCGGGGTCTTGCTCGGCAAACTGGTTGCAGGGGAAGCCCAACATCACCAGCCCGCGGTCGCTGTACTTCTCGTTGAGTTTCTCCAGTCCGTCAAATTGGGGTGTAAAACCGCACTTGCTGGCGGTGTTAATAATCATCAATACTTTGCCCTTGAAGTCGGCAAAGTCAATCTCTTTGCCGTTGCTGGCAATGGCTTTGTAATCGTAAATGGTTGACATGGGTGTTGAATATGTTATTTAATAAATGATGTTACTTGGTGGGATTCTCGCTGAGGGTATTGGGGGTCGCCGTTGGCGTGGATTCTCTTCAGCAGGAAAGCCATATTGTCGGCCATGGTACGCATGGTCTGCATTCCTTCGGCATCGAGAGCGGCCTCGCCTTCTGTGCGGCCATAGACAATGTTCCAGTACTGTGAAGTAACCACAGGCATATTAAGCATCTGGAACGGCATGAGTAAGGTTTGGTACACTGCCGAAGCACCGCCGCGACGACACACCGCCACCGCAGCAGCAGGCTTGTTCTGCATCACATGCGAGGCAGCATAGGAAAGGCGTTGCACAAGGCTCAGCACTGTGCCGTTGGGCTGTCCGTAATAGGTGGGCGACCCTACGATGAGTGCATCGGCATGAGCCATTTTGTCAATGACTGCGTTGCATAGGTCGTCGTCGAACACACATCGTCCAGTCTGGCTGCAATGGTTGCAGGCTATACACCCATGTACAGCTTGTGCTCCAATCTGTATGATTTCAGTGTCAATACCGTTCTTGCCCAGTTGCTTTGATGCTTCGGTCAAAGCGAGGAAGGTATTGCCGCCCTTACGTGGGCTGCCATTGATAAGCAGTACTTTCATTTTTTTCATTGTTGAGTGGTTTTCCTGAGCCAGTGCCGAACCTATGGGCGAGGCCATCACAACGCCTGCCGCTGCGGCCATGGCCGACTTCTTGATAAATTCGCGTCTATCCATGTTGGTGATACTACCCTTTGTGACCTCTTGTAGTTACATCTGGCGCATGAGCCAGTTTTGGATGCCGATTTTCTCAATCATATCAAGTTGCTCCTCATCCCAGTACAGGTCTTCCTCTTCGTCAAGCAGGTAAGCCTTGGTAATGTCGTAAGTGGTGGGGTCGCAGCTAAGTGTGGGCATGATTTTGTAAAGCGATTCCACTCCCTCGCGTTGAAGCTTGAGGTCTGCCTCAATATAAGCCTTTGGATCCTCAATGAGCTTAGTCTCGTTGTGAACCTTTACCTCTGGCACACAGCCGAGGTCGAGCATACGGTTTGTGTACTTTTCCACCCATTCCATCTCTTCGGTGTAATGGTCGAGATACTTCTGTCCGAGTTTCTCAAACCCCTGCGATTTGAAGAGCAGACCCTGCATTTTGTGCACAAAAGCACTGCCTGTGAGTTCGTTCACAATCATCTGTGAAACCTGAAGAGTAGCATTAAAATCCATAGTTGCAATATTTAAATGATTAATAATTTATGTCGTTCACGATGCAAAAATACAAACATTTTTTGATGTTTAAACAATAAAATGCATTATTTATGATACTTTAACATTATATCGTACACGATATAATCTATAGCACCATAGTTAGTCGAACCTCAAAAAGCCCAGACAGGCATGGTCGCGGCAGGTTTCCATACACGGAGCAGGATGCTCTGTTTTTGTAATATGTTGTATGGGAATTTGGGGTTCTGCAGCGACTCCAGATTGAAGAGGGGTCGAAGAACCGTCACACATACTGGAAAAAAACTACACGAAACTCCTCACCATTGGTTAGGTGGTTTTTCTGCGGAAACGGGCGGTAATGTCGGTGAAGGTACCGTCAGGCTGGCGTTTTAGCATGTGCTGGTTGCATAGAGACGACTGCAGAGGTCCGAGATGGGCAATGTAGGGCCCCACCTTGATATAGTCGAACTGCTGCTTGTCGATGTAATGGGGTATGTACTGCCGACCGCTGTACCAAGCCACTTTGTGTCGGGGATAATGCTGGTGGACGTAAGCGGCTAGGTCAGCTACCTCGAGTGGTGCCGCGTCGCCGCCCATAAAGCAGATGCATGTAATGCTCTTGCCATGCTCTGCCATCAGGCAGTCTATGGCATTGGAATCAAGAGGTCTGCCGGTGTCCGCCCACAAATAGGGACTATGGCACCCCGGACACCGACAGGGGCACCCCGTAATGTTAATGGCCAAAGAGGTTTCGTCGGGCACCTCTTGGAAGACAATATCCGAGTTGAGGTATTTAAGCATTGTGGTAATAACGGCGGTGAGCCTCTTCCTGTCGGCCTTGTGAGAAGTTGCTTATTCGCTTCAGATAACCGATGATACGGGTCATGTAGTCCACATTCTTGCTGTGGCAAACGGGACATTCGTGCAGATACCGCTTGTCGATATGCCCGCAGTCGTTGCAAATGGTGTTCGGCACATTGAAGGTAAAGTAATTGCATCCTTCTGTTGCCGCCACACGGAGCAGCTGGCGGTACTGCTCTTTCGACAAGTGTTCGTCCAGATTGAGGTGCAAGGCACTGCCGCCAGTGAGGTGCTGGATATAGGGGGCACCATGCAGGCGGAACTTGTCGAGAATGGTCAGCGAGTCGTCCTCAACGATGTAGAAATAGCTGTTGTAGCAGTCGCGCGGCACGAAATAGCCGTCCTCCTTGTCCCATTTGGAATGCTTGATGCCCACGTTCTCGGCAGGTATCATTTCACAGTTGAACATCAGTTCATTGCTACGATACATTTTGTTGTACTTCTCCACCACACCGAGCACCGACTGCACATACTCGCGGTACTGGTCGTTGTCGTTGATGTGGATGCCCAAGAACTCGGCACCCTCCACCAGTCCGTTGACCCCGATGGTGAGGTACTGACGGTTGATGTTGATATAGCCCGCGTCGAAGAGGGGCAGCATGCCATGGCTTTGCAGTTCCTTGAGGTTCTCATTGTATGCAATCTGCACCTTGTGGCAGAGGTCAACAATGTCGGAGAGGTATTTAATGTAAGGGATATTGTTGTTAACTGCATACTGGATGCAACGGTTCAAATTGACGGTCAGCACACTCTTGGAGCCCGTCGACACGCCACCGGCACCGAGGGTATAGCTAAACTCGTTGTCGGTAATCTCGTTGCGCAGACGGCAGCAGGAAGAAAGCGAGTCGGCGTTGTCACTCAGATAGGTGAAGAAGGAATGCCCTTCGGCGTACATCTCGGCGGTGAAGTCAGCCCATTCTTGGTCGCGACACTCACCGTTTTCAGTCAAGAGAGCCATCGTCTCCACAGGGAAGGTGAGCAAAGACTTGGTGCGTTCCTTGTTGAACCATTTCATAAACCGCTTCTGCAGCCAGGAGAGACTTTCCCAGTCGGGCTTGCTCCCGTCGGGGAAGACAAAGTCGCCGAAGAGGCTGTCGAAATAGTAGCGGTCGTAGTAGGAGATATTCCAAAACACCGCTTGATAGTTGCGGGCACCCGTAGGCTGGTTCAGGGTGTAGACAATCTGCTCAAAACAGTCGGTAATCATCTTGTCGACGGTGCGTTGCTTGACGGAGAGATCCACCACGCGGTCGGGTTCCTTCCAGTACTCCCGGCCGTATTCCAGCCCAAGGAAATAGTTCAAATACATCAGGAACTCGGGCGTGGCACAGGCACCGCTCAGCATGCTGGAGACCATAAAGACCATATTGACAAATCCACCGCAGAAACTCTTCAGGTTAGTCGGAGCCTTGGAGTTGCCACCGATGGAAGCCGTGCCACTGATGAGCCACGGATACATAGTGATGCTGGCGCAGTAGTTGGCCAGCGAAGTCTCGTCGTTTTTATAGATGAAGTGGTGCGTCAGCAAGTCCAAATATTGCATGGCCAGTTCCTTGCCATACATCTTCTTGATACGGTCGGTGAGCAGACGGCGGTTTAGGCGGATAAAGCTGGCCTTGGGCAGCTCGCCAATCAGCGTGGCGATGTTCTTATGCTCCACATTGGCGTTGGCGTCGTACTTGCTACCCGTGGCGGCGTTCTCGGCCTTGCAATATTCCACTAAGAAGTTCAGCTTCTCCATCGTCTCACGGTCTTCGGTGTGTTTCTGGCGATAGAGCATAAACGACTTGGCCACCTTGTAGTGTCCCTCTTTCATCAGAGCCACCTCCACTTGGTTTTGGATGTCCTCGACGGTAATGCCGTCGTGGATGTCAAGGTGGGTGATAATCTTGTTTAAGGTGGACAAGTCCACAGGCTCATCAACCGACTGGAATGCCTTGATGATGGCATTCATAATCTTGTCCAATGAGAAGCGTACCTGCTGGCCGTCGCGCTTGGTAATGCTAAAGGGAACTGTTTCCATAAGATGTATCTGTTATTGTGCTTGCTGTTGTCTTTCAAAAAATAAGCGGTCGCTCTCACGAGCGACCGCTCGGCATTAATGGTTGATAATGAGACTTTCTGTTTCTTTAGTGGCGAACCACCAGTTTCTCTACGCCGGTACCCAAACGTACCATGTAGACACCGTCGGGCATATACGAAGTGTTGATGCTGACAGTGGAGGCACCAGCCTGTACAGGAATAGTCAGCACTTGGCGGCCTGTCATGTCGTAGAGGGTGACAAGGCCAGCGGCTTCAGCTTTCAACGTGATGCTGACCAGGTCTCGTGCAGGATTGGGGTAGAGTTTAATCGCAGTGGCCTCGGTGTTGTCAATGCCCAGCTTTTGGTTCATGACACACACTCCTTCCAGATCGAAACCGGCACTGTGGGAGGGCGTGGGGAAGGGGTCGTTGATAATGTGGCCGAAAGCGTCGTAGGTGCCGTATTGGGGGTCTATGCTGCCCACCACGTCGATAATACGAACGTGGGTAATATTGTTGATGTCGATGTTGGTGCTGTCGCGGAGTTCTTCAAGATCGAACGGAGTGCCGTAACCTACACGGTATTTACCAGCCAGATTGTTGATGAAGGTGGCATCCACATGGCCTGTGCCGCCAATCTGGGTACGGGTCTGTGTTAGCGAAGTGGCGGGGAAGCGGACAAAATGCTCGCCATCCGAACTCACCTCTACCACAGCCAACTCTAAGAAGTAGTCGTCGAATGAATTCTCAAACACGGCAAAGTCGAAGCCGTCGCCATTGGCAATGGGAGTTCCGAAGGTGAGGGTAGCCATACCGCCATCGCCCAGGCTGACGGCATTGAGAGTGCTTGTCGAGGCAGGACCTATGCCATTCGACTCTTCACCGTAGGAGACATCGGCGGCATTGGGGTCGCTCAGGTTGCTTGAACCGCGCACCACTGTGCAGCCTGTAGCCCAACCTTTGATGCGGACATCGTCAAACTTCACAGCAGTGCAGCCCTCGGTGCCCACAATACCGCAGAAGGGGCCCACCTCGGGTTCGGGATTGCTCACGGGGTAGATGTGTTGCGGATAGACGTATGTGTAAATCCAACCCCAACCGTCATAGTAGAAGCTGTCCACTGCGATTCCGGCTGCGGGGTCGGCCCAACGGCTCATATCTCCATTGTGGAACGATTGGCTCATGCCCATGGAGGAGATTCCGTTGATAGAGTGTTCCCACCAGTTGCCGGGAGTGATGCCGAGGGTGTCGCCATCCTCAACATAGTTGATGTCGCTCACCATGCCCTCACCGCTGTAGCTGAAGCGGCTGTCGGCTGCGGCAATGTCGTCCATCATGGTAGCCAGCGTCACGCTGTCGTCGGCAAAGCGGTATCCCCAAGCCAGAGCGGTGTCGGCCCAGTTGACAACGAAGATAACCTCATTGTCGCCCTCGCCAATCCAGTATTCAATTTCGCTTGCGCTAATGTGGGCATCGGTAGGTGCAGGTGAGCCAACGGGGGTGATAGCCTGCGGGAAAGCATAGATGTACTCCCACCAGCCGCCCCAGTCGGAGTGGAACACGCTGTCCACCACCACACCGGCGGCGGGGTCGAACCAGCGGCTCAAATCGCCGTCGTGCATCCATTGAATCATACCTGCCGAAGTGACACCGTTCAGCAGATGGCTCCACCAATTGCCGGGAGTAATACCCAGTGTGTCGCCATTCTCCACATAGTTGATGTCGCTTATCATTCCTTCACCGCTGTAGCTGAAGCGGGGGTCGGCATGGGCAATAGCGTCCATTACTGAGCTCAGCATCACACTGTCGGTATCGAAGCGGTAACCCCAAGCCAATGCCGTGTCGGCCCAGTTCACCACAAACAGCAATTCGTTGTCGCCTTCGCCTACCCAGTACACAATGTCTTCGGCACTGATGGTAGCATCGGCAGGCACAGGCTCACTGACCGGAGTAATTGTCTGCGGGAAAGCATAGATGTACTCCCACCAGCCGCCCCAGTCGGAGTGGAACACGCTGTCCACTACCACACCGGCGGCGGGGTCGAACCAGCGGCTCAAATCGCCGTTATGCATCCATTGAATCATACCTGCCGAGGTGACACCGTTCAGCAGATGACTCCACCAGTTGCCGGGAGTGACACTCAACGTGTCGCCATTCTCCACAAAGAAAATATTACTAACCATGCCCGTGCCGCTGTAGCTGAAACGGGGGTCGGCGGCGGCAATGTCGTCCATTACTGTAGCCAAAGTCACACTGTCCTCGGCAAAACGGTATCCCCAGGCCAGTGCCGTGTCGGCCCAGTTCACCACAAAGGTCAGTGCATTCGAGCCTGTTCCAACCCAATAGACAATATCGCTCGTGTCGATGGTAGCATCCTCAGGAGTTCCCGGGTCGTCAGAGGGCAATGGGGCAGGGGTAGGAGTCTTCTCCCAGGCGTATTCCATGAAATAAGTTCCCATCGGATCCCAGCCGGTGCCGACACTCAGGTCGCCATATTTGAATACATAGCCATTGTGCAACGAAGTGGCCGTGCCGCTGCCGGCACTCACACCGTTGATATTAGTCCACCAGAAATTGTAGCCCAGTGAAGTGGAAGAACCGTCGACGAGACCCAGTGTATCGCCATTTGAAAGGACATAATGAATATCTCCACTAAGGGAAGGCGAGCCTACCGTCCAGAAACGGGGGTCGGCAGCAGCGATGCTATCCACCATTGTTTGTGCTGTCACAGTGCCGTTGAAACGATAACCCCAGGCAAAAGCCGTGTCGGGGTCGCCCCAATTGACAATCAGCACAGCGCTATTGCTGCCCGAACCTACCCAAAACACAATGTCGCTTGTGTCAATCGTGGCATCCACTGGGTCGGTGTTGTTGGGGTTGGTGACAGCCGTTGCCGAAGACATGGTAAACATACAGCTGCTGCTCATCTCAATCATGTCACCGTTGCTCATGGGCTGGTTTGGCCATGCATACATTCCCCAGCTGCCGTTGTGGTAATAGCACCAGCCATTCATGCTTGAGCCAGGGTTTATTGTGCCGTCGTTGAACGACATATCCGTCATCAGCGATCCGCTCAGTGTGTAACTGAAGCGCGAGTCGTATGCCACAATGGTATCCAGCAGCGTCGTTGCCGTGGCGGTGCCGTTCCAACGCACGCCCCAAGCCAATGCGGTGTCGTTGTTGTATGGGTCGTCGTCCCAAGCAAGGACGTAAATGGCTTGGTTTGTCCCG
>DBXQ01000045.1:0-33438 GCA_002309955.1 Bacteroidales bacterium UBA1208
ATGTCGAAACAGGCCAGCAGTCCATGGGGGAACGGGGAGCCCATGATTTTGCCACCGGCATACACCATGTCCCCGACAATGCGGATGTCGTTGACGATGACCATGGAGGGGATCTGCGCCGACCTGACCACGGGCGATAGGTTGTCGTGGAGCGACACGGACTGGTTAGTCCCGTTCCGGGCATAAACGATATACTTGCCATACATCCATTCCCTGACAATGGTGGTGTCGGCCGGGATTGCGGGCATTTCCCAGATACGGCTCTGAGCCATCATCCCACTTGTCGGCAGAAGCATCAAGATGATGATGAGCAGGTTGGTTTTCATAGTGATGTGGATTTGTTATGGATTGGTAATTCTCTGCAAATATACTCTTTTTTTGAAAAATGCAAGTGTTGATGAGATGTTTTTAACAAATTCTTTTTGTAGGAGACTGTGACACATTGACAAAAATAGATGATTGGTCTGTCCACAACAATAAATCAGCCATTATATCGTTAACATTTAAAAAAAATAAAGAATTATGAGAGATGAAAAGTTTTCCCTCCGTAAACGGATAAAGAGTTTCAGCTATGCGTTTGCAGGTATCAAAGTGCTGCTTCGCGAGGAGCATAATGCCCGCATCCATACTGTAGCCGCCATCGTGGCAGTGATGTTGGGTTTCCTTTTCGGTATCACCCCGGGAGAATGGACAGCGGTAGTGATTGTTATTGCGATGGTGTTTGCAGCCGAGGCAGTGAACTCTGCCATCGAACGGACAGCGGACTTTGTCAAGGCCGAACGCGACGACCGTAAGCGCGACATCAAAGACCTTGCCGCAGGGGCTGTGCTGTTGTGCGCAATGGGTGCCGCAGTGGTGGGAGTTATCATCTTCCTGCCATATCTGATAACCTTTATAAAGACATTGATATGAAGAAATTGCTATTCTATTCGGTGCTTTGTACAGTGATGCTTTGGGGCTGTGTACAGAAAACGCCGACTGACATGTTGGCTGCATTTTACAGTGACTATCTTGCCCTGTCCTGTGGGGATGGGGTATCCGACTACGGACGGGTGCAGGAGTGCCTGAAGAATTATTTGTCACCACGTGTGGCAGACGAGTTGGAGCAGCGTCGGGATGCGGAGCGTGAAGACTGGCTGGACTACGATATCTTTATCCAAGGGCAGGATTGTTGGCTGGGTATCCGCGCTGAGAAAATCACCCAAGTGGAGGGGACAGACTGGTACGATGTGGTGGTGGCACAGCCCGATAACATCAACCACGACAGTATTGTCAATCGCGAGCATGTCTTTTTCTATGTAGAGAAGGGGGATGATGGCTGGAGTATAGGCGCAGTGGACGACCGCCATAACCGTATAGGGTCCGCACCCCGCAACGAGGAGGCGGCACTGAAACGCCACCAATGGAAACTCCTGCAGGAAGAGGGTGTCCGCTGGGAGACACAATATGCCGACGAGATGACACGCCTGCTGGAGCGTGAAGCAGCATACAATATCCGCCTGAACGATGCAGCTCAGCGTTTGAATGACGGTATGGCCTTGGACGATGATGAGTTAATCGCCCTGCTTCCCGATACACGGGACAGGTATATGGTATTCTGGCATGTAGGAGAATGGCCTTTGGACAGTTCCGAGGGCAGACAGAAATCCCGTCCCGAGATTATCGACTCTGTTGTAGTAAGCCGTGCGGCTGAGGGTTGCACACCGCTTATGCACCGCTATGTCGCCATGCTGGAATGGGCCGATGGATGGCCCGGCGAATACATCTACGAGGGAGTCAGCTATTTGCGCCATTGTCACCCCGCCGAGGTAGATGCTGCACTCGACAGCCTTTTCCCCGACAGCGACTGGCAGAAGGAGGAGATACAAGACCATCAGGAGTGGTTTGAATATAATTCCACCAACAAGAGATGGAAGTAAAATAAATAATTCCCCAGTGTTTCTACCGTGTCAGTTTGCGGTTTATCCAAACGGCAAAGGGAATGGTGAGCAGGAAAGTGCAGAGGTCGGCGGTGGCCTGAACCATCTCGACACCGTGAATGCCGAGGAAGCGGGGCAGCAAAAGGACAGCGGGAATGAAAAAGAGCCCTTGCCGCCCGATAGAGAGGAGTGTGGCGGGAAGGGTGAACCGTATATTCTGGCAAAGCATTCCTGTAGTGGTGGCCAAAGTGCAAAGCGGAAAGACGACACATTGCCATCTCAGAGCACTGGCTCCGATGTCGACCAAGACAGGGTCTTCGCTGCGGAAAAGGGTGATAATCTGCGGGGCAAAAATGTAGCCCAACACTGAGAGGAGGGTGAGCATGGTCGTGGATACCCCGAGGGTGAAAAGATACGACTGGCGCACACGGCGGTAAAGATGCGCGCCGTAGTTGAATCCGCACACCGGTTGGAAACCCTGGGTGAAGCCCAGAATAAGCGAGAAGGCAAACATCGTGGTGCGCGACACCACGGCAAAGGCCGCAACCGACGATGCTTCTTGTCCCATCGGGGCATAATGAGCGGCAGCATGGTTGAGCATTATTGCCGAGGCACAGTTGAATGCCTGCCGGAAGAGGGAGGGAAGCCCGCCGGCTACAATTTCGCGGTAGTAAGCCCATGAAGGTTTAAAATTGGCAAAACGGATGTGGACTGACTCGCTGCGCATGGTGCCGTGCAGCAGCAGACACCATGCAAACAATTGGCTCACCGCCGTGGCAACCGAGGCTCCGGTAACACCCATGTCCAGAACAAAAATAAGGATAGGGTCGAGCACAATGTTCAGCACCGCACCGCTTACAATGCCAATCATGCCGAAATGCGCATTGCCCTGTAGGCGCAACTGGTTGTTGAGCGTGAGAGCCGACATCATGAAAGGCGAGGCCAAAAGAATATAGCGGAGATAGTTGCAGGCATGAGGGACGACAGCAGGCGGAGCCCCCAGCAGCACGACAAGTCGGGGGAGCATCGGCAGGCCTACAAGAGCCGCAACAAATCCCACCATAAGGGGAGTGAAAAAACCCACAGCAGCCATGATGCCCGCATCGGAATAGTTGCGGCCGCCCAGGGCACGCGAGATATGGTTGCCGGAGCCGTGGCCAAAAAAGAATCCCACAGCCTGGATGAAGGTCATGTAAGCAAAGGCAATGCCGATACCTGCGGTGGCCTCAGTCGACAGCCTGCCGATGAATGCTGCGTCGACGACATTGTAGAGTGCCGTGACCACCATGCTGATCATTGACGGTATAGCAAGACGGAACACCAGTCGGGGTACCGGTGTTCCTGTCATTTCGCGTCGCTTGCTATCCAGATCGGCCATGGAAGGACTGAAAAATAAAAAGTGAAAAGTGAAAAGTGAAACCTCGCAGGGGTGGGCAAATCATTACCCCTATAATTTCACTTTTCACTTTTCAATTATCTATTCACTTAGAATCCCATGCCGAACATGCTCCAATACTTGGCTTCAAGTTGGCTCCAAGCGAACGATGTGTTCTCATACTGGTCGCGGGTGAAATTGTTGAGCGTGGCACGCATGTCGTCGATACGACCGAGACGCTCGAAACGGGAAGCTTCGCGTTCGATAGCCTCAAGACGGTTGAACGCATTATCCTCAAGGCGCTTCAACTCCTTGTTCATCGAACCCTTGGTGCGCTGCCAAGCCACCGTGGCCAGTTTATTGGCGCGACGGTATTTCCACAGAATGGCATCGGGATTATACTCTTTCTGGCCGCAAATACTGTAAGGCTGGGGCAGCTCGCTGCCGCCGCAGAAAATAGGCACACGGGGTGACTGACCAGGATTGTCGACCGACATCCAACAGATACCTCCTACGCAGTCTGGCAACCAGTCGCGCAGCTGGGCCACGAAAGAATAGGAGCACCATGCCACACTCACCGTGCGACGGAACTGGACAGTCCCCGGAGCGATAGTATTCAGCGTACGCTGCATCGAAGAACTCAGCCAAGGATTGGCGATGGGGCTGATAATCGTGTCCGTATACTCTTTGCCGTTCTTGTCCTTCTGGGTGACGGGCATCTTGATATTCTGGCACATGTCCATATCTGTTCCCTCGTACGTGCTGCGCAGCAGCTCCATCACCTTACGAACATCGACATTGTTGTCGGGCCGCACCGAGAAAGGAAGTTCTGTGGTGTCCATAGTCAACTCCAGCGAAGGGGCAAGGGCGTTGAGAATGAAAAACTCGCGTTCGCGGAAATTTTTCCCGTTGGCATAACTGCTGTTGAAAGCCTTCCAGAAAATGAAATCGCCCTTTCCATCCCATAAGCCATAGCGGCGGGCCACAGACTCAATGTTGTCCGAACACATAAAATACTCCGTATTGCCTCGTTGCAGACGTCCGATGCGGGGGATATTGCAGCTCACCCCCACATGGTCGTCGGGAATGCGCTGGGCGGCCCACACACCGCCAATGTTATCCTTGCCTTCGCCCAGAATTTCCATCTGCCAAACCTCCTTTGTGTCGGCAATCGTGATGCACTCACCTCCGTCGGCATAGCCGTACACTTTGATAAGACCGGCGATGAGGCGGATAGCGTCGCGGGCGGTAGTGCAGCGTTGCAAGGCCACACGCTGGAGTTCCTCAATCAAGAACATGCCGGCAGGATTGCGCAGTGTGTCGGGACCGCCGAAAGTGCTTTCACCTATTGCCAGCTGATGCTCGTTCAGGCAGGGATAAGCTGTGTTGAGATAAGCATAGGTATGGGCAGCCTCGGGAATGGCACCCACCAGACGCAGACCCGTCGTGTCGCCACGGAAAGTGGTGTGGAGCGAACCCTTGTAAACAGGATGGACAGTGCCCGGCTCATAATCGGCGGCAGGCTCCATATACATCCATGTGCGATAGCGGCCGTCGCAAGTGTGCGACGTCACAACACTTCCGTCGCGTGAGGCACGCTTGCCTACCATAATGCTGGTGCAGCTCTGTCCGTCAAACTCCGGTTGGCTAATCTCTTGTCCCACTGTGGTGAGGAACAAGGCTGTCAAGACGATCGAAAATAGAACTTTTTTCATGATTAATTATGTTTTTATGTTTTCTTTTCTTGATATATTGCGATGATTTTTAGCGATTGTTTTATGATAAAACCAAGGGTTGGGATTCATGTTGGTGTATTAATATTCAAAACTCAATAGATTCAGCAACACTTGGGCGGCAGGTTGAATGAGCGCATCGGGGAAGTCGTAGTCGGGATGGTGTAGCTCGGGTTGCTTTTCGCCTGACCCAATGCCGAACATCGCACCAGGGAATACTTGAAGATAATTGGCAAAATCCTCAGACCAACGGAAAGGGGTGAGGACATGCCTCACAGGACAGTTGCAGTGCTCCTCGATAAATTCCACCATGGACGAATTGTTCTCAGTGGCAAGGAACGGGTCGCGCAAGGTTTGGGAAACTTGCAGGTGATGGGAGGCTGCTATCTGCGACACGATAGTGTTGGCCTCGGACAACAGTTGCTGCATGGTGCTGTTGGTATAAGCGCGGAGGGTGAACATGATGTCGGCATCGCCTGCCGAAGTGCCAAAGGCCTCTTCGCCCAGATTGACACAAATAAGCGTTGACTGGCGGAAACGGTCGGTCGGAGCGTTGTCCGGGCTGTTGAGTCGGTTGAAAGCCTGAATGATTTCGGCTACGGCAAGCCCCGGGTTGATGCCCTTTTCGGGCGTGGAGGCATGGGTGTTGCGGCCAGTCAGTCGATATATGACGCCTGTGGAGGCGGCAGCGAAAGTATTGTAGTTGAGCACGGCCGTGCCGAGGGGGAATCCGGGAAGATTGTGGAATCCGAAGACGGCCTTGATATTGTATTGTTGCAGGATACCAGCATCGAGGATTTTCTGGGAGCCCGTACCCGTCTCCTCTTCGGGTTGGAAGACGAGGATGACATTTTTCCTGTCAGGCAACGAGATCTTTCTATCACCTATCCATTCAGCCAATTGAAGAAGCACAGCGGTGTGGCCGTCGTGTCCGCAACGATGTCCGATAGGAAGGGCATCGATATCGCCTCGGATGGCTACTGTGGGATGCGACTGTTCGTTTCCCCACACAGCAACCACACCGAAACCTCTCACATGGGTGAAGACTTGGTCGGGATGGCAGGTGGCAAGCTGGCGCACTATCAGGTCATGGGCGTAATGCTCATCGCCCGAAATGCCGGGATGGCTGTGCAGTTCTTGCCGTATGGAGGTATAGTCGGTCATTTATGAAATGGCTATTTGTTTTTTAAAATCAGTTCTTTAAAAGTGTTGCCCCGGTGTTCGAAATTGGTGAAACTGTCATAGCTTGCCGCTGCGGGCGAAAGGAGGCACACTTTGCCCCGCTGGGTGTGGGCAAAACACCATGCGACAATTTTGGCATAATCGTCCTCAAGCAGGACGTTTCTCCCCTCAAGAGGATTGGGCGACAATCCTTGCCACTCCTGTATCATACGCCGTCCCGCCTTGCCTACGAATACAAGATTGCCAACCTCGTTGCGGGCAGCGAGGCATACGGCCAAGGGGCTGTAGTCAATTCCCCGGTCGAAACCGCCAAGAATCAACGTGTGGGTTTGCGGCAAGGCTTGCAACGCCGCCATAGTGGCCTCGGGTATGGTGCTGATAGAATCGTTGTAGAACGTAATACCCCTGAATGTACCCACTTGTTCGAGACGGTGGGGGAGACCCTGAAAAGAAGCAAGAGCCTCTGCAAAACAAGACGACGACACCCCCATCAGCGAAGTGACCTCCCTCACAGCAAAAATATTGCAGAGATTATGGTCGCCCTGCAGGCGGGTCGGCATACTCGCGACATCCGACTGGCGCGCTTCACGCAGCGAATAGGCGTGGAGCGACGAAACCACCTCTGAACGGAACTCCGAAACCATTGCAACCAGGTCGGCACTGTCGGTGCAATAAAAACAATGGTCGCCTTGTTGTTGGCGCAACATCATCTGCAACTTCGCCATCCCATAGCCACGGTAATCATGGTAATGGTCAAGATGCTCTTGATAGAGATTAAGAACAACGCCGATATGGGGACCGCGATGGATATTCTCAAGCTGGTGACACGAAAACTCAGCCACAACCATCGTCCCTTCGTTCATCTGGTCAACAACGTCGAAAAGTGGAATGCCCATATTGCCCGCCACCAAAACCTGCCTCGAAGGCATAGCCGAAGCCAGCACATGCCCTAACAACGCCGTGGTGGTACTTTTGCCCTTCGTGCCCGTCACCCCCACCGTCATATCGCCAAACACCTGCAGAAACAAATCCGACTGCGACGTGACCTTTTCCAAATCGCAGCGTCCCTCCAACTTCATCATAGGAATTCCCGGCGACTTCACCACCAAGTCATACCCCCTGCCGCAACGCTTTGCCTCCTCCAAACAGGCAAAAATCTCCTCATCATCCCGTGCAACAGTTATCTCCGGCAACGGGGCGATGCGCTGCAGCAGCGCATGCGTGCTCCTGCCCTCACGGCCATACCCTGCAATCAAGATGCGGCGGCAACCCAACAGACTATCCAACAACTGCTGCCTGAACATGCTCAAGTAAAATATTAAACAAATCGGGCGGGACATTATGCTCCGCCTCCACACGCGACAAAGACACCCTGTGGGCACACGGGACGAACCCCCTCAAAAGCCGGGGACGAGCCGACCCATACCAACGCTCCAACGCCATTGATACCGCTGTCTTCACCTCATCAACAGTCCCCACACACTCAAACGGCTTCTTGTCCCCTCTGCCTATTAACTCATCGAAAAAAAACTCTAACGCAGGGTCATCCAGCAAATCGTGCCCGAAAATAGACCGGAGACGCGACGGAGGTATAAAAGGAGAAAGAATAATATACGCAAAAAGACACTTGGCACATCTCCCGCACCACACATCCTCCTTGCTGCCAGCATTGCAACTGCGGAACACATCGAAATACTTCGGATAACGGCTAAACAACATTGCAATCTGCAACTCCGAAAGCGGACGGAGAAAACTGAAATAATTCAGCCCCGGTGACAGGAACGTCCCCGTATACTTGCGGAAATCATCCTCAAACCCCTTACTCTTTGAATACTGGTGATTCACCGTCGACCCCGCCACCGTAGCCTCGTTCGCGCTCCACTCGTTCGAAAGCGCAACGTTCGGGATCCCGCTAAGCTGCGCGGCCAACAACGAATAAAACGCCAGCATCGCACTGAATGGAGTATGGCCGTTCAAACACCCCTCCCCGTTCAACCTCAGCAAAAGCGGGTCAATCGTGCGTTCAATCACCAACGCATCGTCCAGATCGTAGCCTGCCGCCTTGATACAATTAATCGTTGCACCGCGCGGATTCATAATCAGCGGAACCGTCGAAAACCCGTCGCCATTCCTCCCGCTCAGCAACTCCAGCGTAACCACTGAATCCTTTCCACCCCCTATCGGCACAAGAAAATCCCTCCCCCTCGCCGGAGCAAAAGCGAACGGTCCAGGACGCACACCCTCCTTCCGGCACACAATCTCCATAAAATCGTCCAACTTCGCATCAATCCCGTTGATATAGAAAAACTCCCCCAGACCGTAATAGAAAACCCTCCTCCAGAACCCGATCTGGTCCTCCGAAAGACATCCGCAAGCCACCACAACCCGTGGTGGGCAAAAAGACTTCCAGTAACTAACCAACTCAATCATGCCGATATTAAAAACCAGCACATCCGTCAGGCCACCCACAGACCCAAAATCAAGGAAACGCCGCGAAGGGATAAACGCCGTCGGATTGAAAACATAATCCCCAATGCGAAAGGTAAAAACGATGTGCAGCCCATCGGACTGCACATCGTATAGGTAACTTTCATAGACAAACTCAGGGTATGTCTCGCGGAAAGAATTGTATTTTGCCAGATTCGACATCCTATTCGTTCACATCGGCAAGGCAAAAAGCCTGATTATTTCAACTTGAACTCAGTAACACCGATAAGGTTGCCGTTCGCATACAGGTTCAGTCTGTACACACCCGCTTCAAGCTCCAACTGGTCGTCACAACTCCAACTCATCTCGAAAGGACGGGTCTGGCCAGTGAACTCATAAGCTTGAACCATGGTATAGGTGGTACGGACACCGTTGGCATCGAATTTCTGCTCAACAGTTCCGTTATGCAGCACGGCGTTTGAGGGAGATGTGATAACAGCGTAGACAGTGATAGTGCCAGGCTCCACAACCGAGTTGCCCATCAGATAGCCCTCGATGCGGAAAGCGTGAGTGGCTGATGCACGTGAAGTGGGTTTGCCTGTACCGTTGCTGAGGCGTTTCAGCGGTGTGACATTCAACTCTGAAGTGGAGAGAACCGATGCACGGCTCACCTTGGCGGCCATCTTGGCGTTCTCAACAGCAACATTCTCCACATTCTTCTTCATTGTGTTCACCTCGCTGCGGAGACTGTCATTTTCATTCTTCAGGATAATATTCTCAGCGCGGAGACGCTCAAGTTCCTCATAATATTCGTCACATTGAGCTTGCAGTTGTGCCAGTTTCTTGTTGATAGAGCCTTTGGTTTTGGCAACAGAAGCCTTGGTTTCGGCCTCATTGTTACTGGCGTTCTTGGCGGCGTCGTTAGCCAATGCAGTCTGTTTGGCGAGCTCTTCTCTGAGACGGTTGATTTCATTTTGCTGGTTGGCAACTTGATCCTGTAGTATCGACACTTGGGCGGCATATTCGGCGTTAGTGGTCTTCTCGCTCTCAGCACGTACTCCCATCAGGTATGCCACATGGGCTACTAACGAATCGTTGATATTGGTGAGAGCCACCTTGTCGTTAGTCAAAGCAATGATACGGTTCTCTTGGTCCTTAACCAACATCTGTAAACGAACCAAGGCCTCGCGATCGGCATAACCGTCAGCGGCTTTCAGTGCGTTGAGTTCATATGTCTGTTGGTTTAGACGTTCTTGCAAGCGGTTGATTTCAGCCTTACGGGCAGCAAGTTCAGCATTCAGTTTCTTCAGTTTTGCACTGTTAGCCTTGGAACCGGAGCGAGTGGCCTTGACATTGCGGTTGCCCTTTGTTCCGGCATTGTTCAGTTGGTCAATCAAACGCTGGATTTCGGCAGCCTGAGCCTGGATGGAACTGTCCTTCTCGGCCAATTGGCGAGTATAGTCGTCACAAGTGGCTTGCATTTCCTGATACTCTTTCATAATGTCGTTCAGGCGGGTCTGCATTTCGTTGACAGTGGGTCCATTTTGTCCATTTTGGTTGCACGAAACAAGGCAACCGACAGCCAAAAAAGTGAGTGCGACTACCTTGAAAATAGATACCTTTCTCATTGTTTTCATTGTATTTATGTATTTAAATTTATCTATGTGAAAAATATTTTGTACTTTTGTAATCGAATTGCAAAGATAAATCTTTTTTTTTGAATAGACAGTTTTTCAATAAAAAAAATATGAGACAACCGAAAAGACTTTCAGATACTCAGAGAAAACAGGTATTCAGAAGAACTGAGTATCTGAAAAGCGGACAATATGGAGATCCGTTTATTTTTTTAATTGTAATATTCTTTTCGGCACTATTCTTTTCGGTACCACTTAAGGCTCAGGATAAAGAAGATGGGAAATTGCTATTGGTGCTCGAAGGCGGTGTCGGATTGGGTTCATATCGTGATTTTGGTGCTTCGCCTTTAATAGTACGAGGACCTGAGTTGTGTACGGCACTGAGTGTTGAGAAAAGAACTAAAAACTGGCTTTTTGATATGGGTGCGGGACTCTCGGGAGGTACTTATGGCTATCGCATCCATCTGAGTTCTTTTTTTACATACGGAGGGCAACTCTCAGCTTATACTGAGTTGCTCCGATCCTTCTATTGCCGGAATGGGTGGCAGTTTTGGTGTGGTGCGGGAATCGATGATTTGTTTGACATTCGTTACAACAAACAGTTAAGCAATGCCAGTGTTGGAATGTCGAACTTTTTCAGACTGCGTTTGTCTGTCCGTGCTGAATATTCTTGGAATAGATGGTGTGGGTATGCTCAGTTGTGGACAGACCCTGTGGCATTGTTGCTCCGTCCAGGATTTTCTTATATTAATAATTACGATAGGGATATAGCCAATCCGGTGGGCAATGCTTTCGATCAGTATGAGTGGTATGTGTCGGGACTTACGGGTATTGCTTCTCGGGTGGGGGTGCGCTGCCGCTTTGATGCGGGTAATGAGGTAGGGGTGGCTTATTGCTGGGGGTATTTGACTTCCCGTGTTTCGTCCCGGCCCGGTTTGGCGCCTTGGCGTTTCCAGCAGGCTGGTCATAGATTAACTTTTCAACTTCTTTTTAACTTATGAGTCGTTTTTGTTTTTGCCGTGTTTTGCCCGGGTTGGTGCATTATGGCCGACGTGTTTTTCGGAATGTTGTGGTGCCGATGTTTTTTTTGTTGTTGTCGGGGGGTGCGATGTTCCTTGCCGCGGGTTGCGAGAAAGCTTTGATGAACGAGGGGACCACTTCTCCGGTAAGTACTTTTGATTATTTGTGGCAGCGGGTGGATGAGCAGTATTCAATGTTTGATGTGAAGGGGGTAGACTGGCGTGCGGTGTATGATTCGCTTCGTCCAAAGGTGTATGAGGGGATGGAGGACGATAGTCTTTTCGCGGTTTGTGCGGCGATGTTGAATTGTTTGGATGATGGACATGTGAATTTGGTTGCGCCTTTCGATGCGTCGCGGTCGATTGCGGTTCATCGTCGTTTTTTCGCGGAGTCGGGGATTGATGTGAATTGTGTAGTGTTGAATTATCTTGGTGTGGGTTATCACAGCACGGGTGGTGTGGCCTATGGTTCGCTATGCAACGGGAAGGTGATTTATGTGTATTATGGTTCGTTTTCGAGTAGTGTGTCGGAGGCAGGGTTGCGCCGGATTGTCGCTATGTATCCGGATGCTCAGGGTATGATTCTTGATATCCGGGGCAACGGGGGAGGCGATTTGTCGAATGTTGTGCGGTTGCTGGGTGTGATGCGGTCGGAGGGGCAGGTGTTGTACAGCAGCCAGATTAAGGCGGGTGCGGCTCACGATTGTTTCACTGAGTTGGTGCCGACGTATGCTCCGGTAAACAAGGACGAGGGGTTCGGGCTTCCGGTGGCTGTGCTTGTGGACAGAGGTTGTTTTAGTGCCGCCAGTACGTTTGCAATTGCTACTCAGGCGTATGACAATATGTTTCTCATGGGTGATACAACGGGGGGAGGCCTCGGTTTGCCTACCATGGGTACGCTGCCCAACGGCTGGCTATACCGTTTTTCGATTACCCGGACTATCGCTTTGGACGGGAAGAATTATGAGAACGGGGTGCCGCCCGATATTTTGCTTAAGTTCGACAGGGAGGCTGCATCGACGCTGGGTCGGGACAATATCATCGACTCGGCCTGTGCGCTGATTACTAATTATGGTTCGTCGATTCGTTAATCTGTTTATCTATTGATATGATGCAAGTCGTTAAACATGTCAACATTAAAACTTATCTATCGATATTAAAACTTACACACTTTCAATATTAAAACTTTTACACTTTCAAATTATGAAGATTCTTATTCGAGCCAGTTATCCTAATTATCATATGGTGCGCCGCTATGCTTTACAGGGACCGGATGTGTTTAATTGTGATGTTGACGATGCGGGCAATACGCTTGAGGGCAATAAGCCGGGCACGGTGATTTATTCGTACGACGGTGACGACACTAAGCATGAGTTGCCGCCGCGTTGGTACGATATGTATCTTTTGCTTAAAACGCGCGACAGCCAGAAGGAGCAGTTTTTGCGCTTGCTGATTGCGGAGCGCGAGGGTACGGCCACTTCTGAACAGGCTGCTCAGTTGGCTATGCATCGTACTAATTTCCGCAATGCTATTATTGATTATGTAGAGGCACACCCTATGCCAGACAATGATGAGCTGGTCACCCCGCTCACGGACAGGGTCTTTACCGATGATGAGATCAGCCATAAGGGACGGATGCTTCTTGAACTGACGCAGAATTGTTATCCAGTGCCGGACTTTGTCATCCTCACGGCTGAACTTTTCCGTCACCCGGAACATTTGGAAGAGCGTCTTGCTCAGGCCATCAATTATCTGGAACAAATGACCCGTCTCCATATGGGCGACGATACACATCCGTTAGTGATTGCTATCCGTTGCGCCATGCCGCAATATATCCCGGGTCTTATGCCTACCTTACTCAATATTGGTGTTACACGCGAAGCCTACCAGGCTCTTGGGGCGGGTTTTAGCGAAGGGATGGCTAACCGTGTCTATCTCTCAACTCTCCATACTATCTGTGAGATGCTGGGTATTGAGCGTAAATACGAGTCTTCCGACATCGCTCTTGATCTTGAGGCGCAGAAACAACGCATCGCAGCTATGGAATGCGAGATTGTCAATTGTCGTGAAGACGGTCTCCGTCTGCTTACCGATGCTTTCTACCAAACGCTCCGGTTGGTGGAATATATACGGGATTTTTATATCAAAAACCAAGACCTTATCCTTACGTTCATGCAAGGAAAGCAGGCTTCGCCTTCGCTTATCTTGCAGCGTATGGTGTGGACTATAGGCAACGATGAATCTTATCCAGGTGTGTTGTATAGCCGTCACAGCCGCACGGGCAAAGGCTGCCAGATAGAGAGTTTCCGCGATATTTTCGGTGAGGAGATCATGACGGGCGACGTACATTCGGAAGACCTTGCCTATACCAACCGCGATGCTATCAAACATGACTTTCCCGCCGTTTACCATTTCCATCCGTTGCTTGTCAAACTCGAAGAACGCTACCATTCGCCTGTGACCATAGAATTCGCTGTTGAGACACGTCCCCGCCAAGTCAGTCTTTTTTCTGTCCTCCAGCTGAACATGTCTGAGATGACGGGCCGTGCCGCCCTCGTATCGGCTATCGACCTCCTGCACGAGGGGCGCATAAGCCCAACTCATGTGCTTGACATTATCAAGCCGTATCATCTCCGTCAGATTGTGTCCAACTCGATAGACGAACGTTCTATGACGAAACTTCAGTTTTTCGGCAAGGGTGTCAGCGTGCTGCCTCGTACCGCTGTTTCTGCAGTTCTCTGTTTTTCGGCCGCCAAGGCGAGGGAGATGGTCGCCCAAGGCCATCAGGTGTGCCTGTGTCAGGAACGCTTTGTTCCCGAGGATACCATCACTCTCAACGAGGTTCATGCCATCCTCAGCATGACTCCTGCCGCAATCCACGTCGTCACCGCATGCCGTGGCTATGGTATCCCCGCACTTCTGGATCTCCACAGCTACGGTATCCACTTCTTGACCGAACCTGACGGCACCGTCACTGTAGTCAACAGCGAAGGACAGCAACTCCATGAACTCGAAAAGATCACTGTCTCCAGTTACCACCAAACCATCTATAAAGGCGTTGCAGACTTCCGTCCCGCACGTTTCTCTAAATATCTGCAGGGCAAACATGTCGACCTCGCACCCGACGAAGTGCAATATTTCAATGAAATGAAGGAAGCCTATCTGGTTCATCAGGAAATCGTCAGTGCGCAGAAGGCCTCGGGTATTGACGACCTTGATAAACTTGCGCGCCTTATCCGCTGCGAACTTCAAGACCGTCCGGACACCGCTTCGGGCATCGTGAACAATTGGTACAAAGACCACTCTGACCAATATGTGCGCCAAGTGCTTGAAAGCCGCATGGGTTCCCATCTTGACCAGTCGCGCGTTTTCAGTCTCCTCACACCTGACCACAAGGTCCACTTCTTTTGTGCAGTCTCTCAAGTATGCCTCGAACGCGGACTCTCAGGACTCAAAGCAGGCTCCTTCATGCTGGGACGTTTTGTCTCCAAACCTATCCCTACCTCCGTTTGGAACCGGCTCAGCGACCGGGTAGTTGCCTTTCTTGTCAACGAGTATGTCCTTTACGAGAAGTATACGCGTGTGCTGGAGGAGGTGGGTGAGATACGCCTTGCGCGTGCCCACAGCCGCATTGAATCGGAGGGTATGGACAGTATGGTGGTCGAATCGTTCGATATGCTTAATTTGGTGCCTCTGATTTGTTCCACGCACGACTGGTTGAATGTTTCCCGGGAGCTGGAATCAATGGAGCATCAGGATAACACACATCTCCTGGTTGACAAGCTGTCGAGACCTATCGGTGAGATTTTCGACCTCTCGAACCCGTACACTGCGAAGCAGGTCAAGGCTCACGAGTTGACGCATTAACGAAAAAAAATGAAGGTCTCGAAAATGAGGGTTTTTGTCTTTGCTTTGCTGTTTCCGTTCGCGCTGGCCGCCCAAGGGGGTGGGGACACGGTATGCCCGGACTACAGGATTCTGAAAAACCTCCAGAACAACCGCACTCCCGCGGGCAACACGCTTTGGGTCGCAGTCAGCAATACTTTCGTCCTCTCACCATTGGTTCCCATAACGATGGGTGTTGGGAGTTTGGTTGCGACAGAAACGCAATGCAAACAAACCCTCTTCGTGAATGCCAGTGAGGCGGGGGCAGCATGGCTCTTGAATGCTGGGTTGACAATGGGTCTGAAGTATTTTGTGGGGCGGCCTCGTCCTTGGGTGGCGCATGAGGGCGACCTTGTGTGTCTGCAACGGGTGGGCAGTCCTTCGTTCCCGTCGGGTCACACGTCGTTTGCTTTTACGTCGGCCACGGCTCTCGCTTTGCTTTATCCCTGCTGGTATGTCGTTGTGCCTGCCTACCTTTGGGCTGCAGCGGTGGGTTTTAGCCGTCTTTATGTGGGTGCGCATTACCCTACGGATGTTCTTGCGGGAGCCGTTATCGGCACTGCTACCGCTCTTTTTGTCCACTGGGTGCACAATCGTTACCTGAACACTAATTCCCCTGCCGCACCTCCCCCCGATGCCGTGGTCATCCCCCTTTCTTTTACTTTTTAAAGGAGAGTGGTGGATACGTTGATGAATGTGTTAATGTATTACCCCAAATCGGTCATTAGGAGCACTGTCCTTGGTTCGCTCTTTCACCCACCCTTCGCCCTCCATTCTTCCTCAGTTCTCCTTTAGAAATGGGAGAACGATGGGAGAACGATGGGAGAANNTGGGAGAACTGAGGGCTAAGGAGCGACGGAAGAGAGGACAAGCCTATATCGGTCACCGAGACGGAAAACAGAATAAAACGGTTATTATCAGCCTTTCCATTTCACTTGTCTCTGATTTACTCTTGAGTAGCCTCGGCCAGAGGTCTGCTTAGCCTAATGACCGATTTGGGATTAATGTATGAATCGACTAACGAATTGACACATTAACGAATTAACGAGTTTAATTTGTGTACCAGTCTTTGAATTCGCTTACGCGGGCTTTGGGAACGACGATGCGTTCGGGTGTGTCTACCGACAGTGTGAGGGTGTATCTGCCGAGGAGCCACACGGAGATTTCTCTGATGGCGCTGTGGGCTACGATGAATTGTCTGTTGACGCGGAAGAATTGCGTGGGGTCAAGTTGCGCCATTAGTCCGTCGAGGGGTCGGTCGAGGGGATGAGTGTGTCCGTCGAGGGTCAGAGCCACGGTGTTTCCGTCTGTCAGGTAGATGCAGGCTATTTCGTTGACGTCGAGGGGCACGAGTTTGTCGCGGAGGGGGATGAGGAAGTGGTGCTTGTATTGACGGTAGTGTTGTTGCAGCATTTCTATGGCATGGTTCAGGGCTCCGTCGGGGTTGGGGAGGGAGGGGTGGAGGGTGAGGCGGTGCAGTTTTTCTATGGCGCGTTTGAGGTCGTCAGGGTTGATGGGTTTGAGGAGGTAGTCTATGCTGTTGACCCGGAAGGCTTGCAGGGCGTATTCGTCGTAGGCGGTGGTGAAGACGATTGGGCAGGGGATGGTTGTCTGGTCGAAGATGTGGAAGGCGAGCCCGTCGGCAAGATGGATGTCGAGGAATACGATGTCGGGGATTTTTGTTTCGTCGGTTCGTGAATGTGTTGGTTCGTTGGTCGGTTTATACTTTGACGTGTTGTCGCACCCGGCGGCGTTGAACCATTCGACGGTTTCTTCGACGGTTTGGAGGACGGTGAGGATGGTTATGTCGGGTGCTGTTGCGGCGAGGAGGCGCGTGAGGTGTTGCACAGCTATGTTTTCGTCTTCGATAATCAGGGCGTTTGGCATATTTTGAATTTATTAAGGTGGGTTCTATTAATTCATTTTTGAGAGCGCGTGTCTCCGACACGCTGAGATGTATTTACTTGATATACCTAACACTGCATGTGCGTGGTTATCGAGAGTCTGCCTCTCCGGGGCAATTTATATAAGTCCTTTTAATACGTTAATCTGATTGACACGTTGACACATTCACACGTTCAAGAGGGGTATTTGGACGGTGAAAGTGTCGTGGGTTTGACGGATGACGATGTCGCGGTGGAGTGTGAGTTGGCATCGTTGGCTGAGGTTCCGCAGTCCGATGCTGCCGTGGGGGTCGGTGTGGGAGTCGTTTTTGGGTTGGAGGGGATTGGACACGACGAGGCAGAGGTTTTTTTCGTCAGCCATTGCGGAGGCGATGGTGACGGTGAGGGGATGGTTTTTGCTCACGATGTTGTGTTGCAAGGCGTTTTCCACTAACAGTTGTATGCTGATGGGTACTATTTGGGTTGAAAAGCATGCGGGGTTGATGCGGGTTTCGACCTGGAAACTGTCGCCATAGCGTATTCGCATCATAGCTATGAAGTTGTCGGTGAAGCGCATTTCGTCGGCAAGGGGGACGAGTCGTTGCTGCTGCATGATGTAGCGGTAGGAGAGGGCCAGCTGTTGGAGGTAGTGGTGTGCGCGGTTGTCATCGTAGCCTATCAGTCCGTCGAGGGTGTTAAGGGAGTTGAAGAGGAAGTGTGGGTCGATTTGTTTTTCGAGGGCGTCGTAGCGGTTTTGGATATTTTCGGTTTGTGTGCGTTCTTCTTCGAGGAGCATTCGTTGATGGCGTGTGAGGTTGTAGAGGAGGATGGTGATGAGGATTGCTGTGAGTGCCACGAAGCCGTCTTTGATCATGCCGATGTCGATGCGGATATCAATGCCTAAGGCTGGGGTGACACAGGCACCCACCCACGATGAGAGGATGCTGAACAGAGCGGCTATGGCGAGGGTGCCGATAATGGACCAGAGGAATGTCCTGTTGGGGTTTTGCCGGTCTGCCGGGGCAGCGGAAAGGTTGTGGAAAAGGTGGAAGTTGTACAGGAACAGCATGCAGCAGAGCAAGAGCATGTGGACAAATGTGAAGAGGGTGTGCGATGTGGAGAACGGTGCATACTGGCTGAAACGGAGATCGTCGATATGGATGATGCCTGTCAGTATCACTCCTGTGACTAAGGAGAACAGGAGGGCGTTGCGGGGTTTGAAGGGATGCTCAATGCGCAGAGGTGGAAAATGGGGCAATCGTTGGTTTGGGGACATGGCATATTTTGAGTTTGTTAATCTGATTAGCATGTTGACACATTTACACATTCATAATGTTGATTCGTCAATCTAACGCTGAACGAGTTGTTTTATTGTTCATGTCCAAAAACCCATTCAGGCGACACCTATTTTGAACCGTTTGGCTGCGCGGAGGCAGAGGCAGCTGGTGGCGAAATAGAGCGCGGTCTGCAGCCAGAGCATCAGGTATTCGAATTTCACTTCCGCAAGGGTCGCCCCCATGGTGTTGATACGGATGAATCCCTGTATGCCGTGGGTAGAGGGGAAAAGGTATGAGAACAGACGCCAGAATGATGGCATGTTGCATGAAGGCCAGATGGCTCCCGAAAGGAAGAGGAGTACCACGCTGAAGAATATACAGGTGATAATCCCCGTGTCGCGTTCGCGTACAAAACTGCAAACCGTCATGCAGAAGAAAACCGTGGCAAGCATGAAGGGGAGCAGGAAAACACAAAGGTCGCCGATGCGCCCGATATGGGGCAGACCGAACCCCCGTGGCATAAGCACAAGGTCGACAGCCACAACGGGGAGGTAAAGCGCAAGGTATGCTAAGGCACGTCCCACCACTACGCGTGTGCGCCCTTCGAGACGCAGGTGCGGCGGGATAACGCGTAAAGTGCGGCGGTCTTCACGCGCGGTGCCGAAAAGAATTCCTATGCCGAGGAAAAGCGTTTGGTGAACCACAAGCACCAGCAGGGCGGGCACAAGGAAACTGGTGAACCCGCCGGCCGGCGAGTAAAGCTTCACATCGTCGAAAGGAATGGGTTGTACCAGTTCGTCGGCACCTTCGCCCGTAATGCCTGCAAGTCCATAGCGTTCCACCTCCACTTGCTGCATCTCGTCGAGGAGTACGGCACTGGTGCCCGACAAAACGCTGCGGTAATAGAGAAAACTGCTCATGTCGCAAAAGAGGCACACACGCGCTGTCTCCCCATGAGCGAGGCGGTAGTCATAGTCGTGCGGGAACAGAACAATGCCGTGGATGCGCCGCTGCTGCATCAAATGCTTGGCCTCGGCCATATTGCAACAATGATAGTCCACCCTCATTTCCGGTGTGGCATCAAGCTTGTGGATAAAACGGTGCGAAGCCTCGCTGCGCGACTCGTCAACCACTGCTACAGGCAGGTGGCGCACCAGCTCGTTCCGGTAAATGGCACCGAAAATAAGCGGGTAGAGAAGAGTGGCGATGAAAAAAATAAGAATCACACCTTTGTCGTGCAACACCCGTTGCACCTCGATGACAAACACATCCCAAATGTCTTTCAGTAGTCTCATATTCTCTGGATTCGTTAATCAATTGAACATTCACTCTTCACCATAAGTACAAAGTAGACGGCATCCGACCAAACCGGTAATCAGGAAGAGCAGCAACGCGCAGACCTGCACCCAGCACAACCCCATCCCGCAACCGAAAAGCGAAATCCGCGACACGGCCATATAATAATGACGCAAAGGGAACAACTGGGCAAGAGCCTGCAGAGCCCCAGGCATATTGTCCACAGGGTATGAGAACCCTGACATTGTGAACGCCAGCGTGCCGTAGATGGCGGCAAAGCAAGTGGAAAGATGGGCGTCAGGAATAATGCCCGACAGGAAAACACCTGTGGCCTGCATGGCCGTGACAAGCAGCAGAGTGAGCAATGCAACCAGCAGGAAACTGCCATGTAGCTCGAAACGGCACCAGCCGAACAACACCACATTGCCCAGTATCCCCATCGTTGTAAACCACAGCGTATATGGCGCAAGCTTGCCCAGTAGAGCCGGCAACGCATCCTCCCCGAGCCACTCGCGCAGCGTACCCGCCTTGCGTTCCCTGCCGACCATATAAACCGTCAACAGCAGCACACTCAACCCCAGCATGCCTGGCAGCATCGTTGTCAGTACATACGGCTGGTAATTAGCCGTGGGATTGCTGATCAGGTGGGAGTCTAATTCAATAGGCTGGATAAGACCCATAATCTGCTTTTCGTCATAGCCTTTCTTTCGCAATACTTCGCGTTGCACCGCACCCGAGGCCAGTTTGCTGATAGTGGCGAGCGACCGATAGCTCAGTGCGCCGCTCAACAAATAGGCGTTATTGCTGTACAGAGCCAGATGCGGACGGGTAAACGACAGAACATCGTTATAGGTACCCTTCGGAATCTCAAGAAAAGCGTAAATTTCCTGCCGCTGCATGGCCAGCCGTGCAGCCGTGTGGCTGTTGTACACTGCCACAACACGCACTCCTTGCATCGCGTTGATCTCATGGCAGAGCCGGCGGGAAAGATAGCTGCCGTCGCGGTCCACGATTGCAATAGGTAGCCGTTGGGGCTGCCCTTCGGCCATGAGGGTGAGGAAGAAAATATAGCAGAAGACTATCCCCAGCGTGGTCAACAGCAAATAGCGTGCTCGACCCTGCCAAAGCAGACGTTTTATCTCCCGCCTCAATGCCGAAACAAAAACACCCTTGCCCATCTCAATTCGTTGTTTGTAATTCGTTAATCTGTCCATTCATTGGTCTGTTGATATGATGCGAGCCGTTGAATTCATCGACATTGATGTTAACATATTTACGCATCCCTTAGCACAATGGCTGTCATTCCGGGACGGGCATTCGGTATCGGCTCCGTCGGCACCAGTTTCAAGTCAAAGCTCTTCACATCATATTGTCCGTTGATTTTGGTGGCACGCCAGACGGCATACGAGGCCATGGCTTTCAGGTAGGTGACTTTTGCCCGGTAGGTCTGTTCGCCAAGAGCGGGAATCTGGATATCCACTTCTTTTCCTACAGTCAAATTCCCCAGTAAATCCTCACGCACACTCACCGAAATCCATGTATTGCTCATGTCAAGGATGGACATGACTGGCGAACCCGTGCCGATAAGGTCGCTCCGTTTGGCATAGATTTCAGCCACCTCACCGTCGCATGGAGCCAACAGGTAACGGTCGTGTACATAAGATGCTACCTCCGACACGGCACCTTCGGCCTGCTGTACCAAAGCTGCTGCCGCAGATTTGTCCTCGCTCTGGGCTCCTTCGCGGGCCATTTCGTATTGCAACTTGGCGGCGTTGGCTGTGGCCACTGCAGCGCGATATTGGGCTTCGGCTTCGTCGCGCTTTTGGGCGGAAACCACTTTTTTGTCATATAGTGTCTGCACACGGTCATACGACTTCTTGGCAATGTCGACACCCACTTCGGCTTTCTGCCACATCTCATAGGCCGAGGCGACCTGCTGTTGGCGGGCACCGTTCTTGGCTTTGGTGCTTTGTGCGTCGGCAGCAGCGCGTGCGGCGCGCGCCTGCTGCATCTTCGCGTCCACTTCGGGGCTGCTGATATACGCCAGCGTGTCGCCTTCGTGCACATGCTGTCCCTCCTCCACGTAGAGGAGGCTCAGGCGTCCGGGTACCTTGTTGGAGACACGGTATTCGTCGGCACACACCTCTCCGGTAATCATTTCAGGTTCGGGTTGGATGGCGAAGATACCTATTACGGCAACAATGACCACTACGGCAATGACCGTACCTATTCCCATCCATAGGCTTTTCTGTTCTTTATTCATAATTTTGAATTCGTTAATTCGTTAGTGTGCTAATCCGTTAATCCGATTCACGCATTGACACATTAACACGTTTACACATTCATTTTTTTTTAATTCTCAACACTCTTTCCCATGGCTTGCATCAGGTAGAGATGGTCAAGACGAAGCTCGATTTCGGCATCAAGCACTTCGCTTTTGGCTTTCATCCATGCAGTCTGGGCGGCCATAAGGTCGGTAGAACTAATCACCCCTGCATCGAACGACTCGTCGGCAAGGCGAAGGTTCTCTTCGGCATTCTCCAGGTCGCTCTTGGCCTGCTGCAGTTTCACATTGGCAACGCGCAACTCGTGGTTTAGTTTGTTGACTTCGAGGCGTACCAAATTGCGAGCCTCCTCCATTTGGCAGGCGGCTTCGGCGCGTTTGTGTTTGGCGGCTTTGACGGCAAGGATGTCGCCAGGATGGCACAAGGGGATATTGACCACCACACCAGCAGTGAACATGCCACCGAAATTCTTTTGGAATCCGTTGTACATGTTGGGGTTGCTCACCACGTATGATCCGGTCACGGCCACGTTGGGCAACAGACCGGCACGGGCAATGTGTACTCCTTGGTTGGCAATCGCTTCGGCATCGCGCAGCATTCGGATATCGTTTCGGCGGTTGCAGATGGTGTCGAGGAGAATGTTGTCCACGGGCAAGTATAATCGTTCGGTAGTGTCTTCGACAAAGGTGTAGTTGCTGTCCGGGTTAAGCCCGCATATCTGGCAGAGAGCCAGTCGGGCCAACTCCACACCGCAGTCGGCCTTGGTCAAGTTCATGCGGGCTTCGTTGAGCTTGACACGCACCTTGGTCACATCGCCACGGGTGGCCACATCTGCCTCAAGCATAGCCTCAACATCGCTGTTGAGGGTCTCGAGCAGATTGTAATATTGTTTGGCCAGCTGCTGTTTGTGGAGGATGGAATTATACTGCCAGTAGGCAGCGTCGACGGCAATAATCAGGCCGTCGTACACCTTGTCGCCCACAGCTTGCTGCAGGTCGCGATTGTATTGCGCAGTTTTATAGAGTGCGGCGAGACGCCCTCCGAGGAAAACGGGCTGGCTGACGGTGACGCTTCCGGCAATGATATTGCGAAGGTCGAGGTCCATGGCGTCGGTCACCTGTCGCCCCATGTTGTTGAGGTTTTCTTCAATGCGCATGCCACCGAGGTTGTGTACTATGCGTGTGGCCAGTTCGGGGTCGGTGATGCCTATGTTGGTCAAGAAGTCGCTTAGGGTGGCGGCAATGTCGCCCTCCACAGTGGTGCCGATGTGGTTGACATCGTATGCCTGCTGGTCGCTGAGGAGTTTGACACTTTTTTGGTTCCAGATGTAGGTGCCGTTGGCGTCCACTTTGGGAAGGAATTGGCAGAAGGCCATTTTTTCCAGAGCTTCGGCTGTGGCGATGCGCTCTTGGGCGGCTTTGAGTGTTGGATTGCTTTGAGTGGCCAGATAGCGGCATTGCGACAGGCTGAATGAGCGTTCGGGCTGTTGGGCTGCGACGGTGAGTGCAAGCAGCAAGGATAAAATGGCGGTCAGTGTTTTTCGTATCATATTTTGAGTGATTTTGATTCTGCAAAAGTACCACCTTTCTGCCACATGGAGACGGCTCCGTGGTCTGAAACGGCAAAAAAGAGTCCCGAATTGCTCTTTTCTTGGATTGAAAATGAAAATTGCGAAATGTCTTGAATCTGTTAATTCGTTAATCTGTTAATTCGTGAATCGGATTTGCTCATTTAATAACCGTTTTATTCTGTTTCCCGTCTTGATGACCAATAAGGGTACGGCCGCTCCGCCTTCGCTCCTTTGTCCTCAGTTCTTCCTTCGTTCTCCCATTGAGGAAGGAGAAATGAGGAAGAACTGAGGTCGAGCGGTGGATGAAAAAGCGAGCCAAAGACAATGCGAAAGGGTCTTGGGCGCAGGTTGGGGAAGATTCGTGGAGGTGGGTGTGCGTTGAAAAGGGATGACAGAAACGGTGGAACCGTTTTTGTTGTGCCCCAACAACGGAAAACCGGAGTAACCAAAGGGGACTTCTATGAATCACCTCAAAGAGGTGAGACTAAATAATACGGTACAAGCCGAAGGCGCAGTGCCAGGACATTCAGACATAAGGAAACTGCGTCCCGAAGTGCCGAGACATGTATACAGAATTTATAGGATTCGCCATAAACCATTTCGGTGTATGCAGGTCGATGTGATATGTGTCGGGGCAATAACTGGATAATGCCTGATGACCGATTGGGGTTGAATGGTCAAATGCCTTTGTGCAACTGGGGCACGGACGTTTTTGTCCCGGGATTGAGGGGCCTTTTGAATTGGTTTTGTCCGTTAATGGTTTTAACCGTTGATACGATGCTGGTCGTTAAATATATCAACATTGCATATGTCAACATATCATCATTCAAAAAAAAACCGTATCTTTGCAAACTGAATTGAAAAACGGTATTGGCTTATGACTAAGTTTATCGGAGCTCATGTGAGCGCTTCGGGCGGCGTGGGGAACGCGGTCCTGAATGCCGAGGCCATCGGGGCTACGGCTTTTGCCTTGTTTACGCGCAACCAGCGCAGTTGGGTGAGCAGGCCTTTGGAGCAGGGGGATGTGAATGGTTTCAAGTCGCTGATGAGGGAGCGTGGTTTTGACGCCCGTTATGTGTTGCCGCACGACAGTTATTTGATTAATCTCGGCTCGCCGGACGAAGAAACGCTGGCCAAGAGCCGGGCTGCTTTTCTCGACGAGATGCAGCGTGCGCAGCTGTTGGGTCTGACGATGCTGAATTTCCATCCGGGCAGCCATTTGAACCGGATGGGTGAGGGGGAGTGTCTTGACCAGATTGCCCGCGAGATTGACCTTGCCCTCGACCGGACAGAGGGGGTGACGGCGGTGATTGAGAACACGGCGGGACAGGGAACGAATCTTGGCTGGCGTTTCGAGCACATTGCCCGTATTATCGAGGGTGTGGACGACAAGAGCCGTGTGGGTGTGTGCATCGACACGTGCCATACGTTGGCGGCGGGTTATGACATCAGCACGGAGATGGGCTATCAGTTCACGATGGAGGAGTTTGACCGTGTGGTGGGTTTGAAGTATCTCCGCGCGGTGCATCTGAACGACAGCAAGAAGGGAGTGGGCAGCCATGTGGACCGGCATGAGAGCCTCGGCCTTGGGTTGATGGGAAGGGATTTCTTTGTCCGATTTATGAACGACCCGCGTTTCGACGATATGCCTATTATCCTCGAAACTCCCGACCCGGCACGCTGGGCTGAGGAGATCAAATGGCTTTTCCAACTAAAAGGAGAAAACTAAAAAACAATATGGCCGCTCAAGGAGAGCTGATAACTAAAAACTTAAAACATAAAACTAAAACGGGTATTGCCTTTTTAGTTTTTACCTGTTGTTTTTTAGTTTTACGGGCTCAGCCCACGACTGTCCACGACTATGAGTTTACCACAGGGGTGGACTCGTCGCTGTGGATGGACATGACGGTGTCGACCCCATGGGTGCCGTTGATTGTATGCAGGTATCAGTTGCCTTTCTCATTCTTTTTCTACGACAGGGACTATACGGCGGTAGATATGTATCGTGACGGCTCATTGAGCTTTCCTCCTTCATGGGACAATGCCCCATACAATTACTTTCCCAATCAGTTGGGGCAGGTCGGGGTGCATGCTACCGGCATATTCGGATATCGAAACGATTATACGAACGACTATATGAGCAACCCTGGTTTTGTGTATATGCGAAGTTTGGAGTATGGCAGCGAGGGTCACCGTGTGGTAGTTATCCAATTGGGGAGTTTTCTGAATCACGATGTCGTGAACAATTTCCAGATACATCTGCATGAGGAGGACTATTCGATAACGATAGTGTATGGTGAAAGGGCATTTGCGGGCAGCACGCCAGTGGGAATCGGACTGCTGTTTGGAGCCAACCTTGCGGCTATTGTCAACCAAAACAGCCACACGGTGTCGACCCAGGCCACTGGGACACCACCCACCTCGTGGCCGGGGCAATATCGTTATTATCGTTTTGTGCCGAGTGATTCGATATGTCCCATACCGAGAGATTTTTCGGCAGAGCTTGTATGGGAGAGTGAGAACGACGACATCCGGCTGACATGGAGTGATTGTTCTGTGATTGACAGTTTCAGGGTGGAGTACGGTCCCACGGGTTTTGCCGAAGGGAGCGGCACCAGTATGATGGTGCATGGAACGCAAGTGGTGATACATGATTTGCACACTGCGGAGGAAATAGAGGCAAGGGTGTATGCACAATGCGCTCATGGCGAAAGCGGCTATGCCAGCGCTACAATTATCCCTTGCCCCACACCTACGGGTCTTGTAATGTCTAACGTCAGTTTGACAAGTGACGATCTAATTCTTAAGTGGGATAGTCTTCCCCGTTATCATAGCTACAGGGTGGAATACGGACCGCCCGGATTTGCCGAGGGAACAGGAACCACGCTGACTTCGAATACCGCGTCGGTATTGCTGCCGACATTGTCTCCAGATGAAGATTTTGAGGCGAGGTTATATGCACAATGCCCTTATGGCGAGAGCGACTATATCAGCCTCTTGTTCCACGTCCCTTGTCCCTTGTCTGACAATAACAAGATACATTATGCCAGCCTCCATTGTGATGGTGTAAAGTGTTGTACGGGAACGTTCCATAACCCTGCCGATGTCAGTTCGCCGGCAAATATTCTTGACTTCGGCAGTGATTCGTCAGCATCGAGACACACTGTACACAGCGACACTTCGGAGCGTGACCCGCGTACGGGCAATAGGCTGCGTACTGTGCCTGAGGGGTTCTGCTCTTCGGTCCGGTTGGGCAACTGGCTGGGTGGCGGGGAGCAGGAGTCTATTTTCTATACCATTGATGTGGATACCAACGAATTTGACTTGCTCATTCTCCGCTATGCGCTGGTGGAGGAACAGCCCTATCACGCCCCGTTGGACCAGCCTCATTTCGACCTTGACATCACTACGCCCGCAGGTGTCAGCATCAGTCCCTGCTATCATGGCAATTTCGTTTCGGGCGACTTGTCGGGCTGGAACAGAGTGCCGGGTCTCGTTGAGGTTCTTTGGCGGGATTGGGATGCTGTGGGGGTGGATCTTTCCCCCTTGCACGGACAGACTATTGTCGTCGCTCTTTCAAACTATGACTGTGCTTACACGGCTCATTACGGCTATGCCTATTTTACATTGCAGACTGGTACAAAGCGCATCCTTGCCGAGAGCTGTGGCAATGAGGTTGTGAACACGTTCCGCGCTCCACAAGGATTCTCCTATCGTTGGTATTCGGCATCTGACACGGCCACGACGCTTTCGACTGCCGACACGCTTCATGTCTCTACAGCAGGTGACTACGGTTGTCAGGTCTCATATCGTCTTTCTGAGCAGGTGTGCGGTTTTAGCCTCTCTACTTATGCCGGCGGGCGTTATCCGGTGGCAGCGTTCGCTTTGCAGCCGCTTGACTCTTGCGGAGCTCTGTGCCGCTTTGCTAACCAAAGTGTTATTTCGCGTGATAGTGCGCACACTCAATTGACCGATTTCCCGTGTGAGGAGTATTTGTGGCGTTTTGATGACGGGACAACTTCCACGGTTGCAAATCCGGTGCATGGGTTTGATGAAGGAGTACATACGGTGACTCTCTATGCAATGCTTGCGGGCGGAGCGTGTGTGGATTCGGTCAGCCAGACGTTCTCTGTCGTTTTCCGGTATGATACTGTCGATGTTGCCATTTGTGAGGGCGATGTTTATCGGTTTTTCGGACAGGAGCTGGCCGAAGCGGGAGAATATGTGCATGCGGATGTTTGCCATTATACAACGCTTCACTTGCAGGTGAACCCTGTCTATGACACGCAGCTTTACGATTCTTATCAGCAGGGGGATTATTATTCCTTCGACGGTGTGGGTTGCTACCGTCCGGGGGTGTATGAAAGGCGGTATGTCACGGTTGATGGTTGTGACAGTACGGTAACGCTGTATCTCAGTTGTCTGGATGTAAGGGATACTGTGGTTTGCTCGTCTTCGTTGCCTGTGGAATGGGAGGGTGTGCCTTTTTACGGGGCGGGGAGTGACACGCTACGTTTTGCCTGTGCAGGGGGTACGGACAGCGTTGTTGTGTTGAATCTCGGGGTTTTGCAGCAGCCGTTGCCGAGCATTGTCCCTGAGGTTTTCTGTCATGAGCCGGGCGGCTATAGTCTTGTTTTACCCGACAGCCTTTGTTACCGATGGAGTTCGTGGCCGGAGGACACGTCTTTGCCCACAGGATGGGTGCGTAGTGGCGAGATGCCGAATCCTCTGTTGCTTTCGCCTGCGGACACGACGGTGTATGGTCTGGAAGCGGAGCGTTGCGACACGATTCATTGTCCGTGGCGCGATACTTTTCTGCTTGCGCCTGTACGGCCTGTGGAGGCTCGTCTTGCGGTTTTGCCGGATACGCTCGCTATGGATAATCTCACGCTTACAGCGATTGACCATACATTGAGACCCCATGAGAGGCAGTGGTTTGTAGATGGGCTGCTTTCTTCTTCCACGGACAGCATGATGGTTTACTTGTCTTCCCTTTCGGAGGACAGTGTTCAGGTGATGCTTGTGGCGACGACTCCCGATTGCTCCGACACGGCTTATGCAACGGTGCCGTTGAGGATACAGATGCTTTGGTTTCCGAATGTCTTCACGCCCGACGAGCCTACCAACAATCTGTTTCGAGGCTATGGGGTGAATGTCCGCGACTACGACATGAAGGTTTTCACCCGTTGGGGCGACTGCATTTTCCACACCACGGATATTAACCAGGGGTGGAACGGCACTTACCGCGGAGTGAAAAGTCCCATCGCAGCTTACGCTTATCTCTGCCACTACACTACGCTGGAAGGTCGCCGGGAGGTGGCAAAGGGTACCGTTACCCTGTTAAGATAAGGCTATGACGCCTGTTTTAGTGGATTGAGTCGAGATACTGGCGCACATGGTCAAAGACTATATCGGCACGTATGTCGAAAGCTTCACGCGAGGCGTACCCAATATGGGGCACACAGATACAATTGGGTGCTGTAAGCAGGGGATGGTCGGAGGCCAAAGGAGGCTCTTTCTCGTAGACATCTATGCCGGCACCGGCTATGCTGTGGTTGCTCAAAGCTTCGGCCAAAGCAGGGATGTCCACCACATTGCCGCGGGCAGTGTTGATAAGAATAGCGGTGGGTTTCATCTTGGCAATGCGTTCACGGCTTATCAAATGGTGAGTCTCGGCATTCAACGGCACATGCAGGGTGACGATGTCGCTCTGTTGCATCAAGGCGTCAAGGTCGGTGTACTCCACGCCCAGTTGCTCTACTTCAGTGTGGCGGCTGCGGTTGTAGGCTATCACTTTACTGCCGAAGGCAAGCAGCAGCCGGATGGTGGCGGTGCCAATAGCTCCTGTGCCCACAACACCTACGGTCTTGCCACGCAGTTCGCGTCCTAAAAAGGCACCACGGCTTCCGCCTTGACGAGTGGCGGCATCGAGGTCGGTGATGCGCCGCATCACATCGAGCATTAGTCCGACGGCCAGTTCACTCACTGCAGTGGTGGAATAGCCTGCGGCATTTTGTACAGTGATTTGGTGCTCCTTACAGTATGCAAGGTCTATATGGTCCAGCCCGGTGAAAGCAATCGAGAGGTATTTGAGTTCAGAACAGTGGCTCAATACTGTGGCAGGCAAGGCGATGTTGGAAATGACGGCAACCTCCGCTTGGCGCATTCTTTCCACCAAGGTGTCAGCATCTTCTTTGCGGTCCATGTAATATTCAAATTCATGTCCCTTTGAGTTCATTTCGCTTTTCAGCTCTTCAAAATGCTCCCGGCTTATGCCTAAGGGTTCTACGCATACAATCTTCATGGCTAATAAAAATTTATTTATTTCCGGCTTTTGGCCTTTTTCACGCTGAAACCGAAACTGCCGAGTTTCTCGCCAAGTGAGTAATATTTCCCATGCGAGAAGGCAAGGGGTTCGGCATGGTTCAGCTGAAACGCCCCAGTCGATTTGTCAATCAGTTTTTCGTCTGCATTCACTGCCACCACGTTTGCCAGAAACATGTCGTGGCTACCCAGTGGGCGTACATCTGTCACTTTGCATTCAATGTTCAGTGGACTTTCGGCAATCAGGGGAGCCTTTACTATCTGTCCCTTCTCAGGGGTGAGGTGCATCTCTTTGAATTTGTTATAGTCTTTTCCGCTACGTACACCGCACCAGTCTGTCGTGCGGGCAAGCCGTGCGGTGGTAAGGTTGATGACAAACTCTCCTGTGCGTTTAATGATGTCGTACGAATGGCGTTCCCGTCTGACAGATATATAGCACATAGGAGGGTCTGTGCATACCGTTCCCGTCCAAGCAATAGTGATGATATTGTAGTTCTCAGGTTCATCGCCGCAACTCACCATCACGGCGGGTAAAGGGTAGATGAGTGTGCCGGGCTTGAAGGGGACTTTCATGGCAGTGCGGGCTATTCCTTAAACTTTTTGTCCAGTTCCTCAATCCAGAAACGGAACTGCTTGTCGGTCTCTGCCAGGTTTGCAACGGTTTTGCATGCATGGAGCACAGTGGCGTGATCCTTGTTGCCGCACTGCAGTCCGATAATGGCAAGCGACGATTTGGTCAGTTTCTTGGCATAGTACATCGTCAACTGGCGTGCCTGGACAATCTCGCGTTTGCGTGTGCGCGACTGAATGCTCTCAATGGGTATGTTGAAGTAATCGCACACCACTTTCTGAATATAGTCGATGGTCACTTCACGGTTGGTGCTCTTCACAAACTTGTCGACCATCTGGCGTGCCAATTCAATAGTGATGTCGCGATGGTTCAACGACGACTGTGCCATAAGTGAAATGAGGGCTCCTTCCAATTCACGGACATTGGTGTTAATATTGTAGGCGATGTATTCAATCACCTCGTCGGGCATTTCAACACCGTCGCTGGCCAGTTTCTGGCGCAGAATGCTCATGCGGGTCTCAACATCCGGAGGCAGCAACTCGGCAGCCAGACCCCATTTCAAACGGGAGGTGAGGCGGGTCTCAAGTCCTTGAAGTTCACTGGGGGCTTTGTCACTGGTAATGATAAGCTGCTTCCCAGCCTGATGCAATGTATTGAAGATATGGAAGAAAGCTTCCTGTGTGCGGCCAGCCTTGTTACTCCAAAACTGAATGTCGTCCACAATCAACACATCAATCATTTCATAGAAATGGACAAAGTCGGATGTGGTGCCGTTTCTTCCGGCATCCATATACTGCTGCATGAATTGTTCAGAAGTAACGTACAAGACTGTCAGTTCGGGATGCAACTCTTTTGTCTTCAACCCTATGGCATTGGCCAAGTGAGTCTTGCCCAAACCTACGCCCCCGTGGAGCATCAAAGGGTTGAAAGCTGTCTTACCCGGCTTTTCTGCCACGGCATATCCTGCGGCACGGGCCAACCGGTTGCACTCGCCCTCTACATAATTGTGGAGTGTATAGGAGGAACTGAGTTGTGAATTGATGCGTACCTTCTGTATGCCCGGTATCACGAACGGATTGGGAAATTCCCTTCCGTCGTCGAGCTTCAAGTTCATCGGCACGTCGCGGGGTTGGTTCATGGTCGATTGCCTGCCGGTAGAAGGGATTTTTGTTGTTATTGGCTGCTCGGCGATGCTGGTGTCCATCACCACACTATATTGTAGACAGGCTTCGTTGCCCAGCGTAAGCTGTATGGCACGTTTCAGTAAGTCGGCGTAATTCTGCTCCAACCACTCGTAGAAGAACGGGCTTGGCACTTTTATTATCAAAGTACTGCCATCCAGTTTCAGTGGAACGATAGGTTCAAACCATGTACTAAAAACTTTCTCGTTCTCTTTACCCGTCAGATTGTCTTTGATAAAACCAAGACATTCATCCCATACTCTCTGGTAGTCCTTCTCCATTGCTCTCGTTGTTGTTTCGTTATTATAGTCCATTTTACTTTTTGTTTCGTGTTGTTTGTCAGAAACGGAATTTCTCCGTTTTTTCAAACAGCGACTTGTTGATAAGTCTTCGCCCTTCGCTGTCTTAGTATCACTTATGAAGCATCCTTGGTTCGCTGTTCATGATGCAAAAATGCAACAAAATTATCACCCGCCAAGGTGAAAAATAAATTTGCATTATTCAGAAAAAAAATGTAAAGCAAACCGTTCTCGACACCCCCTTCTTGATACGCTATTCTTTCAAAAAAACTGAAAAATAACCATTTTACATGTCTGACAGCCTTTTTTTCGCCCTTTAAAGATACGCTTTTTTTCTCGTATCACAAAATTTTTTTTCGTTTTTTCCCCCATTATCGACGTGTTTTGTTGATAAGCCAACCAACTTGTTGACCAGTAGTCCGATATTGACTAATATCTTTATAATGCTTTGTAATTCATGTGTTTATTTTCTGTCTGCTCACAATGCACTGATAATCATAATTCCCCTTGGCATCCTTTGGCGACCCCTTTTATCCCCCATTTTTTTTAACTCCCTAATCCTCAAAAATATGGTTTTTTATCCACATATCTCGGTTCAAAAGTATATTTTTTTTCGGTCCTTGTTTGGGTTGGAAAAATCGGCTCTTTTCCCCCTCCATCCATGTCGGACTATCGTCAGAATGTACTCGCAACGCCAGTTTCCGCCCCTGCTTACCAGTCCGGTTTTCGTGTCTACCCTCAGTTTAAATTTTTTTTTTTAATAAGCTTAAAAATATTTTTTATAAGAAAAACATCATTTATATTAAAAAAAAGAGTAACTTTGCAGATGGAAATATTACGGTAAAAAAACTGAAAAAATAATATAACTCTTTAAATTCAAATCAAATGAAAACAGCTTATAATTTCAATGCAGGTCCTTGCGTCCTGCCAAAAGAGGCCATTGAGTCCACCATCAATGCCATCCGCGACTTCGACAACACCGGTATCGGTCTGCTCGAGATTTCCCACCGTACTCCTGGCTGGGAGCGCACCATGGAAGAAACCCGCCAGCTCTGGCGCGACCTGTTGAACATCCCCGCTGAGTACGAAATTCTCTTCCTCGGTGGTGGTGCCAGCACTGGTTTCATGGATGTCCCCGCCAACCTCCTCAACAAGAAAGCCGCCTATCTGCAGACTGGCGTATGGGCTAAGAAAGCCGCCAAAGAGGCCAAGAACTTCGGTGAGACCGTAATCGTTGCCTCCAGCGAAGACAAGACCTACAGCTACATCCCCAAGGGTTGGACTGTTCCTGCCGATGCCGACTACTTCCACATTACGACTAACAACACCATCTACGGTACCGAGATCCGCAAGGACTTCGACGCCAGCGAAATCAACAACGTGATGCTTGTCGCCGACATGAGCTCCGACATNNAGCCGTCCCGTCGACGTGAAGAAATATGGTCTCATCTATGGCGGTGCCCAGAAGAACGTTGGCCCTGCCGGTGTCACTTTCTACATCGTCCGCAAAGACATCCTCGGCAAGATCACCGACCGCAAGTACATGAACCCCCTGCCCACCATGGTCGACTTCCGCAC
>DBXQ01000045.1:33458-33763 GCA_002309955.1 Bacteroidales bacterium UBA1208
AACATCTCCATGTTCAACACTCCTCCCGTGAGCGCCATCTTCGTCATGCACGAGACCCTGAAATGGGTTAAGGACACCATCGGCGGTGTTGAGAACATGAACAAACTCAACGTCAAGAAGAGTGCCTTGCTGTATGAAGAAATCGACCGCAACACCATGTTCCGTGGTACTGTCGAGAAGGAAGACCGTTCCATCATGAACCACTGCTGGGTGATGGCCGAGGGTCGCGAGAACCTCGAGGCCGACTTCATGGCCTTTGCCAAGGAGCGTGGCATGGTTGGTATCAAGGGTCACCGCAGTGTCGG
>DBXQ01000045.1:33822-34813 GCA_002309955.1 Bacteroidales bacterium UBA1208
GGACTTCGAGAAAGCCAACAAGTAAGTGAAAAGTGAAAAGTGAATAGTGATTCGACATTACATAAGGAATCACTATTCACTCTTCCGTTTTTGGATTTACCTATGTATCACCGCGACTTGAAGGTCTGGCAGGAAAGCATTGTACTTGTAAAAGAGGTTTATGATTTATTGACAGACTTCCCCAAAAATGAAGAGTATGGACTCTCATTGCAAATACGCCGAGCGGTGGTTTCCATTCCTTCAAACATTGCCGAAGGATGCGGGCGTGGGACCAATAAGGAATTGTACCATTTCCTTAATATAGCGTCAGGTTCGTTGGCCGAAGTGGAAACTCAGTTGTATATTTCATACACTTTAGGATACATAGACGACATGAGTCGAATCGACGGAAGGATGGAATCCGTGCAAAAACTATTGTCAGGGTTCCGTAAACACATTAAAGCAGAAATAATAAAAAACAATCAGATTAGCGATAATGAGTAGACCCTTCATTTGTCTAATCACTAATCACTAATCACTAATCACTAAAAAGAATGAAAGTTTTAGTTGCTACCGAAAAACCCTTCGCAAAGGTCGCCGTTGACGGCATCCGCGAAGTGGTCGAGAAGAATGGCCACACCCTGGCTCTCCTCGAAAAATACACTGACGTGAACGACTTCTACAAAGCTGTTGAGGATGCCGATGCCCTTATCGTCCGTTCCGACAAAGTCACCAAAGAAGTCATCGACCACGCCAAAAACCTCAAAATCGTTGTCCGTGCAGGCGCCGGCTACGACAACCTCGACCTTGAGGCTTGCACCGCCCGCGGCATCGTTGCCATGAACACTCCCGGCCAGAACAGCAACGCTGTCGCCGAACTCGTCATGGGTATGCTTGTTTACGCCGTCCGCAACTTCTACAACGGCAAATCCGGTTCTGAGCTCATGGGCAAGAAACTTGGTATCCTTGCTTTCGGTAACGTAGGCCGCAACGTGGCTCGCATCGCCAAGGG
>DBXQ01000045.1:34854-35072 GCA_002309955.1 Bacteroidales bacterium UBA1208
GGCATGGCCAAGGCCGTCGCCAACCAAGAGGCTCTCTTCGAGACCTGCGACGTGGTGTCCCTCCACATCCCCGCTACCGCCGAGACCAAGCAGAGCATCAACTATGCTCTCGTCAACAAGATGCACAAGGGCGGAATTCTTGTCAACAGCGCCCGTAAAGAGGTCATCAATGAACCTGAGCTTCTCAAACTCATGGCCGAGCGTACCGACCTCAAGTA
>DBXQ01000045.1:35093-38318 GCA_002309955.1 Bacteroidales bacterium UBA1208
AAGGCTTTCGAAGGCCGCTACTTCGCAACTCCCAAAAAGATGGGTGCCCAGACCGAAGAGGCCAACATCAATGCCGGTATCGCTGCTGCCAACCAGATCAGCAACTTCTTTGCTACCGGTTGCACGAAATTCCAAGTAAATAAATAATCTTTATTTTGTGAATTTGTTTGTTCGTATGTTAGAAGAGGGGAGGTGAAAACTTCCCCTTTTCGTTATCCTGTATGATCCGAATCGCATATGCTTTGCGTCTTCAACCCCGAACACGACCTCTGTCTTGCCAATGGCGGTCCGAACTTTGTGGCTCCTGCATCGGCTCTTGCCTTTGCCCGCAACGGTGCCGCCATCATGCAGGTGCTTTACCCCGGACAAATATCCGTTCCCGCATCCGCTATAGACGGCTCCTTTGTGGCCGAATGGCTTCAACACGAGCAGCATTCACCTGCACCCCGTATTGTGCCTTGGGGCTGGAATTCCGCCCTTGTTACCCGCCTGCTCAAAGCAGGCATTCCCGCTTCACTGTTGCCCGACGAAGCCACTATCGCCCGTTGGCGTGCCTTGCAGCACCGTTCCACCTTCCTCCCGTTGCAACCCTGCAGCCATGCTGTCAAGACTGTGGAGCAGGTGCAGGCTCTTTTAGACATCACACCCCATTGGGTGCTCAAAGCACCTTGGTCGGGCTCGGGCAGGGGGTTGCGTTGGATTAGCCACCAAATGAGCGGCCACGACAAACAATGGTTGCTCAAAACCGTCTCGGCTCAGCAGTGCATCATTGCCGAACCTCGCCACAACGTAGTGGCCGATTTCGCCCTTGAATATTATGTGCAGGACGGTGCTTTGCAGTTTGTCGGCTATTCCCTCTTCGAGTCTGCCCGCGGGGTCTATCGTGCCAACAGGCTTCTCCCCGACGCTGAAATCGAGCAGCGTGTGGGTTACTCTCCATCCCGGAGAAAGGAACTTGAAAACTGGCTCGGTGTTCACATTGCGCCCTACTACGAAGGGCCGTTGGGTGTCGACCATATGCTTGCCGACGATGGAGCCATCTATATCGGTGAGTTGAATCTCCGTCACACCATGGGTCTGGTGGCGCATCGGTATCTTGCCGCCCACCCCGATACGCAAGGCTGTCGTCTCATGTTCAACGGCACAACGCTCGTGCTGACCTCCGGAAATCAACCATGACCATATCAAGGTCGTATTTACCAGCCTTTTATCAGTTTCTTTATCCGTTCGGCTCAAACCTTTGCCAAGTTCTTCCTTCGTTCGTTTTCCCTCAGTTCTCCCATCGTTCTCCCATCGTTCTCCCATCAACGAAGGATAAATGAACCTTTATGGTTGGGAGAAGTGGGGATGAAGGAGCGGACTTGGAGATTGTTCATGGTCGGGGAAAAGTTTTTTGTGATATATGGAAAAAAAGATGTATTTTTGCATTCTGATTAATGAGGGAGTAATCGGCGGCGCAGGCCGTGAGCAGTGTCAACAAATCACTGGCTTTCCGAAGCTTGGCATTGTTCGCAATCGATGAGACTCATGGGGGCGACAGGTCGCGTCTATGGTCTTTTTTTTTATGAGCAGGGGTTGCTTGCCTTATTGTTGCAGATGTGTATATAGTACAGATTAAAGATATTGTTATGACAACACGATTTCTATTTTTTGGGGCCTTCATGGTGTTCATCATCTTTATGCTGGCCATGGATTTGGGGGTGTTCCACAAGAAGGACCACGTTATCAAGATTAAGGAGGCGGCCATCTGGACCGGTATTTGGGTGGCGTTGGCCATGCTGTTCGGCCTGTTGCTGCTGTTCAAAGCCGAGTGGGTTCACGGCATAACGAATATGGACGAGTTGCTGGAGTATGTGAAAGGCGGGTCGCTGGCGCACAAGATTGTGCCGGGAATGGATTTCGGCGATGCCCTCCCGATATACCGTAAGGAGATTTTCCAGCAGTATCTGGCCGGCTATTTCCTTGAGGAGACACTGTCGATCGACAATATATTTGTGATGATAATGATTTTCGTCAGTTTCGGCATCGACAAGCAGTATTATCACCGTATCCTGTTCTGGGGCATTCTGGGTGCCATTGTCATGCGCTTCCTCTTCATCTTTCTGCTTGGCGCGGTCATCCACAAGTTCTCGTGGGTGTTGGCTGTCTTCGGCGTCATTCTCATCTATAGCGGTATCAAGATGTTCCGCGACAAAGGCGACAAACGCATCGACACGGCCAACCATCCGGTGGTGAAACTGGCCAGCCGTTTCCTTCCGGTGAGCCGTCAAACCCACGGTCACGACTTTTTCATCAAGCGCGACGGGCGGGTGTATATGACGCCGCTGTTTTTGGTGCTGCTGGTGATTGAGTTCTCGGATGTGATTTTTGCCGTGGACAGCATTCCTGCAGTCTTCTCGGTGACGACGGACACGTATATTGTCTATTTCTCGAATATCTTCGCCATCATGGGATTGCGGTCGCTGTTCTTCCTGCTGAGCAATGTAACGGACATGTTCTGGCTGCTGAAATACGGCTTGGGACTCCTGCTGTGCTTTATCGGTGTGAAGATGATAGGGCACGAGTTTTTCGGCTGGGAGATTGGCACAATGGTGTCGCTGGCAGTGATTCTGGGCATTCTGGTGGCTTCCATAGGATTTTCGCTGCTGTTCCCCAAGAAGAAACAGGTGGAGCCTGCTGCCTGAACGGCGAGGCGGAATAGTCCGTGATTGGACAAAAAGAATCGAGGTTAAAAGGCTCATCGCTTTTTAACCTCGATTCTTTATTGTAAGAACAGGTCGGAGACTTAGAAGTCGAAACCGGCGCTGAGGTAAACACCCCAGGGCGAGGGCTGGTTGTAGCGTGACCAGTGGACGTTGAACAAAATGGGACCGATGAATGATTTGTGGCCGTATTGTATTGCAAAGGCATAGTCGGTAAGGGTGTTCAAGCGAAACGAGGCGGCTTGCTCAGCATCGATATTTCCGGCCAATGTGCTGAATCCGGCAACGGTGAAGGAGATGTAGTCTTTGGGGGCGATTTGCCAGCGGAAATCGATATTGGCCACAACTTCGGCATGGGAGTAGGAAAAGAAGTGAGGCATATTGTAGCCTATGTATGGAATCTGGTTTTCGTAGAATCGTCCGGGCGTGATGCCTCCGATATAGCTTTCCATCCATGAAGGGACTATGCCTTCGACGATTCTGCCTTCGTATAATTGGATGTTGGAGTGGAGCCAGAGCGAGG
>DBXQ01000045.1:38509-38677 GCA_002309955.1 Bacteroidales bacterium UBA1208
CGGCACGCATGCCGTTCCACGATCTTCTGAGCGTGTCGGCGACATAGTAGCTGGTGTCTATGATGTAGGTACCGCCTTCTTGGATGGTGTCGTATCTCTGATGCCATATATAGACGGGTTCGAAAGAGGTTTTCCGCTCGAAGGGTGATACATAGAATTTGACACCCA
>DBXQ01000026.1 GCA_002309955.1 Bacteroidales bacterium UBA1208
AGCGACGCTGGGAAAACGAATTCAACTAAACCATTATGAGAGAAACACTGAAACAATACCTGAAAACCAAGCTGCAGGGCTTGGAGGATGAGAAGAAACTGGGCAACCGCTTCCCGGTTCACGTCACAGGCAGAGAGCTGGCCGAGCGGGTAGTGATGGACATGAACGACGCCATGGACGACCTGGTGAACGAGGGTACCGTAACCATGGGTAGAACCCTTAACGACAACTATTACCAATTGAACCAATTATGAAAGCAAGATTCAAAATCAAACTGAACCAGAACGAGCTGGTGGCGCTCAGCTCCATCGTGCTCGACATCTTCGGCTCGGTGGCCAACGACAACCCCGCCATGGTGCCCATGTACGACCTCACCACCGCCCTGTCGCTGAGGCTGCTCAATATGTACAGCCCCCAGAAGAGCGACTACACCCTGCGCCTCGCCTCGCCCGACGCCTGGGTGCTGATGAACAGCCTGCCGCTGATTATGCAACAACCGGGCGACAGTTTCAAGGCAAGCCTCGCCGAGCGGATGCACAACGAGCTGCAGCGCCAGTTTGACCACGAGCTGCTGGTGGTGAACGCCATACTGCGCCACGATACCATGTTATAAACCCCAAAAAACAACCTGACAGATGCCCTATAACCGAGTGAATATATTGCGGCACTATCGTGCGATTGTCGAAGAAACCAAGCAACATTACGACCCCGACGTAACAACTTACAAAGGGGTGTGGCGCAAGTACATCTATCCGGTGTACCATATCAGCTACTCGCGTTATATGACGATTATCTCAACCCCCAAGCTTGAAAGCCTGCTGGAGGCCGAAGAGAAAAAGCACGGGAAGTGGAAAGACCCCGCACAGGGGTCACTATTCTGACGGCAGCTTCAGACTGACATTGATGGAGGGCAGGACATTCACGGTTCTGCCCTCTTTGCTTATATTCTCAACCCATGCGGTAGTGAAGGTGAGGGTATAAACATCGTAGGATTGGTCGCTGTATGCCTTGGCCAGCCTTGTGCGGGTGAGTGCCTGTGTGGTGTCGGGAACCCGGTAGCCCTCCAAAGCTTCGATAACATCCTCTATTACGTCAAGGATGTCGTAAGCGTCTGACTTCGACGGGGCTTTGGCTGATGATCGTACAGCGTGATGATCTGCTATAGTGAGTTCTATGGAGGCATCAGCCAGACGGCCAAGGTCGGAGGTCTGGGTGTAGTCGATGCTGGCCACATCGATGAGGCAGCAGGGCCACTGCACCGGGGGTTGCGGGATGTTGAGCTGTCCCCAATTCTTATCGATGTACTTGAGGTTTGTTACCTGCTCGGCAAGGTAATCCTGGATTGAAAGAAATATCTGTTTCATTTGTTCAAGGCTTTGGAAATCTCTTCTGTAATCTTCTTTTCTATGGCGGCGGTCAGCTTCGGGTCTTCTCCGATGAACTGGCGTTGCGGGATGCGGACGTTATGTGAGCGTCCGGCATTGTTGGTGCCCTCGTTGTGGGCTTCCGCGTATGGGAGGTCGGAGTGTACCACCACATATCCGTCGTGGGGGGTGTACTGTATGGATCGTCCGAGGTTCCCGGTCGGTCCTGTGAGGATTTTGCGTTTTCCGGCTGCCCCCTTGGCTCCCATGATACGCCGTTTCACTTCCTTCCAGGCGCGGCCAAAGAACCCTTCCCGCTGGAAGTTCTCTTTGAACATGCGCACGGCAAGGTTGCCTATTTTCCTGGGCAGGTCTTTGGCAAGCTGATTCCTGATGGCTTGCCCTATCCCTTCAAGATGGCGGCTAAAATCCTGTATTTGCATTTTTTAACAAAAATATGTTGTCAGTTCAAAAAATTTGTGTACTTTTGCAGTCTGAAACACTCGAAGCGCGTTGGACTATATCTCCCTCAAGCGGTCGGGTGTTTCTATTTTTTTATGCCGTTAAGCACATTCGGCTTATCAGATATACTATAAAATGAGACATCCCCGTTTGTGTATTCCCTTACAATAATCCAGTATTTTCTATTTATAACAGTTATCTCGAAAATGTGGGAATACCGTATGGAATTTGTGGACTTGAACTCTGAATGACCTTTATACTCAGCATTCCTCAATAGTTCAGGCATCATTCTTATCAATTCATTCTTTAAGAATGGTTCATCCATTGGTTGGTTTATAAAATCCTTGAGTCCTGTTCCTGTAAAACGTATAGGGTGGTCAAAATTTTCATTTATCACAGGGTCGTCCCTAAGATTTTCACGCGCCCAATTTAGATTATAAGTTCTCGAGACATTCAAGGCGTAACTTTCCACCTCCTCAGGGGCTTTCCGAATATACGGGGCTGTGTCGGTGAAAATCTGCCCTGAGGTGGCAGGGTTCTCATCCAAGCCCGGTTTCACGATGCGGCTGTCGGGGTTGTTTTCAGTTGGGTCTTCGTCCGTTTCCTCCCAGTCGCATTTGCAGTTCCACAGGGTGCCGGGCTGATTGGATAACCAGAACGGGTCGTTCTTTGGCCAGATGCGGTGATAGAACGGCATGTGTTCCTCCCTGGGTGTTGCGGAGCGTGAGGGCAGCCATTCAATGTTGGGGAAGAGTCTGACACTTTCCGGGTCATTGAACCTTTGCCACTGCTCGCCTGTACGGGCACGTGCGACTGCGGTGTTGTACTCTGCGGCCTGGTACCGGTTGTATTTGTGCAACACAGCTTTCAGCAACGCCATATCCCCGCCTTCCTCATCGGCCAGTCGCCTGAGCTCACTGGTGGCATGGTAGGCCTTGTAAGCCGCAAAACGGCTCACGTTCGCGTGCCACTGTGCGGAGAGGTCTGTGTCATCAATAGGAACCGCATTCACAGCCTTGCGGAAGTTGTCGGCATATTGCTGGTATAGTTCAGGACTGATGGGTTTGCCCCCGTTCAATACTGCGTCAAGCAGGATTTCCTCCTTGGTCTTCTGTGCCAGTTCAAAAGACCCTTTAACTGCCATTTGAAAGGCAGTTAAACACTCCATAAGAGCATCCGGGGTGTCTATCTGGTAGAGCCGGTCAAGAGCAGAGGTGCAGCGTGGGCTGGCAATCCCAGCCCCTAAACGAAAGGGTCGTAATCGGCAGAATATGCGTTCTGTCTCGTTTTCTCCCCGTCATCGGGTGTTTTATCGTCCTTGTCTTCATCATTGCCCTGTTTGCCGTCTTTTTGGCCTTTCTGTGGCTTCTTGCCGTTGTCCTGGCTGTCGGGCGAGCCGAGACCGCCACCATAAGATTTGGGACCGATGACCTCAATGCCAAATTTCTCCTTCACCCACTTGGGGTCAATGTCGAAATACTGTGCGGCTTGCATGGTCTGGTTGAAGAGTTGGGTGGCATCTTCCTGCTCCTGGAACTTGAATCGGTGTCCAGCTGGGATAAGGCCCAGTACCACCAGTGCGGGTAGCACGACGGTGTTCATTGCCACCTCGACAGCTGACATATCGGCTTCCACGATTTCGTCGTTAAGGTCGGAAGAGGTCTGCTCTTTGGAATTAGATCCATAGCGGGTATCCTGTCCGAGCACAGCCCCGTTGATAAGAAGTGACAGCTCATTGGAGCATAACCGTATGAGGTTCTCGTATGCTTCGCCATTGGAGGCGTTGGTGGCCACGAAAATCATTTCATCGTCTATGTCGATGACACCGTTGGCCCCAGACCCATAGTTGGAGAGCATCTCCAGATATTTGTCGCGAAGGTTGGGGTCCTGAGTGTTAGTCTTGATAACACGTGGAGGCATGCCGCATACCTCGCAGAACTCACTCCAGCAACTCTGGGCAAATCTTTTGAACAAAACGTGCGGCACAGCCTTGTCGAGGGTGCCGAGGCCTTCGCCACGGAATTCGAGGATATAGGTGCCGTATTCGTGCAGCTCACGATATGGTATGCCGGTTGTGTCGGATGTGTCGATAAGGACAAAGCCATTTCTGGGGTCGATGTGCCGGCGGTCAATTACTTCGACGCCCAAAGGGTCGGGGTTGTCAGGGTGCGGGTTGAGTTCCGCAAGGGTATATCCGTATAGCTGCGCATCGAGGATGGCATTGATGAGGCGGCGGGTTGCCGGCATGTTTTTGAGAGCCTCTGTCGCTTGGTCGTCGGTGTCGCCGCTCTCGTTCACCAGTGCAAACTCGGAACGCAGCACCTTGGACTTGCGGATCTGCACCTGTGAAGAGAGGTGGGCATCGTCCATGATGTAGTCAAAGAGTTCCTGCAACTGGCTGAAGCGCGGACTGTCGACACGGAGGGCGGCTTGCTTGGCGTTCTGCCAGTCGGAAATATCCTTGCGGTGGACGATGGGGGTGCGGCTCTTGACAACCGCTGCAATAAACTTTTCCCGGCTGGGGGTCTTGGTTGGCTTGTTATTCTTCTTGGACATAATCAGAAACTATGTGTGAATTTTGGGTTGGACTTGAGCTGGATTGTGCCGACGGGGGTGCCGGTGTCGGTCTGCAGGTATGGCAGGTCGGGCGATAGAAGGCCGTCGGCCACCTGTTTGAGGAATGTGGTACTGCGCTCGTATGCCTTCTCGTAGCGTTCGTAGATGGCATCCACGTTGCAGAGAAGAAGCAGGTGATAGACAGCGCAGACCTTGACGTGTTCCACGATTAGCGATGAGCGGTCTGTGCCGGTCTGTGCGAAAATGGTTGCCACGTCGTAACGGTTGGCAAGGTATGATTTGACCTCGGCAACGGCGGTGTCAATGGCCGAAGTGACAATAGAGTCGTCATTGTCGGTAATCTGATCGACTTGGTAGTCGTAGAGATGGGTCTTGATTTCTTCTTTGGTAATAAACATGGCTAATATCTCCTATTTGATTTGGCTGGTAAGACGGTGGTGATATTCTCGGCGGTATGGCTCCAGCGGCGGTCAATCATCCAGATAGCGCTTTCGAGGGCGTCGGGGGCATCGTCGTGCATACGGCTGCCGCGTTCGGTGGCCAGCAGCTGCTCAACGAGTACCTGCATACCGGGACTGTCTTTTTCGTCCTGGTTGAAGATAACCAGATGTTGCTCGAAGAGAGGCTGCATGGCTTCTATACGTGCAAACTTGTCCGGCTTTTTGCGGCTGTCCTTTTTGATGGGAATGATGTGGCCACGGGCCTCCCCTTGCTTGCGGACCTCTTCGAGCAGCAGTTCTTGAAGCATATTGGCCTCCATATAATAATAGACAGGCACACGCCCGTCGACATACTTTTCAATGGTGTAGTACCACTCAATCATATTGCTGACAGAGGTCTGGTCGGCGAAAGCTTTGAGGAGGTGGTATTCCCCGGTCTTGGTTTTACCCACCAACATGGTGGCCTTGTAGTCGGCCTGTTTGGATGCTTTCCAGGACGGGTCGGTGTAGCAGATGAGCTGGACGTATTGTGAGAGGCGAGGGAGCATTTTGCCGAAGACGATATCCTCCTGGCGGAAGACAGCGCCGAGGGTGATGGGATTGTTCATGTACTCCTTCTCGAATGCGCGGTATCCGACCAACTTTCGCTTGGCCTCGATGCGTTCCTTGGTCCAGTATTCTGGCCATGCAGGGTTTCCGTTCTTGTCATAGACATTGACACGGCTGACGTGTACGCCCGGCGTTTCCATGATGTTGGCAAGGATGGAGCATTTGCTGATGAGGTTCCCCACCATGATGAAGCGACCACCCTCAGCTCCGAAAGTACCCATCAGAGCCTCACGGGTCCACTCGGTGGCCGCCTCTACACGGGCAGGATTGCGGCTGAGTTCGTCATCATCGAGGTCGTCGCAGATAATATAGTCCGGACGGTTCTGGCGGTCGCGCAGACCACGGGGCGACTGTCCGCGCCCGATGGCATGGAAAGAGACCCCGTCCTGTGTTGTAAACTCACCTACCGCCCATGAACCAGCTTTGTACTGTTGCCCAAAGTCATGTTCATAAAGCTGGTTGAACTGTAACTCCGCCTGAAGGTCGGAGAGTAGGCGAATGGCGCTGTCCTCTGACTTCCCGGCGAGAGCAAGACAGTGAAGCGTTTGCACCGGCTGAATTTTGAGCCACATGGGGGTAAATACACCCATGTGTGTGGACTTGGCATGTCCACGTGGCCAAATAAATTCAGCAAGCAACTGGGTGTTGTCCCGGATATAATTCGCAGCTTCTATGTGGAACGAAGCACAAGGGATAAGTTTCCCTGTGGACTTGTCGGTGCAGTAGTGGGAAAAATAAGTCTGCACGAAATAGTCATAATCCATGATGGCACGGAGTTTACGTTTGAGCTGATCCGCTTTGGACTCTTTGGC
>DBXQ01000065.1:0-136 GCA_002309955.1 Bacteroidales bacterium UBA1208
GTGACGTAGCCATCGGTGAGGATGACCATGGTGCGGGAGATGTCTTGGTCGGGTCGCGGAAGAGCATAGGCTGTGCGGAGGGCATCGAGTACTTCGGTGCCGCTCCATTGGTTGCCCCCCTGAATGAATGTCATGG
>DBXQ01000065.1:178-7550 GCA_002309955.1 Bacteroidales bacterium UBA1208
ACGGCGGAATTGCTGGAGAAGAGGACAATGTTGAACTTATCCTGTGGGTTGAGATTTGTGATGAGGTTGCGCATCAGTTTCTTGGATATCTCCATTGGAAAGCCCCACATGGAGCCGGAGACATCGACAATGAAGATGTATTCGCGCGGAGGGATTTCGTCTTTCTGCACGCGCTTGGGCGGTTGCACCATGAGCATGAAGAAATTCTCGTCCTGCCCCTCGTAGAGCATGAGGCCTGATTCGATGGTGTTGCCCCGCAGGGAGTAGTTGACAATGACGTCGCGATTGCCACCATTGGTCTCAGAGGGGTCGAGGCGGACAACGGCCTGCTTGGCATCGGGGTTGGAGATGTTCATCTTATGCGTGGTGCAAGTGATATCCTGGATGGGGACGGCAGAGTGGATGGCGAGTTCGTAGCCGAACTTGTAGGCAGGCATGACGCCCGAGTGAGTGTAGGGGGTGGCAACAAAGCCGTCGTCGGGGCCAGAGGGGGTCTTGGCAGGGTTGGAGTAGCGGGGACCCACGACGGTGGGGTAGACAAAGCTGTACTGCCCCTTCTCCGGCACAAGGAGCTCGGTGTAGCGGAGCTCGACCATGATGGTGTCACCAGACATGATATTGGAGACATTCATGGTAAAGACATTGGGACGGCTCTGCTCCAAAAGGGAGGCTCGTTTGCCCTCCTGCTTGGCTTTCTCGTAGTCGGCACGAGCCTTTTGCTTTTCCTCAATCTGGGCACGGATGGTGCGGGTGCCGATGGTCATCTGCATGGAGTAAACTGCAGCACGGGTGGACATGGGGAAGGTGTAGATGGCCTCGAGCGGGTTTTTGCCGCTGTTGACATAGACCTGCTTGATGGTCACGTCGGCAATAGAGCCGGAAATGGAGGTCTTGACCGAAGTCTCTTTCAGCGGGAGTTGGTCGGTTCCGGGGTTCTCGCTGATGACGATGAAGTAGGGCGAGAGGGTTTTGTCCGGTTCGTCGTTTTCCTGTGCAACAAGATTGCTGCTGCCGAGCGCAACAAGGCAGAGAAGCGCGAAGCATTTGCTCCAGAATGAATGGGTTTTCATGATGATGGGTTTTTTGATTGACAACTGAATGACGTTTTTGTATGTTTATTTAGTACGATTAGAGCCAGAAAGTTTGCAAAAAATGACATGAGAGACAGAATTATTTTGGCCGCTTGGGGAAGAAACGACCAGTTCGACGGCAATAGTCGTCGTATTCGGAGCCAAAATCGCACCGTAGGCGACGTTCCTCGCTGCGAACCTGCAGCAACATGACAGCGACATACAGAATGAATACGAGCAACGCTTGCCACGCCCAAAGCCACAGGCAGAAGCCAATGAGATAAAGGAAACTTCCGGAGAGCATGGGGTTTCGACTGAGGCGATAAGGGCCATCGGTCATCAGATGGCGGGTGCGGGGTGCCAGTTCGTGACCAAAAGCATCCATGGGGTTGCCGTCGCCCTTACGGCGCATATATACAATGGACCAAACACTGAGGGACAGCCCTGCCAACATCAGGATTATTGCAACAGCAATTCGGACGGATGAGGCTGGCCACTGGGCAGGACTGCCACAGCTCAGCCACATGAGGAAGGGCAACAGTCCTACGAACAGAACAGCTCCCATGGCGTAGCCAAGTATTTCTTTGAAGAGTTTCATATTTTTTTTATTTGCTACTATTACAAATGGCTTTTACGAGGGGGCAAGGCTATACGAGTTGCCTTGGGATGGACGTACAACCAATTTGGCTAACAATATATTGCACTATATAAGGATTGCTTGTCATGACTGAAAGGAACCAGACTATTGGGAATGCAAAAATACAAAAAAACCATTTATCAGTAGAAAAAAAAATACGAACGCCTGCCAAAAAGCATCCTTGGGGAATACTCGATGAGAAAAGTTTTTTTCTCCAATTCGATTATTTTGTGTAATTTTGCGTTTTGAAACAAAACAATCTTACAAGATATGGCACAACTATCCCGCAAGGCAAAATTCATTACAATCGTGTCGTTATTAATCGCGATTGGACTGACCGTGTTCATCTATTTTCACTTCTTCTTTGTGTATAGCTCGGGTGTGAACGCCGGCAACATTAACTATATGCAGTGCGAAGGAATCATTTTCAAGACATATGAGGGCAAAATGATTCAAACTGGCTTTAAGACCAACGCTGGCGGAGTGAACACCTCGCTGCGGTCGAACGAGTTTAAATTCTCTGTCACCGACAAAAAGATTGCCGATACACTGATGCGCTGCTCGGGGAAGGAGGTTGAACTGCGCTGGAAACGCTATATGGGCACCCTGCCCTGGCGAGGCAACAGCCAGTATGTGGTGACGGAGGTGCTTTCGATTGAAGATTGAATAATCTCTTGGCTATCTTATGCTTGACGAGAATTGCCCATTATCATAGTATTAATACAATTCCGAGAAATGAGCCAGAAACCGAGTACAGAAGCCCCATTACCATCTTTCGAAGAACTGCGTGAAGCAGTGTATGAAATCGTAGCTCAGATTCCCAAAGGGAAAGTGCTTACCTATGGAGCCATTGCATTGCTGGCAGGCTATCCCAACCACAGCCGTTTGGTGGGACGTATTATGCGTAGCGCTCCCGATGGGCAGTTGCCCTGCCACCGTGTGGTGTCGGCAACCGGCCGTCTGGCTCCACATTTCCCTACTCAGGCCTCATTGCTCGCCGCCGAGGGCGTAAAGTTGTCCCCCTCGGACAAAGTCCCCCTAAAGACCTACCTCTGGCAGATTGACTGAATGGTTTTTCTTTTCTTCACGTCCCTTCTGATTATTTCAGAAGTCTGTTACAATGTTACAACACTATAGTTGTGAGGAGGATGTCTTTTCCTGATATGGGTTGATAGTTTTTGAATTGTAGCACTGAAACGCCACATGAGGGGAGAAAATCGATGACTCCTCATAGCATTTTAAGACAGCCCTACATTGGGTTCGTCTCGGCTTACTTCTCGATGAATGCGCAGAAAGCGTCGGCCTGCTCCTGTAGCTCGGCACGCTGCCCGTCGGTAAGAGATAACTCGCCTTTTGTCCAGGCCTCTAAGCCGAGAGCAATGCCTGTCTGTGACTCGTGCATGAGGTCCATTTTCATGAAGTCAAGCAATTCAGTGAGCTTAGCGCGACAGCTCTGCGTCATATTCTTTCCTCCAGCACCACTGATGGCTACCTTCTTGCCAAGAGCTGCGGAGGGGTTCTGGAAGTTGCTCATGTCCATCGGGCGCGACAGCCAGTCAAGCAGGTTCTTCAGTACACCGGGATAACTGAAGTTATACTCCGGCGTGAATATCCACAGTGCATCGGCCTCTACCACATCTTTTCGTACCCGTTCCACGACAGGCTGCACAGGCATCTCTAAGTCCTGGTTCATCATCGGCAGGTCACGATAGTCAAGGTACTTCACATTGCATCTGTCGGCAATCATCCCTTCAGTCACCTTCGCCAACTGCCTGTTAAACGACCGCTCCCTCATGGAGCCAACGATAAACAATACATTTTTCATAAGTCAGTAGTTTTTAACTGTTATTACCATATGCAAAAGTACGCATTATTTCCAACACTGCAAATTATTTTTTGTCAATTCAAATAATTTTATTACTTTTGCAGTCGTAAAAAACAACAATATGGAAACAGCAATTGCATACACAGACAATTCAGTTTCAATGCGCTTACCAAGTACACGGAAGACTCGTCCTGTTCACGACGACATCGACCTTGACAACGACGAACTCAATGCGCAGGTGGAGGCCGAACTGGAAGATTTCTTCGTGCGTCAGCATGAACTGATGGACGGAGAGAGTCTGCCCGAAGGGTGCATCAGCCTTGAGGAATCCTACCGCAAGTCCATCAACCGACTGAATGAGCGCTATGAGTGAACGCAGGGTTGTTCTCACTGCCGAAGCAGACCGCGATATGGAGCGTGTCGAAGCCTATGTGGCGGAAATCTACCGTCCCGAAGCGGGTCAGCGATATGTTAGACGGCTCTACTCGTACATTTCAGAACTTTCCTTTGCTGCCAAATCCTTTCCTCTCAGCCGTCACCTCGTTGCCAGACGCATCCATCCCGAAGCCCGCACAATGGCAGTGATGCACCGCTGGACAATCATATTCCACATCTATGGCGACTACGTCATTGTTGACAGAATAATAGCATCGAAAATGATGACCGAATAATATCAACACTAATAACAAAAATGACATAGAAACTGACATATTAAATAAGACATCATTTTGAGCTTGAAGCTCCCATGTCCCCCTTTTGGAAAAGCTGGTAACTTTCAACGGAACGGGGAAAGGGATGCGGAGGGTTCACGCATTGGCGTGAAACATCTTGCACCTTATCCGTTCCAAAGGTTCCACCAGCACCTTCCAAAAGAATAAGGACAACTTAACGAGATGGTTTGCGCCTTTCTTAATGTCCCTTATTCTAACATCGGCTTTCGGCTCAAAAGTCGGAAGCCGATATTGTATAATCATTTTAAAACTGAAAAGGCAACAGGATAAAATGGCCACACAAAAATGGCAAGACATTGGGTTAAACTAGGGGATAATCATTGGGCATGGATGTCCGATGAAGAATATAATAAGCATAATAGTTTAGGTTGTTTTGGATGGACTTTTGTAATTCTAATGATATTAAGCGCAATTATTACGACCTGCAATGATGAAAAGAAAAAAGATAAGAAAGAACCAAATGTGGAACAATCTGACAGGAATACCAAGAAGATATCGCAAAAAACTGAAACAGAAAATAATACCCTCTTGAATCCAACTACAACACATGTTATTCAAGAGGAAAATGACAACCTTGAACCCGAATCAAGCTCTACACTTCAACTTCAATTAGACCCAATTAGCATTGAGGAAGAAGAACCAGAGGACAATATTCCTATTGAAAAATTTGAAAGTAATGATACTAATAATTAGTCATTATCGAAAAAATAATTAATACAACTATCTTATGGAAGATGTAGATTATTCACTCTTCATGCACGACGATTCCGAAAGTGACTATGGCAAAGAGGCCATGCTCGACTATCAGATGTCGTGGGTGATGCGCGTTGCCGCAAACAAAGCAATACTGGAAAAGAACCCGACACTGCACAAACGCTGCACCGACATTCTGCTCAAACTTATTGGAAAGAGCGGATGCAATGACATCGAGATTATTAGCGTTGATGTGTGGAAACAATGGCAGCGCATCGATGTATCGGCAAATGTTATAATCAAATGCAACGGCAAAGATGAGAAACACCTCGTTGTATTAGAGGACAAAGCCTACACGATGATTCACGGAGATCAACTCAACCGCTATGAGACAATCATCAATGAGACCTACAACAAGAATGACTATCTTAAAGACTTTGAGAAACACTTTTGGGTAATCACATTCTTTAGCGAGTCGGAAGAAGGCTACAGCGCATTGAATTGGTATTGCAAGGATGCAAAAGCCGATTGGGGACTGCTCTCATTCGAACAAGTAATTGATGATGATTACACGCCGACTGGCAGTGATTTGTTTGATGATTTTTGGATAAAGTCTTGGTAAAAGTCTTACCAAACCTATTGGCGAACGCAACATGCTTTTGGCAGATGAGGGTGCCCCAAAACTTATGGGACACCCTCTTTTTTATGCATGCAATGACTATTACTCTTTTGCCACAGGTGTCTGGAGGATGGAGAGCCACTTTTCGGGGTTACATTTCTATTCCATTTTTCAATGGCTGATATAGTTATCAACCACCATAATAAACGGAATCTTCAGCTACGGTTAAGTCACAAAGACCAGCATCGTGGAACATGCCCTCAAAACTCAGGTCCTCGTCTATTAAAGGCCAATGAATGCCAGAATAGGACAGTTCGAACTCAGCACGTTGCTCTTGACTCGCGTCACGCAAGCGAGGCCAGTTATCGAACTCGTAGGATGCCTGCTTGCCGTCGGTTGTTACGGCATACACAGCGTGGTCATCCACCCATACCCGGTCTATTTGCATCTTTTTCATCTCTGTTTGAAAAACTCTTGCCAACGATCAAGGATTACATCAGTGTTCTCTTCAAGAATTGACTCTATTAGAGACAACTCATGTTTCTTGAAACCGTGATTGTACACCATCATCATCGGTTGCACATTATATTTTGCTTCACGCCCTGCATTACAAATATGCACATGCACAGGTTCGTGGTCGTCAGAATAAAACATAAACCGTAATCCAAATAGTGTAAAAATAGTTGGCATTGCTTTATTTATATTTGATTTTGTAACGATGGAAGATGGAAAATATTGTATTAACTAAGAAAAAAGGAGTCACATTGTTGCAACTCCTTTTTCATACGTGTAATGGATATTACTCTTTCGCTACTGGCACCTGGAGGATGGAAAGCCACTTTTCGGGGTCTTTTTGGTTCCAGATACCATCGACGTAGACCGTGCGATGTTGCCCTACTATACGATAGCCATGCTCTTCGATATAGCGGAAGAGCTCGGTGTAGGACTCGTAGAAACGGTCGTAGGGACCATGATGAGCCATACAGAGAGCAGTGGGCACTTCGGGTAGACGTTTGAACTGGATAATGGCACTATCCTGCCCCATTTCCTCCACTTGTTCGCAATACTCAATGTCGATGTCGGTGGGCTTATACTCTTTGTCATGCTCAACGGTGAAGCAGTAGCCCGGCACAGGGCATCGGCAGCCAAGGCGGTGCATCTCCGGTGCGATGACTTCGGTACAGAGAGGGCCAAGGGACTGCCAGTTTTTGATTACCTCGCGGTGCGATGCGACGATGATTGACGGTAAGGTCTGAATTGAAAATTTTTCCATTTTGCTGATTTCTTTGCGGGAGTCCCTCAACGAAAGCAATAGCTGTAAACGTCCCTGGAGCATGTGCAGTTGCTGCTTACAGTCGGTAATCTTCTGCTCCAACTGGCCCAACTGTGGCACGGAAGTGTCGCTGTCAAAGATCTCTTTTATCTCTGCCAACGAGAAACCCATCTGTTGAAGTGTGCGGATGGATGAAAGACGCTGCATCTGCGCCACGCTGTAGTAGCGGTAGCCAGTCCACTCATCCACCTCATTGGGCTGCAGAAGACCCTTATGTTCATACAGTCGCAGGGTCTTTACTGTCACTTGCATCATCTTCGAGAACTCCCCGATTTTTAATTTTGTTCTGTAAATCATTATCGTACGACAATAGTGTTTGTTTGATATCGAATGCAAAGATACAACATGCCCCAAGGGACGAGTCAAGCACTTTAACACATTTTATATATTATCTCAAACAACCCGACCTATCAAATCTATAGTATCTATCGAATCCATAAAACAAAAAGAGGGAGCCTCTTTCG
>DBXQ01000002.1 GCA_002309955.1 Bacteroidales bacterium UBA1208
GTCTCTACCCATCGTTTTGCTTTGCCCGTGCGCAGCCTGCCCACAGGAGTCTACACGGCCACCCTCGCCTCGCCCCAAGGCCAGTCCACCCTCCGCGTGGTAATAGAATGATAGGAACGGGTATTGTGACTTTGTATTATACTCGTTTAACTGACTGAAGACTGTTGGTGGAATGGGTGATGGACAGGTGCCCATACGGTAGGGCAATAAACTGGCGGGACAGGCATATTGTCTGTCCCGCCAGTAGTTTGGTGTAGGAGGGTTGTTGTTAGTTGGCAGGTGCGCTGCCCAGTGCCTGCAACAGCTGGATGAGGGCTGTGGCTGTGCCGACATTGTTGGCCACGGTGCTGGCATTCACGTTCAGCCCCGTGAGGCTGTTCATGGTGTTGATGATGTAGTCGACATTGGCGGCGGTGATGAGGCCGGAGCCAGCAGAGACCATGCCGGCAGCGAAAGCCTTTTTGTAGTCGGGATTGTCTTTGTTGGAGCGCATGTTGGTGTAGCCTGTGGCAACCATCAGGGCGGCAGTGAGGTCGGTGGGGTTGCTAAGGCTTACGGTACCCGTGTTTCTATAGGAGTTATAGAGGGTGATAAGGGCGTTGGCCGTGTTGCGCCCTTGCGTCTTGGCTGCACTGTCCATCGTGGCACCGCCCATGCTGCTGCATGAGGCAAATGCCATGGCGGCGAGGCACATCATAATGATACTGAATCTTTTCATGTTATTTTAGTATTGTATTTGTTTTGTTATTTTCAGACTGCAAAGATACATTTTTTTTTGCATATCGAAAAAAAATCGTACATTTGCAAATCTTTTTGTGAAAATCAATAATAAAATTTCTGTGATATGAACAACACTATTTTCACGTTCCCGAAGCCTGAGAACGAACCAGTTTTAGGTTACAAGCCCGGCAGCCCCGAGCGTAAGGAGATCCGTAAAGCCTTGGAAGACCTGTACAAGAAAACCACCACTATTTGCCCTATTATCGGTGGCAAGGAAGTGAAAACCGCTGAGATGGGCGAGATTGTGATGCCCACTGACAACAAGCATGTGCTTGCCAAGTACTACAAAGTAGGCGAGAAGGAGGTTCAGGCCGCTATAGCCGCTTCGATGAAGGCGCATGAGGAATGGGCAAATACCCCGTGGATTGAGCGTGCCAGCGTGATGCTGAAGATTGCCACACTTATCAGTGGCAAGTACCGTTGGCTCATCAATGCCGCCACAATGCTTGGGCAGGGCAAGACCACTATGCAGGCTGAGATCGATTCGGCATGCGAGCTGGTGGATTTTCTGCGCTACAACGCCTACTATGCTTCACAGATTTACAGCGACCAGCCATGCAGCGACAAGGGTACGCTGAACTATGTGACTTACCGTCCCCTCGAAGGTTTTGTGTTTGCCATCACTCCCTTCAACTTTACCTCTATTGCCAGTAATCTCTGCCTGTCGCCTGTGCTGATGGGCAATGTTTGCATTTGGAAACCCAGCACCACCGCCATGCTGTCTAACTACCTGTTGATGAAGATTTACAAAGAAGCCGGTCTGCCTGACGGAGTGGTGAATTTCCTGCCTGGCAGTGGTTCTCTGATTGGCAAGGTCGCTTTTGCCGATGCCAATCTGGCGGGTGTCCACTTTACCGGTTCCACAGGTACGTTCAACAGTTTCTGGAAATCGATTGGCGACAATATTGCCAACTACCGCACTTATCCCAAGATTGTGGGTGAGACAGGCGGCAAAGACTTCATCTTTGTCCACAAATCGGCCAATCCCGAGCAGGTGGCTACAGCCATTGTGCGCGGAGCTTTCGAGTTCCAAGGCCAGAAGTGTTCGGCTGCCTCGCGTGCCTATGTCCCCAAGAGCATGTGGCCCAAGGTGGAGAAGATTGTCGGCAAGATGCTTGACGAAATCAAGGTGGGCGATGTGCGCGATTTCAGCGCCTTCGTCAACGCCGTTATCGACGANNGCTTCGTTCGACAACTGCATGCGCTATATCGAGCATGCCAAGAAGAGCAAGGATGCCGAAATCGTGTTCGGCGGCACCGGCGACAAGAGCAAAGGATGGTTTATCCAGCCCACGGTTATCCGTGCCCTCGACCCGAAATACAAATCCATGTGCGAGGAGATTTTCGGACCCATCATCACAGTGTATGTTTACGAGGATGCCAAGTACGAAGAGACTTTGCGTTTGTGCAATGAGACGTCGCCTTACGCACTGACGGGTGCCATCTTTGCCACCGACCGCAAAGCTCTGCGGCAGGGTGCTAACATCCTGAAATATGCTGCGGGCAATATCTACTATAACGACAAGCCCACAGGCGCCGTGGTGGGACAGCAGCCCTTCGGTGGAGCCCGTGCTAGCGGCACCAACGACAAGGCCGGTTCGTATCTGAACTTGATTCGCTGGACCAGCCCTCAGGCCATTAAGGAGACCTTCGACCCCGCCTACGATTACAAATATCCCTTCATCAGCGACGCTGAATAAGACTCACACTTGGTGCCACGCCATAGGCGTGGCACCTTTTGCTAATATGGATGTGCAATTTTAAACTCTTATAACTTATGAAGAAAAAAATACTATTTGTTACTGCTTTCATGACGCTGTTTTGCGTTGCGAAAGCACAAGATGCGTTGGATACCAATGCGGCACCGGGTTTCTACCATTGGAATTTAGGCCTATCGCTCGGTGGAGACTATAACGTCCATAGTGCCAATATGGTTTACATGAATAACATGTCCTACACAGGCATGTTAGGCGTGTCATTTGGCTTGCATACGCAATACAATTTTATGCCTTGGCTGGGTGTGCGTGCTGAAGTCCTGTTTCTGATGAAGGACTATGGAATGATTAATCATGTGATCATTAATAATGAAGATGCTGGTATGCTTCATACGGGTACAATCAACGGCTATATAGATGTGCCGGTGATGGCCGTATTCTCGTACGGGAATCGGTTTAAAGTTCACGCTGGAGTAGGTGGCTATATGGGCTATTGGTTGGTAAGCTCACGTTATGGCACCAGTTTCCCTTTCAGCGGCGACGTTATTGAATTTGACGAGGATGTCAAATTCAACAGCACCCGCGACAACCGTTTCGACGGGGGTCTTGCCGTATCGGCAGGCGTAACGCTTGCCCTTGGCAAGGCGCAGGCTTGGTCGCTGGGACTCGAGGGAAGCTGCCTGTATGGCCTTACGGACATCCAGAAGAAGTATATGCGCAATCTCAGCCCGCGATATAATACAACCTATTCCGTCCAACTGAGTTTGAGCCATTCGTTTTGAGATGAAGAATAAAACTATTATTAATCTGCCATTTTGACTAACTATGAAAACAAGAAAGTATATCATTAATACCATGGCGATTGCCGCCATGTCGACACTGATGATGGTGTCTTGCCGCAAAGAGGCTCCTGTCCTGCATAACCCCAACCATTTGAACTGCAAATCCTATACCGAACAGTTCCAAACAATTTGGGAGGGTGTGGACCAGTCGTATGTGTTCTGGGAAAGAGATACCGTCAACTGGGATACTCGCTATGACCGCTGTCTGCCGCTTTTCCAAGCCTTTGATGCCCGTGGCACTGCCAACCCTGTTACGCTCGATGAGTATAAGGCAGCTTGGGAGAATGTGCTCAAAGGTCTTGTCGACCATCATTTCGCAGCCATTCTGTGGGAACCGAATCGGAAGACTGCTATTGCCGTCAGTCCGGGTCACAAAGCACCCTATGAGACCGACATCGCCCAGGAGATTTCCATTCTTAAGCGTATGCCGGGAATCAGCGACTTGACAGAAAACACTGTTTCGGGGAGCAAAGCACCTCAGTCATGGAGCTGCCTGTTGCCCGGCAAGGAATCGGGGGAGAAGATTGCCTATTTCCGGTTCTCGGGTTTTGCATTCGACGAAAGTTCACAGTCACAGGCCGAGTTGGCTCCGTTATATGCCTTTTTCGACCCCGATACTGCGGGCAACGTAGGTGACCGTGCACTCATCAACCGCGATGATGTAAAGGGAATTATCATCGATGTGAGAGGCAATCGTGGTGGAAACTTCGGCAATATCGCTATGTATATTGCCTCATTGCTGCAAAAAAAATTGCATATCGGTTATACACGTGTGAAAGAGGGTGTGGGAAGATTGGATTACAGTGCTTGGCTTCCCACTATACTGACCCCACCCAAAAGGCCGATAAAGCAGGAGAAGAATATCGTATTGCTTGTGGATGCCAATTCTGTTAGCTGTTCGGAAATCACTGCCGTTCTCATCAAGTGTATTCCTAATGGCAAGGTGGTGGGTGAACGCACTTTTGGAGGAACAGGTCCGCTCTGGCCTAACACAAATCTCCATGACATTTTTTATAACGGCTGTTTCGGCGACACCAATTTGTTTAATTTTTATACGAATGAAGGCCGCACCTATAGCAATCCTGATTACGCCTATTATGTCTACACCAGTACATTTGAGTTTGTCGACCTCAACTATGAGAGCTTTGAAGGCAAGGGGGTGATTCCCGATATAGTGGTACCTTACAATGCCCAAGAGTTGAAAGCAGGTACCGACAAGCAGTTGGAACGTGCACTGGAATATCTTCGTAACGGAAATTAATTCTGCAAATATTTGTAACCATTGGTGTCCGATAAAATCATAAATAGCATTCGTTATTAGCTGATATATAAGTAATCATGGTATATTTCAACAATAGAGGACTTACTTATCATGGATACGTCGATATTCAATCAGATAAATATGTTTATCGGACACCAATAATTTGTAACATAACAATTGTTTTATGAGAATGATCAATCGTCTACCTATCTCCATTGTCCGAGGCCTGTTGCTGGGGTGGCTGGCCGCTGTGCCGGCAGTGCTTGCCGCACAGGAGGAGAATCTTGCCGAGCCGCGTACAAGGCATTTCAGCATCGGCATCACCGCTGGTATAGACCGCAACTACCATAGCGTGGATATGGTGTATATGTCGGATATGAAGTTCGACAAGTTCAGAACGGGCAGTGTGTATGGTTTCCGTATTGGATATGCTCCTCTTAAGTGGCTGTCCATCAACACTGGGGCAGTGCTTATACAGAAAAATTACCACATGGATCATGTCTTTGAGTATTACAATCTGCGCTATTCGCTGAACACCACGATGACAAACGACTACGTCAATGTCCCGCTTGAACTGAAGTTGAGTGTGGGACGTGTTGTTCAGATCCATGCTTTCGGCGGTGTGTTTGGCGGATATTGGCTCAGGGGGCATAGAAAGGGTAATACCTATTCATTCTCTAACGAAAGGTATTTTGATGTTGACGAGGATTGGGAGTTCAACGACAAACGCGACAACAGGATAGAGAAGGGGTTCACATGGGGTGCCGGTCTCAGTGGAAAGATAATAGACAGGATAGAGGTGGGTGCTGAAATCAGATGGTATTACAGCATAACAGATATCCAGAAGCCCTATATGCAGAACTTGAATCCCCGATATAACACGGCTTTTGCCATTCAGGGAGGATTGAGTTACTGGCTCTAACATGAATTTCAACGGTTTTTGATTAGTAAAGGGATTCCTTTCTTACTCAAACCTTTATAATATAATAATTATGAAAAAAATTGAACTATATCTTGGTGTAGGTGTCATGTTGGTGGCACTCAGTTTGACCTCATGTCGTAAAGAGCCTTTGGAGAATAAAGGCAACCCGCACCATCGTGTTTGTAAGACTTATTCGCAACAGTTCGAAGCGGTATGGGCTGGGATGGATCAAGGGTATTTGTTCTGGGATCGTGATACGGTGGATTGGGATGAACGTTACGAGAAATATAAACCCATTTTTGCCGAGTTTGATGCCCGTCCTGCGAACAAACCTGTCACTATCTATGAGTACAATGATGCTTACATTGGATTGTTTGAAGGCTTGTTGGATCACCATCTCTATGGCAGATTCTACACCCCCAAAGGTATTCCCCATGGATATTGTGAAGCCACAGTGAGGCCAGGGGAAAATGATTATCGTCATTCCACTGATCCTGACGTAGAGCGTGAGAACCAACTTAAAGTGCTGAGGAAAAAAGCAATCCCGGGTACTATGCTGGAGTATAATCCCAACAGCACCTATGATATTCCAGGCTCATATTTCTGTTTGATAAAAGGTGCCAACGATGGAGAGTTAATAGCCTATTTCCGTTTCACTAACTTTTTTATGGTTCAGATGCACCAGCTTTATGAGTATGCCTCAAATGTAGTTCCCGATGCTGTGAGGGCACAGGCACCGGCCAAGGCTTTCTATGGCCCCCGCTATCATGAGGGCATAAGTATGGAAGGTGCCGGCTATGCAAACAACGACTCTGTAGTGGGCATAATCATTGACTTGCGTGGGAATGGTGGCGGCAGTGTGGCAGACTTGGCCCCCCTTATTGGTTCTTTGGCTCAAACGCCTACATTGGTCGGCTACACCCGGGTGAAAGAGGGCTATGGCCGTCTTGACTACAGCGCTTGGTCTGAGAGTTGGGTGGATTGCCCGAAGAACATGCATCTCAAAAAAGCCAAACCCATTGTTGTGCTGGCCGACATCCACTCCGTCAGTTGCGCCGAATTGGCGACTATGTTGATAAAGGCTCTTCCGAACGGTACATTTATCGGTGAACGTACCTATGGCGCAATTGGTGGACTCTATTCCGGCAATGCAACCAATATTTATCATGACCTGTTCTATTCGGGATGCTTCGGAGACAATGAGTATTTTGAAAATGGCCCTGACCCCTATAAGAACATCTTTTCATACTATGTCTATACCAGTACTTTCCATATGGTTGACAGCGACCATGGCGATGTGGAGGGCATAGGTGTTCAGCCCGATATTGAGATTCGTTACAATAAGCATTTATTGGAGAGTGGTACCGACAATCAGTTGGATCGTGCCATACGTTTCTTGCGTGTAGGACATTAATGATGAATCAGGAATACTAAAAAGGGAGGCTTTTAGTGGCCTCCCTCTTCTTTTAGTTTCTGGCTGATGTAAAGGATTGCTTGCAGGTTTCGTGGCACTTGGAGGTCTATTGTCCCGCTTTCAAGTGCTATCACGTTCCCTTGTTTCACAGCCTTGAGACGATTGTAAGGTTGAGTTCGGCAAAAGGTTGCCGAATCTTCGCGCCGTATCATAATGTAGTCGGGGTCGGCTTGCATCAGTGCTTCGAGACTATAGCTCCAACCGGTAATGTCGGCCGCAATGTTGCGACCACCGGCCATGTCGATTATGTCGTTGATGAAAGAATTCCCTCCAGCCGTGAAATTGCCCGAGGGTCCAAATCCTACCACATAATATACGCTGGGCCTTACAGTGTTGGTGTTGTTCAGTTGCTGGGTGAGCGATTGCAATTGAGTCTTCATTAGTTCCACAAGACTGTCAGCCTCGCTTGTGCGTCCCACCAACTGTCCTATTTTAGAGATGTTTTCATACAATCCGTCAAATCGTTGTTTTTCGATGACGCATACAATGGGTATCCCCATTTGCTCCAATTGTTGCGAACTTTTCTGTGGAATCATCGACCCGCTTATTACAAGGTCGGGATTGAGCGAAACAATCTTCTCTACATTGAGATTGCTTATTCCTCCAATTGATGGAATCTCTTGGGCTTGTGGTGGGTATACACAATAATCGGTGCGCCCAACTAACAGTTGCTCCGCTTTCAAGGCATACATAATCTCGGTGACTGCAGGAGAAGTGCTGACAATCCTTATGGGATTCAAAGGCACTTCTACGCTCCGTTGGTAGTCGTCGATAAAAGTGTCTGTCTGCGATGCTGGTGTGCTGTTTTGTGTGGTGCAGGCTGTTGCAAGCAAAAAGGTCATCGCTGCAATACACCACAACCCTATAGAGACCGTTCTTGCTTGGCGGAATAGTCGTCTCGACGATTGTGCGAAAAGGCTGAATTTAGGCATCTTCCATTCCTCCGCAAAGATGCATCACATCGCCTGTGTTGTAGCTTCCCAGTTCCGAAGCGTAATACAGGCATGCATTTGCCACCTCTTGAGGTGTTCCGGGACGGCGCAAGGGAATGCGTGTCTGCCAATAATTTTTCAGTTGTTCAGGAATTTCACCTGTCATTTCGGTGACGATAAATCCCGGTGCCACCACATTCATGCGGATATTGCGGGCACCGAGTTCTTTCACTGCGGTCTTGGTGAAACCTATAATGCCTGCCTTTGCAGCAGCGTAATTGGCTTGACCCACATTTCCGCCGATTCCTACCACAGAACTTATATTGACAATGCTTCCGAATCCCTGCTTCCACATGGTTGGCTGAACGGCCTGCGTCATGAGGAATACCGATTTAAGATCATTGTTGATGACATTGTCCCACTGCTCTTCGGTCATACGTTTAATAGCAGCGTCGTCAGTTATTCCGGCGTTGTTGATAAGTATGTCTATATGTCCGAAGTCTTTCAGTGTGTCGGCAACGTATTGCTTGGTGCTTTGCATATTTGCAACGTCAACCACATAGCCTTTGGCTTGAACCCCCAAGGCGGCAAGCTCCTTTTCAACCGATTCCATTTGTGCATTGCGACTCCTGCCGCAGAATGAAATGTTGCAGCCTTCCTCGGCAAAGCGGAGCGCAATGGCGCGCCCTATTCCTCGGGTTGCCCCTGTAATGATGGCAACTTTGTCTTTTAATAGCATATTAGTTTATTTAGTGATTATACCCTTGACGTAAGGGCATGCGGTTAATAGTATAAAAAAGAGTTGAAAGTGGTTTGTCACCCTCAACTCTTTTCTGTTGTAATAAAACTACATTACTGCTTCGTAATGTTTTGTTTTAGAGAAGAGTGGCCAGTTTTGCAGCCAAGTCTCCAACGCGGGTGCTGTAACCCTTCTCGTTGTCGTACCAGCTTACCACCTTCACAAAGTTGCCGTCCATAACCTGGGTCAGCAGACTGTCGAAAATAGAGCTGTGAGTGTTGTCGATAATGTCCACACTGACGATGGGGTCTTCAACATACTGCAGCACACCCTTCATAGCGCCTTCTGCGGCTTCTTTAATGGCGGCATTGATCTCTTCCTTGGTAACAGTGCAGTTCAGCTCAGCTGTGAGGTCAACCACAGAACCGTCGGGAGTAGGAACGCGCATGGCGAAACCATCGAGCTTGCCCTTCATTTCGGGAATTACCAGGCCAACAGCCTTGGCAGCACCGCTCGAAGTGGGGATGATAGAGATGGCAGCGGCACGGGCACGACGCAGGTCGCTGTGAGGCTGGTCGAGAATCTTCTGGTCGTTGGTGTAACTGTGGATGGTGTTCATCAAACCGCGCTTGATACCGAATTTGTCGTTCAGAACCTTGGCAACGGGGGCAAGGCAGTTGGTGGTGCAGCTGGCGTTCGAAACAAGTTGCATCTCTTTGGTCAGCACATTGTCATTGACACCCATCACAACGGTGGCATCCACATCTTCAGCCTTGCTGGCGGGAACAGTCAGAATGACTTTCTTTGCGCCGGCAGCGATATGTTTCATCATCTGTTCGCGTTTCTTGAACAGACCGGTCGACTCGACAACAATGTCAACACCAAGATCCTTCCAGGGGAGGTTCTGGGGATCGCGTTCGGCATAGATTTTCACCTTTTTGCCGTTTACTACGATGCAGTCGCCTTCAGCGTGCACTTCACCTTCGAAGTTGTCATGTACAGAGTCATATTTGAACAGATAAGCGAGCGTGTCTGCGCTTGTCAGGTCATTGATGGCCACGATGTCCAACTCGGGGTGGTCAAGCATGGCGCGGAAAGACATTCTTCCGATACGGCCGAAACCGTTAATTGCTACTTTTGCCATATTGTTTTGTATTTTAGGTATTTATATATAAATGTTTTTTATTTATTGAAATACAAATATACATTTTTTTCTTTATTTGACAAAAAAATAGTACTTTTGCAGCCATTTTTTATAATAATCTGCTTAATAGGTATCTTCTGATAAATATGGCAAATAGAAAGAAAAAAAAGGACAATACAAAGCGGCATAGACGATTGAAAAGGTGGCGTCAGCTCTCCTTTTTCGGCAAAGTATGGCGTGCTGTTTGGGTGACGCTCTTGGCGTTGTTGGGTTTCTCCCTCTTTCAAGTGCTTTTCTGCTCGGTCTTCAATCCCCCGGTCACCCCCCTCATGGTGCAACGCTTCTTCGAGCAAATCAAAGACCCCGACCGCTCGGTTGTTTTTGAACGCGACTATGTCAGCCTCGACAACATATCGCCCCATCTCATCAATGCGGTTGCCATCTCCGAGGATGGCGGTCTCTACATGTATCATCATGGCTTCTTCATCGACCGCATGAAGACCGTCTATCTCAAAAACAAACGTGGAGGCAAACAAGCCGGTGCCAGCACCATAAGCCAGCAGACCGCTAAAAACTGCTTCCTCCCGCATTCGCGCAAAATGTGGCGTAAGGCACTTGAGGCTTACTACACCACTCTCATAGAGAAGATTTGGGGCAAGCGCCGCATTATGGAGTGCTACCTGAATATCATCGAATTCGGCGATGGTATCTATGGCTGCGAAGCCGCCGCACAGCATTATTTCCACCATTCGGCCAAAGACCTCACTCGTCGCGAAGCCGTTCTTCTTGCCGTCTGCCTCCCCCATCCCTTGCGCAGCAATCCTGCCCGTCCCTCCAATTACCTCTCTCGCCGCGCCTCCACTATTCAGGGACGTATGGCCACCTATGGCTCTGTTGCCAAGCGCGAGGACGGCAAAATTGTGATGATTGAAGGGAAGAACCCCAAATACATCAAGATGGTGGAAGAGGAAAACCTCTTCGACTTTGGCATCTGGCTTCTCCGGCAGCGTTGATTTAAAAGTAAAAACAAACTAATACAACACCTCTTTCCCGCAGTGGAGTGGCAACGATATACCAACGAATACGAGCTGTATCTGAGACTCGAACGGAACTTTTCTGCCAACACCGTCGAGGCCTATCTCCACGACCTTGCCACATTGCGCCATTGGGCTGAACCCATGGGTCTTGCGCCTGCCGATATCACTGTCCAGCATCTCCGTTCCCTCACTGCCCAGCTGACCGACATCCACGTCGAACCCACCACCCAGTGCAGGGTCTTGTCGGGATGGAGGGCTTTCTTCCATTGGCTTGTAGTCGAGGATGCCATTGCCGAAAATCCTGCCGAACGGATAGAAATGCCCACTCGTCCCAAGCACCTTCCCGACGTGTTGACCGACAGCGACATCGAAGCCATGCAGGCAACCTTCGACTGTAGCAAACCTGGACCAGCACGCAACTACGTCATGACCGAAGTTCTCTATGGCTGTGGACTGCGGGTATCCGAATTGATCAATCTCAAACTCTCCAACATCTACGACAGCGAGCAACTGCTCCAGGTCATCGGCAAAGGAGACAAAGAACGTTGGGTACCCATCAACCCTCACGCCCTCCGTCTGGTCCAGGACTATATCCTTTACAACCGCAGTCAACTCAACATCCAGCGGGGCGAGGAACTCTATGTCTTTCTCAACCTTCGCGGACACCGAATGACAAGGGTGGCAGTCTTCCAATTCATCAAAGAGGCTGCTGCCGAGGCAGGTATTCACAAACAGGTGTCGCCCCACAGTCTGCGCCACAGCTTCGCCACCGAATTGGTGCAGAACGGTGCCGACCTCCGCGCTGTGCAGGAGATGTTAGGCCACGAAAGCCTTGCCACAACCGAAATCTATACCCATCTCACCCGCCAATATCTGCGCGACACCATCAGCACCTACCATCCCCACTACAAGAAGGGATAGTCATACTTTCAGGATTCGTTGTTGCGACCAAATCCATTATTCCCCGCATACTCCTTCTATATGACAAAGATGCGGGGACTCCGTGTGGTGCTATTTTACTATCAGTTTCCGGGTCATGGTGCCTGTAGGTGTTGTAGCACTTAGGGCGAAGGCGCCTGTAGGCAGAGTGCTGATGTCGAGGTTGACACAGCTCATCGCACCGTCAAATTTTTTCCTCATCATCGTGCGGCCTGTCATGTCCGTTATCGTGATGCTTTTAATCCCGTTGCTGGACTGAACTCTCACCGTCCCACTTGCAGGGTTGGGCGTTAGCTGCAGGAGGTTCTCCGCCGTCACATTATCTATCCCATCATGCAACACCTTTCCGATAGGGAAATATAGCTGTTGGTACATTGTTTTGATATTGTCGTTCTCAACAACCGGCACAGGACTGGCATGGAATCTTCTAATTGGAAGATGTTGTTCAATATCGCATACATGGCCGAATCTGTTTGTGTTGTAGTCTATCGTACCGAGATATCCCCAAAAGCTATGACTACGTTGTTCTTGGGTGGTTCTACCTGCTACAATGCCGGTATTCCTCAGAAACATTGTCCTATAAGGTGTGGCTTTCATGCTTACCATAAAAAGCCCTGTTACAGTAACTGGCATATCGAAGTATAGTTCATAAAGGAATATTTTGTTCGAGTCGGGACTATCATAATAATGTTGTGTAGTAGTTACATGTTCATATACAAGAGCCTTGTCGGGTACTTGACCTTTCCTTAAATGGAATGTCTGGCTTTTCAGCAATTGTAGATTCGAGTCCCCTGCCACAGCTTTCCATACAAACACCTCCACGTCCATGTCGTCATAAATCCACAGGTACTCATACAATAATCCTTTTGCTTGAGTGAAGGGCGCTGCCACCCCCTCCATCCTGAATGTTGTGTTGCTGTCGGCTTGCATAAAAAGGAAGGGATTAATCGCACCCTGATTATACGTACCTTGATAGTCTATTGAATCTTGAAAGGATATATATGTGTCAACACCGCCTTGTGTCACAGCAACATGGGGAAATGGGTATTCCCAGTTCAAATAGTCTGGGTTCGGGAAGTTAATCTCCTGCTGAGCAGACACATGGATTGCACCCATGCCCAATGTTGTTGCGAACAACAGAGATCTAATTAATACACTTTTCATGGTAATTGTGGTTTATTTGCTTTGTAATTGTGGTTTATTTGCTGTGGCATCCCGCCTCTAATGTGGAGAGTGCTACATTGTTATCCTGTGATGTTAATGAAATTATATATTTCTCGTATGCTCCGGATTGTTCAGTACTGTCGCAATATCCAGTATATGTGAAAATATCGGTAGTGTAGGACTCAAGGCAATATGTGTGGGTTCCGGGAATAGGCAGTGAGGTTGAACCTAATTCAAGCTTCATCCATCTGCCCCCGCTTGCTGCCATGAATGTACTTGGGGGAAAAGGATATAGTGATGTATAGGTTAGATCAGTAGATCGAAAATAGTAGAAAGGGGTTTCATACATCCATGCAGTGGCATAGGGATTCAACCTGAGTATTGCCCACTTATATGAGGCTGTGGTGTCAATTACCATCAATGCGTTTGAGTCTTTCAAATAAGCCATGTCCGCAGGTGGAGCCAGCTGTCCGGGATTGATAAATCCCCATCCGTCACGCTGGTTGATATTCATATGGCCGGAGGGTACATCGATGGTGAACAACTGCATACTAGCGTATGGTTGGTCGTCGTAATAAGAGGCTATGGCTGTCGAGTCATGGCCCAATCCAACGGCACAGAGTCCGCTTGCGAATTTGTAGGTGCATGTATAATTAATGCACTGTGTCATGAAACCCATAATAGTGTTTGCTGGAGCTTCTATAGGGGCACGTCTCATTGTCAATTTATATTTATATGATGTGATGCCGGCTAAAACGAAATAATTGTCGGTTGTTGTTACGTCCCACAATGTATCGTTGGCTTTGTATTGACAACATAAACCTGTGTTATGGTAGTCTTCTACATAAACCGCTGCATCCGAGCCGTAAATTTTGGGGTCAAATCCTCTCAAGCACCTGCCGATTGTCAGGATAGAAACATTTTTATCCCTTTTTGCCACAGCTATACGTTCTAAAATAGCCAAGTCTTTTATTTTATTGTTGTCGTAGTAGAATGTGATGGTACCATTTCCTGCAAGTAGGTTGCCGATGGAGAAATGACCCAACAAGGCTGTCATGGATATGGAATCTATTCCGCAAAAGTAGGCAGTCCCCTCTACAATTCTGAAATCCCTTATATACCATCCTTTGGGAATCTTAACCTTGGAATAGGGAGCGGTTGGGTTGAGGGAGACTATGTGGGCAAAAAAGTTGGCTTCGCTATCCTCATAATAAACGATATTGTTTTGGCGAATGATACCAAAAGAAGGTATGGCTGTTGATGCTTCGTTGTATACATATTGTCCTGCTATGGTGAGGGGCAATAAAAACGGAAATAGAAAAATAATAAGTGATTTTTTCATGGCTTTTATTTTTTTAAATTAATGTTTATTGTTGTATATGTGAGTGTTAATATTATATGAATATATGGTGATGCTCTTCTTTCTTCTTTTGCAAAAGTAAGGATTTTATTTCTTCCATGCAAATTTATCTTTGTTTTTTAACTTTTCTGTCTTTTGAATGGAATGGTGCTGTTATTGGTTAGGTGGATATTCGGCGATAAGGGTAGGCTTCTTATGCTGAGCGGTACTTTCTTTTCACGCCACATACTAAAAAGCGTCTTTTTCAGTTATTCATGGCGGTAAAACAAACGGGACGCAGCCCCGTCGTTGCAATCCAATCCGTCGCACCATGTCCGAAAACGCACTCGTACCCAGCAAAATAGAACAATATGGCCGTCACTACGACGACCGTTCACTATGGGACAAAATCAAATCCGCCGCCGCCAAGGCAGGGCGTAAAGTAATCTACAATGTCCTGCTGCTTTACTATATGCTCACCGATGCTACCATCCCGCTCCGGCACAAACGCCTCATCATAGGTGTGCTGGGCTATTTCATCCTTCCCATCGATCTCATCCCCGACTTCATCCCCGGCACCGGCTTCGCCGACGACCTCTTGGCTCTTCTCTACGTGGTCAAAGTGCTGCACGACAGCATCACCCCCGAAATCAAGGCCAAGGCCGAAGCCAAGTGTAACGATTATTTCAAAACCGACGACGGCCACGACTCGCTCCCTCCCGACAATAACAGGCAAAACAACAGATAAACCCATGGAAAAAGAACTCTACCTTGCAGCCGGCTGCTTCTGGGGCGCCGAGCATTTCTTCAAACAAATCGAAGGTGTTGTCTCCACCGAAGTAGGCTTTGCCAACGGCCACACCGACAACCCCACCTACGAGCAGGTCTATACCGACACCACCGGCTTTGCCGAGACGGTGCATATCTCTTTCGACCCGCTCCGCGTCAGCTTGCCCTTCCTGCTGCAAATGTATTTCAAGGCCATCGACCCCACTACTCTCAACCAACAGGGCGAAGACCGCGGCACACGCTACCGCACGGGCATCTACTACACCGACCCCGACGACCTGCCCTTTATCCGTCAGGCCATGGAACACGAGGCCGCGCACCACACCCGCCCCCTGCAAGTCGAAGTGCTGCCCCTCAGCAACTTCTACCGTGCCGAAGAATACCATCAAGACTATCTTGATGTCAACCCCGACGGCTATTGCCATCTGCCAGTGGCCTTGTTCGACTATGCCCGCCAAGCCCGCGACCTTGCCACCCTCCAGAAAGCCGAGAAATATCTCCTTCTGCTCAAGCAGTTGCGTTCTCTGCTCGACGGCGAGACCGACTGCATTGCCCGTATGGCCAACACCGCCGCCATGTTGCACGACACTTTCCATTTTTGGTGGACGGGTTTCTACCGTGTGGTGGGCGACGAATTGTTGCTCGGCCCTTTCCAAGGCCCCGTGGCTTGCATGCACATCGCCTTCGGCAAAGGGGTCTGCGGAACAGCCTGGAAAGAAAACCGCACCCTGCTGGTGCCGGATGTTGAACAATTCCCCGGCCATATAGCCTGTAGCGCGGCTTCACGCAGCGAAGTGGTTGTCCCCGTGTGGCACGAGGGCGGCATCGTGGCTGTGCTCGACATCGACAGCCAGCATCTCGCCACTTTCGACCACGCCGACCGCCATTTCCTCGAAGAGGTGGCATCGGTGCTTTCTTGCTAATCAATCCCCATTCCGGGATTCCCGCATTAGTGTAATATTTAACGCTCGTTCTATGTCAATCCGTCATAGAACGAGCGTTATATTTATTTCTGTTTCTTGGGGATCTTTCGCCTCGCGGTGCTGTCGCTCCATCTCTTGTGCCGAAAGGCAGTCTGTCCGCCTCCAGCCTCTGTGCAGATGTCCATCACCCGGTTTAACCCTCGTCGTTTCATCGTTAAATCAACGATACGATAACGATAGTTCTACGATAATTTATCGTTGAAATATCGTTGATGTATCGTTGAAGTATCGTTGATGTAATGAATGAAGTCTGTTGAATCCGGTTGTCACGTTTGTGTGATGTGACTGATTTTGGTTGGCGGGTTAATAATTATCGACTGTTTTAGAAGCTGTTTAAATTTGATTGATGAATTTTATTATGGACATGAACGAGCAGATTTTTCGCCTTTCCGAGGGCGCAATGGGGTTCCATTGTAACTGAGGAAAGGTAAAAAATATGCCGTTCAGGTGCTTTAAGAAAATCATTGAATTAATTTTAAACAGCTTCTTATATTGGCAGTTGGAAATGGGGAGGTTGAATTTGTATAAGTCCGTAATTCGATGATTTGTGTTGTTGTTTTTATATGTTAAAAAAACATCGTCCGCACGGGTTGGGACCTGTGCGGGCGGTGCTTCAATCTGCTTTGGGTTTGATAATTATTGTTGTGCGGGGTTGATGCTTAGGCGCACTCCGCCCACGATGGTGCGGCCGGGCTGCGGCACCCCGCCGTGGTCGCGGTAGGGGGTGTCGAGCAGGTTGTGGCCTTCGACAAAGATTCGCAGTTGCGAGCCATGCAGTTTGTCGCGGTTGCCGCTCAGGGAGAGCGTGTATTCAGCAGCGGCATTGAGCAACATGGCACCTCCATAGGTGAGAACATGGCCTTCGCTATCGGTGTATTTGCCTTCGCGGTAGCGGTACGTCGCGTCAGCCTTTAGCCGGAGTGACGGCAAGGGCGAGATGGCGAAGTAGAGATTGGCTTTGTGCCGCAGGTATTCGAGGGCGTAGCCTGAAATCATCTGCCCGGGGTCGCGGTCTATATGGCAGTGCGAGTAGCCGCCGCCTACGGATAGATGCAGGGGCAGCGCGGATTGATAGTTGAAGGTAATGTCGGCTCCGGTAGCACCTACCGAAGTGTGGTTCATGGCATGCCACACCTCTTCGTCGGGGTGGCGTATCCAGTCGATAATGTCATGGCCGTCACGATAGTAGAGCGTGGCTTGCAGAACGAGGGGGCGGGAATTGTAGCGTAGCGACAGCTCGGCGGCAAGACAGTGTTCGCTGTTGAGGTCGGGATTGGCCATTTGGTTGACGCTCTGATAGTAGAGGTCGGTGAAAGTGGGCATGCGGAAGGTTCGGCACAGGGAGGCTTGCAGGCGCAACTGCCGTGCAAGGCGGTAGGCAGCAGAGGCGGTGAACCCGTAATTAAGGCCGAAGGCAGTGTTGTAGAGCCCCAATGCCAGGACTTCGGCGTTGAAATGCTTGTAGGCGACGCTGTAGCCACCGAAAAGGGTGGACGAAAGCCGTGCGGCGGAGTGGGTATAGGGTGGGAGGAGACAGTTGTCGGGGTTGCCCAGCACGTTGCTGCGAATGCCTTCGTGGCGCAGTTCCATGCCTAACAGAGCCTCGCCGATGCCTGCACGGTGCGACAGTCGGCTGCGGAACCCACCAATAGAGGAGAGGTGGTGGTTGTGGCCGCTATACCAGGCAGGGGGTGTGGCATAGCCGTCGCGGAAGAGTTCGAAACGGTCGCGATGAAGGCGTCCGTAGAGTGAGGTCTCAAGGCGTGTCTTTTGCCAGCGGTGTACATTGAATGCCGAAGCGGTGAGTGTGCGGGTGGCCTCGTACTGGTCGGGATAGGCGGTGCTGTAGAAGGCTTGGCTGCCAAAGGCTTTGGCTTGACCGCCCAACTGCAGGTGCCAGTCGTCGCGGATAGCATGCCGTGTGGCTTGGACGAAGAGGCTGCCGTGGCGGTAGTCGGTATTGGCCATGTAGCCGTCGGAACGGTTGTAGGCACCGGCAAGGGTCACAGCCCAAAGGCCGAGTGTCTTGGTGCCGAGGAGCGAGGCTTTGAAGAAGCCGTGGCTGCCGCCGCTGAGTTCAGCCATCAGATGGTCGCGGTATTCTTCGCTTACCACGATGTTGATGCCTCCGCAGAAGGCGGTGATGCCCCGTGCCATGAGTTGGGCAGGGGAGAGGAGTTCGATGCGCTGCACCATGGCGATGTCGATGGGGATGTCGAGCAGGTGATGCCCGGTTTGGGCGTCGGTGAAGTTGACGCCGTTGAGGAGCAGAACCATTTGGTCGAAGGTGCCTCCCCTTAAGGAAAGGTCGCCCTGCACATCGTTGCCACCGCGGGTGCGCATGTCGATACCCGGCAACATCGCTACGAGGTCGCCAAGGGAGTGGACGGAAGTGTTGGAGAAATCTTGTGCGGTGAGTACCGCCGCAGGCTCAGGGGAGCCGAAGAGGGTGTCCGCAGGGATGATGATATCGACAGCGGGCAGAAGGCGTTCGTCGGGGTTGTCGTCGGTCTGTGCCGTGGCCTGCAAGGGGAGAAGGATGATGCCGAGGGTGAGTACAGCGGCAGACTTGCGCAGCTGGCGGTCGGCAATGTAGATGGCTACACGGCCGATGTTCACCACCCGGTGCAGGGAATTGAAAGCGGCATAGGCCGCACGGCAGAAACGATGAAAACGGAACGCGGGGGAATGGTTTTGTTTGTGTTGGTTCATGTGTGTTGCATATGTTTTGTTTTAAGCAGATTGCATGGTTCGGTCAACATTGTGAGGCGGGATACACAATAACCCCCTTTTGCCACACCGATGAGGGCGGGCAAAAAGTACAACATATAGTCATACGGTGCGTAAGGGCAGGATGGACTATTTCTTGCCAATGAGGCCTGAGGCCACGTTTTTGAGTTGATTGACAAGGTCTTTCTTCTCCTCGTCGGTGAGTTTCATGTCTTTGAAGGCGTCGGTGGCGGAGGCGATAAGTTGATGGATGTCGTTGTCGTCTTTTGCCGAAGAAAGCTTTGACATGAAATCCTTGTTGGCAGTCAACTGGGCAAGGATAGCGGCGATGTTGGCATTGCCTGCCAGTTTGCTGATTTGTTCGGTAATATTCTTGTTACCAAGTAGTTTGTCGAAAATACCCATGATGTTTTGTATTTAAGTTGATGAGACAAAGGTACGCAAATAATTTGATTGTACGGTGCTTTTCGAGAGTAGAATGCTTTTTTTTAACATTCTTGTATGACAGGAAATGTCGTTAGTTTGCGAAAATTGTGTATCTTTGCAGCATTGACGGAACGGGTGTCGTTGGCGGGAGATATATGTAACTTGTTGATAGATACCTGTCGGACAGAGAATAAAAGGAGTATCAGGAGATGAAAAAAAGGATGATATGGCCGATAATGGTTGTCGTGACCTTGCTGACGGTATCGTGCAGCAAGACGGATGTGGGCAGCGGTTGGCTGAACAAGATGAAACAGGCTGCCGAGTTAAGCACGGTGCAGTATACGGTGCAGAAAGTGGTAAGCAACAATGACGAGTCGTGGAGGATATTCGGTGACAGGAAGATTCTCTTCTCGTTCAAGGCTGTAATCAAGGCGGGTATTGACATGGAGAAATTCGATGCCACGAAGGTGAGGGTTGTGGAGAGCAGGCGTGACAAAAAGAAGAAGATATGGTTGGAGTTGCCGCAACCCCGGATATTGTCGTACAATATCCGTCCCGACGATGTGAAGCAGCTGTACAGCGAGGTTTCGTTGCTGAGAACAGAATATTCGAATGAGGAACGCGATGCGATAGTGACAAAAGGCGAGATGGAGTTGAAAATGGACAGGGAGCTGACAGAGATGATATTGCGCGATGCCAGACTAAATGCCGAGGTGTTTATGAAGATGCTGTTGCTTCGCAATGGATTCACAGATGTATATATTTCGTTTAACGGGGAGGATTCACATGGAATTATATGATGACAATTCGGACAAGGGCTTCGAAATGAACGAGCAGAATATGGCAGAGCCTGAGATAGAGACCGTTGTGCCGACAGAAACGTGTATGGGTACGGAGGAGCCAAAGGCTGTAGAAAATATGGAAGAGGATGAGGCCGTTGAGACATCGGAATCGGGCACAGCCGCGAGTGATGAGGCCTCGGAGCCACAGCCACCCGATAATGGGATAAAGCGTTGTTGGAAAAAGGTGAAAGGCGGTGCAGGGGCTTTGTGGGCGGCAGTGTGGCCTTTCTTGAAAAAACGCTGGGGAAGGATAATTGCCATTGTATTATTGGTGTTTGTGGCTTTGACAGCCTTGCGTATCTATAATAGCATTACCGCCAAGAAGGATTATTATGAGTCGCTTAGCCAGACAATCACCGAGATGAAGCAGATTTCGGAGTTCTGCACGGCTCACTATATCGGTGAGGTGATGGTGTCGGACGAGGAGATTGTGTTTTTGAAAAAGAAGACTATCGTGTTGATAGTGAAAGGGACTGTGCGCGCGGGGTTTGATTTGACCAAGATGCAGACAGAGGTGGTGGACGATACGACCATCAATGTGACCATACCTCCGGCACAGGTACTGGATATCATCACTAATCCGTCGGACATTAGGACTTTCAGCGAGAAAGGCAGTTGGTCGCACGAAAAGACAACCATTATTAAGAACACGGCTCGCGCAAAGTTGTTGGAGTTGGTGATGGAAGATAAGCTGTTGGAAACGGCCGAAGAGAACGGAATCAGGCAGTTGAGAACCATATTCATGGCTTTCGGCTTCAAGAAGGTGAACATATCGATTGCCAACTGCGCTGAGGGGTGTGATTTCGAGACCATTGTGGGAGACTCGGTGTCGGACAACGTCGTGACATTGTTTGCGAATTGAGGTTTTTTGCATGATTTTGAATGCGCTAATGTGCTGATGCAGGGATGTGTTGGCAAGGGCATTATTGAGTCGGTGTGTAAATGTGTGGGTGATGCTGGAACAATAACCTAATTAACACGATTTTTTTTCGTATCTTTGCAGCCTAAATAGAAAAACGATTCATTGCTATGGCAGAAGACAATAATAGTATCATACAGGAGGTTACAAACGAGGAGTATAAATGGGGTTTTGTCACCAATATCGAGACAGACACCATTGGAAAGGGCCTTAATGAAGATGTGATACGCCTCATCTCGAAGAAAAAGAACGAGCCGGACTGGCTGCTGGAGTTCCGCTTGAACGCTTTCCGCAAGTGGCAGACCATGGAAGAACCCAACTGGGGCCACTTGAAGTATGACAAGGTGGATTATCAGGATATTATCTATTATGCCGCGCCCAAGCAGAAGGAGCTGAAGAAGAGCCTCGACGAGGTGGACCCGGAGCTGCTTGCCACCTTCGACAAGCTGGGTATCCCGCTGCGCGAGCAGAAGGAGCTGGCAGGGGTGGCTTATGATGCCATCATGGACTCGGTGTCGGTAAAAACCACATCGCAGAAGGTGTTGGAGGAGAAAGGAATACTGTTCTGCCCCATCAGCGAGGCGGTGCAGAAGTATCCCGACTTGGTGAAACAGTATCTGGGTTCGGTAGTGCCGAGCGGCGATAATTTCTTTGCAGCGCTGAATTCGGCCGTATTCAGCGACGGGTCGTTTTGTTACATCCCGAAGGGAGTGCGATGCCCCATCGAACTGTCGAGTTATTTCCGTATCAACGCAAAGGGTACGGGCCAGTTTGAGCGTACGCTCATCATTGCCGACGAAGAGGCCTATGTGAGCTATATGGAGGGCTGCACAGCTCCGCAGCGCGACGAGAACCAGCTGCATGCCGCCATTGTGGAAATCATTGCCCTGAAGGATGCCGAGGTGAAGTACAGCACCGTGCAGAACTGGTATCCGGGCGACAAGGAGGGCAAGGGAGGCATCTATAACTTCGTCACTAAGCGCGGCATATGCAAAGGGTCGCGCAGCAAGATTTCGTGGACACAGGTGGAGACGGGCAGCGCGGTGACGTGGAAATACCCGAGCTGTATCCTGCAGGGCGACGACAGCACGGCAGAGTTTTACAGCGTGGCCGTGACGAATAACTATCAGCAGGCCGACACCGGCACGAAGATGATTCATGTGGGCAAGAACACCCATAGCACTATTATGTCGAAGGGTATCAGTGCAGGGCACAGCCAGAACAGCTATCGCGGTCTGGTGCAGATAAACAGGAGTGCGGAGAATGCCCGCAACTTCTCGCAGTGCGACTCACTGCTGCTGGGCGACAAGTGCGGGGCGCACACGTGGCCCTATATCAAGGCGAATAACAGCAGTGCTATTCTGGAGCACGAGGCCACCACGTCAAAGATTTCGGAAGACCAGTTGTTTTATTGCCAGCAGCGTGGTATCAGTGCCGAGAGTGCCGTGGGGCTGATAGTGAACGGCTACGCCAAGGATGTGCTGAAGAAACTGCCCATGGAGTTTGCCGTGGAGGCGCAGAAACTGCTGAGCATCTCGTTAGAAGGGTCTGTTGGATGACGGTTAGCCGCCTATGGGTAGGAGGCTTAGATGGTGATTTCCGATAGGAATTGCTCAATGGAAATGACTTCTATGTGAGGGAAAGGAATTTCTTTTAACACATCGAAATGATGGTCTTCTGAAACGATGTATTTTGCGTTGGCAGCGATTGCACAGTCGACGAATTTGTTGTCGTCAGGGTCTGCTGTAATAAGATGAAAACGGAAATGTGGGTCGATGTATTTGACATTCGTTAGGGTCATGATCAGATATATTACAGTCTGAGCAACCCTTTCATTGATGTTGCGGCTGATTACCTCAGCGTATTCCTCAATTATCTCGTTGGTCACACATAGGGTATAATCTCCATGAGTGAATGCTTGCCATACACGATGGAAACGCGAGCGGTCGGAGATGGCTATTAACAGACAGTTGGTGTCGAGGACGATGTTCATAAAAGATTACTTGTCATAAGGGGTTCGTTCATGTAATGTGCGAAACCCTTCAACTTTCTGTTCTGTTAGAGTTCCATCTTCCCAAAGGCTGTCAATTTCGTCTTCCAATTGTTGGGTAAAGTATTTGGCAAGAGCCTCCTTCAAATGCTGCCATGAGCTTTCGGTATTGATAAAAGACATCATGTTCAGCACTTCGATTTGTGCAGGATTAAGGGTGTTTATTGTTTGCATATAATATTGCGAATGATGGATGTTTACGGATGCAAAGATACAACTTTTTTTTTACACTGTAAAACTTTTATGTATTATATGGCATTATATGGTGAAAAAGTTGTATTTTTGCATTTCGTATAGTTGTTGAGATATGGCACGGAAACTGACAATGGAAGAGTTGCACCGCATGTCGGTGCAGGAGTTTAAGGAGGCTGAGAAATTGCCCCTCACGGTGGTGTTGGACAATGTGCGCAGCCAGAATAATATCGGCTCGGTGTTCCGCACGGGAGATGCCTTCCGTGTAGAGCGCATTTGCTTGTGTGGTATCTGTTCCACTCCGCCTCATCGCGATATACACAAGACTGCCTTGGGGGCTGAAGACAGCGTGGAATGGAAGTACTACGAGGAGAGCATAGACTGTGTGCGGGAACTGAAAGAACAGGGATATAAAGTCTATGCCATAGAGCAAGTGGACGACAGCATGAAACTGGATGCCCTTCCGGAACAACTTGGAGAGAAGGTGGCCATTATTTTCGGCAACGAGGTGGAGGGAGTTCAGGAAGAGCTGCTGCCCCTGTGCGACGGAAGCATTGAGATTCCCCAGCAGGGTACGAAACATTCGTTGAACGTGAGTTGTGCCGCCGCCATCGT
>DBXQ01000113.1:0-26723 GCA_002309955.1 Bacteroidales bacterium UBA1208
TTCTCCCATCGTTCTCCCATCGTTCTTCCTCTAACAAAGGATAAATGATGGGAAAACGGGGGAACAACGAGCGAAGCAAGAAAACAAGAAGGGTTTTGGAATCCCGAATCGGGATACAAGCTTGAATGAATGACCAGTTCAAGACAAAGCACAAAAAAAGCGGGTGAGATAGAAATTAATCTCACCCGCTTAGTTATGATGTTGAATATTAGATGCTTTTTTTGAAAATAGCACGTTTCATCAAAGGCGATGACTTGTAGGTTGTGTCCCAAATGCGCTGCGCCTCGTTTCCTATAATTTGAGGATTGGAGTATGCCCAACGGACATTCCGTTTTATTGCATTTCCACTCATATAGGCATAGTAGATGGAGTGGACACCCCTTTTCTGCCAATCGGGATGGACACCGTTGAGCAGCAAGTCAATGTCGGTGAATTTATGCAATGCCTTAAGAATGTGGTACCAACCAAAGGGGAAGAGATGGCCGTTGGCTTTCTTGTAAGCGGCATTGAGGTCTGGAATGCTGAGGCCGAAAGCGACCAAATTATCATCCTTATCTACCACAAAACCAGCAAAATCAAGATTGATGAACGGGAAATATTCGTTGATGTAGGTGTCAATTTCCTTCTCGGTGAGGGGAACAAAGTCGTAGAGGTCTTGGAATGCTGCATTGATGGTATGGAAGAATTTGCGAGCATAAGGATAAACCTCTTTGCGCGATTTGAATTTGAGTATGCGCAAATTGTACTTCTGCATGATAAGTTCATTGATTCGGGCCACCTTGTCGGGTATGGGTTGGGAGGCATGAATCTGGTACTGTGCCCATTGGCATGGGATTTCATATCCGGCACGCTGGATGAAATCAATGTAATACTTGGGGTTGTAGAGGGTGCTGATGTTTTGTCTTTCTTCGAAACCTTCTATCACCCAGCATTCTTTGTCCATATCTGTGAAACCGAAAGGACCCTCGATCTCGGTCATTCCTTTTTCTTTGCCATAAGCCACAACTGTATCAAGCAACTTGCTGAAAACATCATAATCCTCGATAAAGTCGAACCAACCAAAACGGACTGCCTTCTTATTCCAACGTTCATTTACAGAATAGTTTATGATGCCAGCAACGCGACCTACGATTTTCTTGTCGCGGTAGGCAAGCCACATCTTCAAGTCACAATGGTCAAGAGAGGGGTTCTTTTTTGTCAACAGCCCCAATTCGTCATTCATCAAGGGAGGGATATATGAGGGTACATCCTTGAAAAGTTTATTCGGAAATTTAATAAAAGCGCGTAATTGACAGCGCCCTGTAACCTCCTTAATTATGATGTTTTCCATTGTCAACATTATTATTACAATACGGACATTTGTTTAAAGCATTTGTAGATTTTTTCTACAGCATAGTCAATTTGCTGATGGGTGTGAGTGGCCATGAGTGCGAAACGTATCAAGGTGTCCTCGGAAGGAACGGCAGGGGGTATCACAGGGGTAACAAAAACACCTTCCTCGAAAATCATGTGTGTGAGAATGAAGGTTTTCTCAGCATCGCGGATAAACAAGGGGATGATGGGTGTTTGAGTATGACCTATCTCAAAACCAAGGTCTCTGAATGCCTTCATGGCATAATTGGTGTTGTCCCAAAGAGCCACGTTGCGCTCGGGTTCGGTACGCATGATATGGAGTGCGGCAAGAACCGAAGCGGTAGAGGCTGGAGAGATGGAAGCGGTGAAGATATAGGGTCGGACACTGTGTTTCATGTAGTTGATGGTTTCCTTGTCGGCAGCGATGAAACCACCAATGGAGGCCAATGATTTGGAGAAGGTGCCCATGACGATTTCCACATCGTTGAGTTTACCGAAATGGTCACATGTGCCGCGACCTTCGCGCCCGAAGACACCTAAGCCGTGAGCTTCGTCGACCATCAATGTGGCTTGATACTTTTCACAAAGGTCTACCAATGTTTCGATGGGGGCAACATCGCCTTCCATGGAGAAAACACCGTCGGTGACAACAAGTTTGCTTGCATCAATCGGACACTTTTGTAACTGGCGCTCAAGGTCTTCCATGTTACAGTGCTTGAACTTCATGGTGGTGGCGAAAGTGATTTGCTTGCCTTCCATGATAGAGGCATGGTCAAGCTCATCGAACAGGACATAATCGCTCCGCCCTGTGACACAAGGGATAGTACCTGAGTTGGCTTGGAAACCAGCAGAGAAAAGCATTACACCATCTTTACCTAAAAATTCGGCCAGCTCGTCTTGAAGCTGGATGTGGATATCAAGTGTTCCGTTGAGGAACGGCGATCCGGCACAGCCGGTTCCATACTTGTCGATAGCAGCTTTAGCAGCCTCTTTAATCTTAGGATGGTTGGTAAGACCAAGATAAGAATTTGACCCAAACATAAGAACCTTTTTGTCTTTGACAAGAACTTCGGTATCTTGTTCGGAGGAAATAGGGGTGAAATAAGGGTAAATACCCTTGGCTTTAGCTTCTTGAGGAGCTGTGTAACGAGCAAGTTTCTTTTGTAAAGGTTTCATTTAACGTATACAGCATTATCAATAAAAATGCAAAATAACAAAAAAAAATTCATATTTCAAAAAACTACTCTGTTAAAAAACAGAACAGTTTTTCTGTCAACCGACTTGCGCCAATTCTAAAAAATTGGTTTTTAATTTGTTCTTTGCCTAAAATTTGGGCAGTGAGGTCATAATATTTTAACACTTCATCGGGAGTGGATATACCGCCAGCTGCTTTGAAACCAACCCATTTTCCGTATTCTTGGTGGTGTTCTTTTATTTTTTTTAACATCACTTCGGCTGCCTCTAAAGTGGCAGAGACAGCGATTTTGCCCGTCGATGTTTTGATGAAATCGGCTCCTGCCTTAATTGCAATTTCGGATGCTTTTGCAATATTCGACTGGGTTTGCAACTCGCCTGTCTCAAGGATGACCTTAAGAGTATGGCCTGATGTTTCTTGACGGATGGCGGCAATCTCGTCAAAGACTTTGTTGTACTCTCCTTCAAGTAGTGAACCACGGGAGATTACTGTATCGATTTCATCGGCTCCTTCATCGATGGCATAACGAACTTCTTGCAATTTAACGGGTAGGGGAGATTGTCCGGCTGGAAATGCTCCTGCCACCGAAGCCACTCGTATTCCACTACCACTAAGGTATTTTGAAGCCTGACGAACAAAGACAGGGTAAACGCATACTGCAGCAACATGCTCTATGTGACGGGAGGAATCGTAGAGTTCCAATGAACGACGACATAGGTTCTCCACCTTTTTCTGGGTGTCTGAACCTTCGAGTGTTGTATTATCAATACACGAGAATACACGCCGCAAACTATCGTAGGTTTCGGCAGAATATAGGTCAGACGACATATAATATAAGCTTTTTACTTAATTAATTGGTTGATTTTCTCAACTCTACGTTGGTGACGACCTCCTTCGAAAGGTGTGTCTAAAAATTCATCTACAATCTTCAAAGCCGTTTCTTGAGGGATGAACCGTGCCGGGAGTGAAATGACATTGCAGTCATTGTGTTGGCGTCCAAGATGAGCAATTTCAACACTCCAACAGAGAGCACAACGAACGTTGGGGTATTTATTGACTGTCATCTGCACACCGTTACCACTTCCGCATATCACTATACCACGATGGTATTTTCCACTATTGATAGAATAGCCCAATTGATGGGCAAAATCAGGATAGTCAACACTTTCATTGCTGTTGGTTCCAAAATCTTTCACTTCGAAACCACGTTCGCAAAGATGTTTTTTTACTATTTCTTTCAATTCAAAACCAGCGTGGTCGCATGCTATAGGAATAATTTCGTTCATATCAAAGGATGTTTATAACTTTATTTAGAATGCAAAGATACCATAAAACCATAAACTATTGATAATAATTGAGATTTTATTATGCACAATTTTTTAAACATCAAACCATACATTAAGAAAATCAATACAATAATAAATATCAACAACAAATGTTGACAAGATGATAACAAGTATGTCAATAAAAAATGAAAGAAAAAAAACGATCTGAAGAGTGTTGATAAACCTGATTCTATCAGTCTATTTTCAACAAGAAAAAGGAGGCGTAACTTACTTTTCACCTTTCAACAAATAGGTGTTAAGATATATGCTGTTCGTAATGTTGAAAATTCGAAAAATAATGAGAAACAATGACATTAAAACTAAAAAAATGTTGAAAACGTTTGATAACTATCAATGATAAAAAAAGGTAAAATATTTTTCAACAATATTGACAAACATAATAAAACTAAAAAGATTATTAAATGAAATATGATTATTTTATATAAACCATTTCAAAGATAGGTCTGCAACTTTTTGCAAATCAAAAAAATTATGTATATTTGCAAAATGTAAGGTTCTCCGTCTATCAAGTCGGAGTATTTGATAATTACATAAATACAACCAATATGGAAGATGAAAAAATGAAAAGCGAAATAATTCGCTTAAAAAAAGAAAAAAATGCTGTAATTTTAGGTCATTACTATCAGCGTGACGAAATACAAGATGTTTCTGACTATATTGGTGATAGTTTGGCTTTGGCTCAGAAAGCGCAGCAATGCGATAATGATATTATTGTTTTTTGTGGCGTGCATTTCATGGCTGAAACTGCCAAGATTCTCAATCCTTCGCGTAAAGTGCTGTTACCTGATATTACTGCCAGTTGTTCACTTGCCGAATCGTGCAAGGGGGAGGATTTTGCCCGTTTCAAAGCTCAGTATCCCGATCATATGGTTATATCATATGTCAATTGTTCTGCTGAGATTAAAGCAATGTCTGATTTAATTTGTACATCTGGTAATGCTGAACAATTGGTTCGCTCATTGCCCGAAGACCAAAAAATCATATTTGCTCCCGATAAGAATTTGGGTGGTTACATAAACAGTATTACGGGGAGGAATATGGTTTTGTGGGATGGTGTCTGCATGGTGCATGATGCAATGAAGGCTGAAACAGTGATTAAATTGAAAATAGAGAATCCTGATGCTGCGGTTATTGCCCATCCCGAATGTAATGGTGCTTTGCTTCAAGTAGCCGATTTTGTGGGAAGTACCAAGGCTATGCTCAATTTCATCGAAAAGTCCAATTATAAGAAGTTTATCGTAGCGACTGAGACGGGTATCTTATATGAAATGAAAAAGAATAATCCAGAGAAAGAGTTTATCACTGTTACTGCAAAGGAAGGATGTAATTGTGCCGATTGTAGCTATATGAAACAAAATACCCTTGAAAAACTCTATAATTGCCTTCTTGACGAAACACCCGAAATTGTCATGGATGCTGCCATTATAGAACGTGCCAAGCTTCCTATAATCAAAATGCTTGACCTCTCTAAAAAATTAGGAATAATAAAATGAGGGGACAACGGCAGGTCTACGATTATTTAGACCAACAAGGTATAAAGTATGATTATTATGAGCATCCTGAAGCCCCTACTATTGAGATAGCATCACAATTTTATCGGGGTGAAGGAACTGTATTGTGCAAAAATCTTTTCTTTCGTAACCATAAAGGTAATAAACATTATTTGGTTATTATGGATGCGAGACATAATATGGATATCCATGATATAGAACATAAATTGCATCAAGGAAAATTGTCGTTTGCATCGCCTGAGAGAATGTTGAAATATTTGGGTGTATATCCTGGTTCTGTCTCTCTTTTCACATTAATCAATGATGTTAATCATGAGGTTATTCTGTTCGTAGATAAAAAATTGTTGGAAGCTGAGAAAGTAAGTTTTCATCCTAATGACAATACAGCTTCTTTGGTGATTGGTTGCGACGATATGATTAAGTTTATAAAGAGTGTAGGTAATCAATATGAGTTTATGGATTTATATTGAAAAGTGTTTTTTAGTATTAATTTGTAGACAAATAAAATATCAAATAGTTATTATTTAAATATCTGGCAGGCTTAGTTCGGTCAATTTAAAGGGTAGGGGAGAACCCATGTTGATAACCCGATAAAATATGTTGATAACTGATTAATAAATGTTTCACGTGAAACAAATTGAATATAAGGTTGAAACCATAAGTGAGTTACTACAGTTTCTGGTTGAAAAAATGCCAGATAGTAGTCGGTCGAAGATAAAAGAGTTGCTTGCACATCATGTGTGTGTTAATGGGAAAAGAGTAAGTCAATTTAATTATCCTTTACAACCCGGCATGTGTGTCACAATAGAAAAGACAGGATATAAAGAGCGTTTTAAACCACGCGAATTAGATATTGTTTATGAAGATGAGTACCTGTTTGTAATCAATAAACACGAAGGTTTATTGTCGTATAGTAAGAAAAGTACTGACAATACGGTTATCACTGAATTAAATAATTATTTGCATCGTACTCATCAGAAATGTAATGCTCACATTGTACATAGGTTGGATCGTGATACATCGGGGTTGATGGTAGTGTCTAAATCAAAACAAGTATCACAAAAATTCGAGGCCGACTGGAAAGGAATTGTGTCTGACCGTGCATATGTTGCAGTGGCATGGGGCAAGGTTGACCCTCCGGAAGGTACTATCCGTTCATGGCTCACCGACGGTGAGTATTGTGTCCTTTCGTCTCCTACCGACAATGGTGGGAAATTGGCCATTACCCACTATAAGGTGGTGCAAACTTGCCGCCGTTATTCTTTGCTTGAATTACGTTTGGAAACAGGCCGACGCAACCAAATCAGAGTTCATCTTCGTGAAGAAAAACATCCTGTGGTTCATGATCCCATGTATGGATATAAGGACGACGTATCACCTATTGGTAGATTGGCTCTGCATGCATTTCGGTTGGGGTTCAAGCATCCTGTTACAGGCAAAAAAATGAAGTTCGAAACACCTTATCCTGCATCGTTTTTGAAATTAATGGAGTTGTAGACACAATATTTTTGACAAATGTACGTTGTATAGTTCTATTATTACTAAAAAAATGAATAAAGTAATAAAATATACTTTCATATTAGGGATTGTGTTGCTGTTTCAAACCACAACAGCACAAGCTCAATTTCTTATGCCTATGGGTAGCGATACTATCCATTTGCCCAAGTGGGAACCTCACCTTGCTGTGACCACTGGTTTTATGGGATCCACAAATGGAGATAATCGGCTTTTCTCCTCTGTGTCGCCCTCTATTATTCATAGACCGAATGACAAATGGACAATAAGGGCAGGATTTCGCATTACATCCGATATGGGGCTCAATCCTCAATTCTCACTATCCAAACCTGCAAAAAATTTAGCTCCCTATAAACGCAATGGGGGAACAGGTCTTGCTTCGGCACATATTGAAGCTTACTATCGTGCAGGAAAAAATGTGTGGTTGGCTGCATCTATTTATCATCTTGGTGGGACTTATGCTCCGTTTTATGGATTTGCCAATGGTGAAGTATTGAATGTTTCGGCAACGGCTATTTCGGCTGCTGCCGCATTTCGTTTTAATGAAGAAAGCTTCTTGCAACTTTCTTTTACCGTGATTCGTGATCATTACGGCACCTTGCCATATATGTATCATGACTCGTGGATGCATGGTGGTTTTGGCTCTTGGGGTATGTATACTTCGCCAACCGATTACTACCGTTTAGCCACACCGTTCAATCCCTATTATATGGGAGGACTATATTAAACTAAAAAACAAACAAAATGGAATACAACACTCAACGCACCAAGTTAAAAATTAATGATTACGGGCGTAACATATATAAGTTAATCCAGTACACTAAAACTGTCGAGGATCGCGAGAAGCGAAATCAAATGGCTTCTGCAATTGTTGATATTATGGCTCAGAACAGCCCTGATTCAAAGGATGCGGAAGATTACAAACGTAAATATTGGGTTCATTTGATGATTTTGGCCAATTGGGAATTGGACGTGGATATCCCTTACCAAATCACAAGTGAAGAAACAGTGGAATTTGAGCCTCAAGCTATAGAGTATCATCGCGAGAATATCCATTTCCGTCATTATGGATCCATTATGGAGAAAATGGTCAAGCGTGTGGCAGAATATCCTGAAGGGGAGGAACGCGATGAGCTCATCAAGCTGATAGCCCATGCTATGAAACGCGACTATCTTTTGTGGAATAGCGACACGGTAGAAGACAGTGTAATCCGTTTACAGCTTGAAAATCTTTCAAACGACAACATTCACCTGCCCGAAGATTTCCAGTTTAAAGATTTTCGCGACTATCTGAAAGGAACTGATGAGGAGCGCCGGTCTAATGGTACCCACAAGAAAAAGAAGAAAAAGAAGAAATAATCCTGTCAGTCATGTCCTCATTCGAAATATTAGGCGGCCACAAACTTCATGGTACTATCCATCCGCAAGGTGCCAAAAACGAAGCCTTGCAGGTGATATGTGCTGTTTTGTTGACCAGCGACAAAGTTATTATAGACAATATTCCCGACATACGCGATGTCAATAAACTCATCAGTCTTTTACAGTTGCTCGGTGTAAAGGTGAAGCGCCTTAACGATGACAGTGCCCTCCTCACAGAAGGTCGTAGCTATGAGTTTCAAGCAGATGATGTAAACCTTGATGTGCTGGAAAGCGAAGAATTTGCCCAGCAAGCCGCAGCCTTGCGCGGGTCGATCATGGTTGTCGGGCCATTGCTTTCGCGTTATGGCAAAGCTCTTGTGCCACAGCCGGGAGGAGATAAGATTGGCCGTCGCCGTCTTGATACCCATTTCCTCGGTATGGAAAAGCTCGGTGCCACGGTGACCTATCGTCGTGGTGGATATCTTGTCGAGGCCAAGAGTCTGCAAGGATGCTACATGTTGCTTGATGAAGCTTCTGTCACAGGCACAGCCAACATCATTATGGCTTCTGTTATGGCCAAAGGTACAACCACTATCATGAATGCTGCTTGCGAGCCGTATATTTATCAACTCTGCAAAATGCTCAACAGCATGGGAGCCGACATTTCAGGTGTGGGTTCCAATTTGCTTACCATTCAAGGAGTCTCCGAGTTGCATGGCTGCAGTCATCGTCTGTTGCCCGATATGATTGAGGTGGGTTCGTTCATTGGCATGGCTGCCATGACACAGAGCGACATAACAATTCCCAATGTAGGGATTGAACATCTGGGACTTATCCCGAAGGTGTTTCGCCGGTTGGGAATCGAAGTATGGCAACGGGGCGACGACCTCTTTGTCCCGTCACAAGACCATTACGAGATTGAGCGTTTCATGGATGGTTCCATTATGACTATTGCCGACGCCCCTTGGCCAGGTTTCACCCCTGATCTTATCAGCATAGCTCTTGTTGTAGCCACTCAGGCACGGGGCAGCGTACTCATTCATCAAAAAATGTTTGAGAGTCGTCTGTTCTTTGTTGACAAACTCATTGATATGGGTGCCCAGATTATTCTTTGTGATCCTCACCGTGCCACTGTCATCGGCTTAGACCAACAGCACAGGCTACGGGGTGTCCGCATGTCTTCGCCCGATATCCGTGCAGGTGTCGCCCTGCTCATTGCAGCTCTCTCGGCCGAAGGCAAAAGCCGCATCGATAATATTGAACAGATTGACCGGGGTTACCAGCACATCGACCAAAGGCTTCGTATCCTCGGTGCTGATATTAAACGTATTGATTAATTATTATCCGTAATACCATATTGTTATGTTTGAATTCCTTAAGCCCAAACCCAAAACAGCCATCCCCACCTTTGCACCTCTTGGCATAGATATTCATTGCCATATGTTGCCGGGGGTTGACGACGGATCAAAAAGCAACGAAGAATCCTTGGCATGCTTGAAAGTGATGCGCGATGCAGGTTTCGAAAAAGTAATATGCACTCCTCACTACCAGTATCCCCGATTCCCCAATGTCGAATCCGACATCCAGAATCGTTATGACAGTATGCTGCTCGACTTTACCAGCCTCAATGCCCAAAACATCCCCCAGATGATAGGTGTTGCTGGTGAGTATCGTGTTGACAGTGGTTTTTCCGACCGAATCAAAAATAACCAATTCCTTCTCGTAGGTGGTAAATACCTTCTCACAGAATTCTCCCTCCATCAACAGGTGATAGGTCTCGACCAAGTAATGTTCGACCTTCAGATGAAGAACTACGAAATCATTCTTGCCCATCCCGAGCGCTACCCCTACTACAGCAGTGCATCGTCCAAACTGCAGCATCTCAAAGACATGGGTGTATACTTCCAAGTCAATATCCTTTCACTCATTGGTTTCTACGGCGAAGGTCCGCGTCGCAAAGCTTTCGAGATGATAGAAAAAGGTTGGGTAGAATTCTTAGGTACCGACATGCACAACACGCTCTACGCCCAAGCCCTCATCGATGCAACTCACGACCGCAAAATCATCAAACTTATAGAGAAACATCAATTCCTCAATAGTCAGGTAGGTAGTAAAGAACCTATCAAAACCAATAAAATCTAATATGAACAGTCTCAATGCCATCTCTCCTATCGACGGCCGCTACCGCAGCAAAGTGGAACCTTTGGCTGATTATTTCTCCGAGGGTGCACTTATCCGGTATCGTGTCCGTATCGAAATCGAATATTTCATTGCCTTAGGCAGTCTTCCTCAATTGCCTCTCCATGCTCTTTTTGCCCAGCGTGCCGATCTTGCTGAGCAGTTGCGTAGCATCTATCATAATTTCTCAGAACAGGATGCTCTCGAAGTCAAAGAGATAGAGAAAACCACCAACCACGATGTCAAAGCCGTGGAATACTTTATCAAACGGCACTTCGACGCCATGGGGCTTGAGCAATATAAGGAATTCATCCATTTTGGCCTCACCTCACAAGACATCAACAATACCTCTGTTCCTCTCTCGCTTAAGGAATGCCACGAACAAGTATTGTTGCCTGGCTATCGGGCCATCCTTGACATCCTTAAAGAGCTTGCTCATCAATGGGCCGACATCCCCATGCTCGCCCATACCCATGGTCAACCAGCTTCTCCCACCTCATTGGGTAAAGAACTCATGGTTTTTGCCTATCGCATGAGCAGGCAGATGGATTATTTCAACCAAATCCCCTTCTCAGCCAAATTTGGCGGTGCTACCGGCAATTTCAACGCCCATCTTGTTGCTTACCCTGATATCAATTGGTGCGAATTCGGCAACAAGTTCGTGGCTCAACACTTGGGATTGGAACGCCTGCAATATACCACCCAGATTGAAAACTACGACAACATGGCCGCCTATTTCGACAACTGTAAGCGCATCAATGTCATCCTTATCGACCTCTGTCGCGACATCTGGACCTATATCTCCATGGAGTATTTCAAACAGAAAATCAAAGCCGGCGAAGTAGGCTCTTCAGCCATGCCCCACAAAGTCAACCCCATCGACTTTGAGAATGCCGAAGGCAACCTCGGTCTGGCCAATGCTGTCTTTGAACATCTCAGCCATAAACTACCCGTCTCCCGTCTGCAACGCGACCTCACCGACTCCACCGTCAGCCGCAACATAGGTGTCCCCATTGCCCACACACTCATCTCTATAGCCTCCCTGCAAAAGGGGCTGGGCAAACTCATCCTCAACGAGCAAGCCATCTACAACGACCTTGAAAACAACTGGGCTGTGGTGGCCGAAGCCATCCAGACCATTCTTCGTTCTGTTGGCTACCCCAATCCTTACGAAACCCTCAAGCAGCTCACCCGTACCAACTCGAAAGTTACTGCTCAGACCATCGCAGAATTCGTCGATACACTTCAAGTCAACGACACCGTTAAGGAACGTATTCGTTCCATAACGCCACACAATTATGTTGGCTACACTTTGAAAACTATTAGCTAAAACATCCTATAGCTTTTAGTTTTTAGTTTTTACTTTTTTGCTGAAAAAATGTCATTCACCCTACACCATGCCCGCCCCTATGCTGCCCGATTGGCGGCATATGGGCTTTTTGTGGTGCTTTCGGTAGTCTTCACCATGGCTACCGCGCTCTCGGTGGCCGACTTCGTAAAAATCCTTTTCCCTCCAGCCGAAACCCCTACGGCTCTTCCTTCTGCCAATGTAAACCTCCTTTCCCAAGGACTGCAGACCCTCTACGACTGGCTCATCGTCTATGGCCCCAAACACGCACTCGTCTATTTCTCTCTTTTGTTGCTGGGGCTCTACGCCTTCAAAAATGTTTTTAACTATCTCTCTCTTGTCCAGATTTCCATAGTCCGTTCCCATATTGTCTGTGACCTTCGCAGTAAACTCTTCCGTAAAGTGCTCAACCTCCCTATCTCTTATTTTGGCACCCATCGCCGGGGCGATGTCCTTGCTCGTTTCGCTGGCGATGTCACCGAATACGACCAGAGCACCCTTGGTTCCCTTCAGCAGCTTTTTTCGGCCATTGTAAGCATCGTGCTCTACATTGCCATGCTTTTCTATATCAGCGCTAAGCTCACCCTCTTTGTCATGCTCATGCTTCCTGTGGTGGCATTTGTCATCTCGGGCATATCTCATAGGCTTCGTCGCGAGTCGGTTGAGCTCCAGCAGCGCAACTCCTTCCTCATGTCGCTTATGGAGGAGACCATCATCGGACTCAAAGTCATCAAAGCCTACACTGCCATCGAATTCTCCAACCGCCGTTTCCGACAGGCCGATGCTCGCTATGCCCGTCTTCGTACCCGCGTGTTGCGACGTGTCGACCTCTCTTCACCAGTCAGCGACTTCCTCGGCAACTGCGTGGTCATCGGCATTCTTCTTTTTGGATCCTCACTCGTGCTGCAAGGTGATGTCGGCATCACTCCCGACCTCTTTGTTTCCTACATCATGATGTTCGTACTCATGATACCTCCGGCAAAAGAACTCACTACCGCCATTTCTCAAATCAAAAAGGGCAGGGCCTGCACCGACCGTCTCATGCAGTTCCTTCAAATGGACGAAGTCCGACCCGACCTGCCCGAAGCACAACCCTTCATTGGACTCCGGCACCAGATTGAGTTCCGCCACGTCCATTTCAGCTACAATCCAGGTACCGAAGTGCTTACCGACATCAATCTCACCATTCCGCGTGGAGCCACTGTTGCGCTTGTGGGTAGTTCCGGCTCAGGCAAATCCACCCTTGCCGACCTTCTCATGCGATTCCATGAACCCTCATCGGGCCAAATACTCATCGATGGCTGTCCCATCCAGCAGTTTAGTACCTCCTCGCTCCGGCAGCACATAGGTGTTGTTGAACAGCACACATTCCTGTTCAACGACACCGTCCGGCACAACATCTCCTACGGCACTCCCCGTGCCACCCGGCAGCAAATCGAACAAGCGGCGCAAATTGCCCAGGCCCACGACTTCATCCTTCAGCTCCCCCAAGCCTACGATACCCCCATCGGCGACAGCGGTGCTCTCCTCAGTGGTGGGCAACGTCAACGCATCAGCATCGCCCGTGCCGTTCTCCTCCAGCCCGACCTCCTCATTCTCGACGAAGCCACCAGTGCCCTCGACACCGAAAGTGAAGCCCTCGTCCGCCAATCCCTTCAAACGCTTCTCACCGGGCGTACAGCCCTTGTCATTGCCCATCGCCTTTCCACAGTGGCAGCTGCCCAGCTTATTGTGGTTCTCGAAGGCGGCCGCATAGTCGAAAGCGGAACCCACCAGCAACTTCTCCAACTGCAGGGACGCTATTGCCAACTCGTCAAAAACTCTGCTCTGCTAAACTAATAACTCATTGCAAGTTTTGGTTCCATGCTTTGGTTCTACCCACAATACGCATCTTTACAACGGGTTTCAACTCAAGAGACACTGTTTTTATCTTAATATATTGCAGAAAATGTCCCATAGCACACATCCCTCTCTCCTCAAACGGCATTCCCTTTGTCGTGTGCTTCCCGTTTTCTGCGTGTTCTGCTTCTTCTTTTCCCATCCTTCTGCAGTAGCCCAGCCCGGGCCTACTATCCATTTTATCGATGCTGCCGTGATAGGCCATCATATAGGGCATCTCAGTTGGAACCGTCTCGACAGCGCCTCTTCCTATCAGCTTTTCCGCTGTTACCCCGACCAAACCGCTTTTACGCACATAGCTACCCTTACCGACACACACTATACCGACACACTGCATCGTGTCGTTTGTGCCGATACCGTCAGCTATTGTGTCACAGCCCTGCTGCTTGACACTCTCCTCCGCTCCGACACCGCCGGGCTTTACTATCAAGACAACATCCCCACCGCTCCCTGTACCCTGCGCCTCTGCACCGTCGACACCCTCCTCAACCGTGTCCGCCTCAGTTGGGAACCAAGCCCCGACACCGATGTAATGGGCTACTATATCTGTAAAGGCTCGCCTTGTCTCGAATACGACACTGTATGGGGCCGACTCAACACCGAATACCTATGTCGCGAGGACCTCACCCTCGACGAGTACGCACACACCGAGTTCTCTTTCCGCATCCTTGCCTTCGACAGCTGCTTCCAGGCCAGCCCCCTCACGCCCTACTACCATAACCCGGTGTTGAATATCTCTGCCGAACCCTGTTCGCGACGGCTCCATTTCTCATGGAACCGCTATATCAACATGCCCGACAGCGTCAATAATTACTATTTGAATTATTTCCTCAACGGAGATGATACCTATCACTACTACTTTACTGTAGGCTCCGATGGCCCCTTTGTCTATGACTTAGACATTCCCGACCTTGCCGTGCGTCAAATCTATGCCTATCTTGTGGTCTACTCCAACAACGACAGCCTTATAGCACTTTCCCGTGTCCACACCTTCCGTATCGACCAAGGCGACACTGCCCGCTACGCCAACATCCTCTCCGCCAACTACCTCGACACTGTCCCCGCTGTCCATCTTGATTTTGAGGTAGACCCTGACTTTCAAGGCCAGACATGCCTCTTGATGCGCCGCATTGTAAAAGAAAACGACAATTATCCCTCACCCTTCGTGCAGATCGCCCGGCTCACACGCAGTCTCACTCCCTCGCCGCAACAGTTCTTTTCCTATACCGACACCGACATTCAGCGCACAGCCACTGCCTATGTCTACCGCCTCGATGTCCCCGACCTCTGCAACCAGCTCTACGTCCTTTCCGACACTGTCGGTGTCTCTCTCCCCCCACAGGCCGACCCCGCTGCATGGATTCCCAACATCATCAAAGGCGGCGACCCCGCACTGGGGCGGTTCTGCCCCAGTTTCGTCGCTCCCCTGGCGCAGGACTACTGTTTCGAAGTTTACACCCGCTGGGGACAGCGCGTCTTCCTCACCCATACCCTCAGCGAATGTTGGGACGGCACAGATTTCCGTCACAACAACTTGCCGCAAGGCGTCTATGTCTATCGTATCACTTGCCGCCATACCGACAAGACGCTCAAAACCTATTCCGGCACCGTAACCCTGCTGCGGTAAGGAAAGCACTGACACATCTAACACAATTCGTCAGCCCCACTAACACATTGACACGTTAACACATTCACGAATTCATGAACATAGCACTCTATCTTCGCAACACCGACACCGAAAATGAACACTCGCAGCGGTTCGCCGACAGCCCTCAGCTCGAACGGCTCATCACCCTTCTCAACGACCGAGGGGTGCAGACCCACATTGTCCACGACCATCTGCCCTCATGCCACCTTGACTTCCTCCTCTCCATTGGCGGTGACGGAACCCTCCTCAGTTCCGTCCATCTCATTGCCAATCGCGACATCCCCGTCTTAGGTGTCAACTTCGGACATCTTGGTTTCCTCACCACCGCCGGGCGCGACAATATCGACAGTCTGGTCTCCGACCTCATGGCCGGCCGCTACACGCTCGAACCTCGCACACTGCTCCACGTCGAAGCCCGCGATGCTGGTGGCAGTCTCTCCACCTTTGCCCTCAACGAAGTGAGCCTCCACCGTTTCGACGACGCCCCGCTGTTGCGTACCGACCTCTACGTAGGCGACGATTTTGTTGCTAACTACGCCGGCGACGGCCTCATTGTGGCCACACCCACAGGTTCCACGGCCTACTCGCTCAGTTGTGGCGGACCTATCCTCACGCCCGACAGCGGCTGTTTTGTCATCACCCCCATCGGAGTGCACAACCTCACCTTGCGCCCCATCATCGTGCCCGACACCGCCATGCTGCGCCTTGTCACCCATGCCCAGCCCCAGCAGTTCAGTCTCGGCATGGACTCGCGTCGGCAACGGCTGGCCTATGGCGCTGAAATCAATCTGTCGCGTCAGGATTTCTCCATCCGCCTTGTGCGTTTGGGTCACCAGAGTTTCTTCAGCGCTATCCACCAGAAACTTGGCTGGGGTGGCGTTCCTCCGCGCCAATAATCTTTATCCCGCTGACAATCCCATTGACGGCTCTTGTTCCGCTACAGTGCCGTCCGAATAACTGTTTTTCAATACTGATTTCTCATAGACCTTCCCTTTTCAGGGCACAACAAAAAGCAGTGCCGCCATTTCCGACATCCCTTTTCAACGCACACTGTTTTTTCTGCAAATCTTCCCTAATCTGCGCCCAAGTCCCTTTCGCACTGCCCTTGGTTCGCTCTTTCATCCACTCTTCTCCCTCAGTTCTCCTTCTGAAATGGGAGAACGATGGGAGAACNNNGGGAGAACTGAGGACTAAGGAGCGAACGAAGGGCGGTCGGGTTCATGTCGGTCATCAAGACGACTTCAGGTCAAAATCAGAAAAAAGCTATCTGTCCGTTTATCCCGACGAGCCCCGCGGGAGTGGTGGGGACATTGCGCTTCAAAACAAAATGCTTCACAACCCCGTTGTCCGTAAGAGAGTGGACATAATTGTTGAGCGTCGTGGTGACCTTTATCTCAATCGAATTGTCGCCAGGACGGAAAAGCCCGCCGAGACCGTCGTAAATCCGTTCACCATACCATATAGTGCCGCAGGGGATGCCGTTGATTGTAAGCTCGCACACATCGTACACCCCTCCGAGGTCAATGGCGTCAAGCCCCTCAGGAGTGTAGGCAATCTGCTGAAGGGAATCGTCGACGATGCTGTCGAGGTGGAAACGGGCGGTATAAGTGACGGTGCCCGAGAAATCCCTGAACCCCGTTTCGCGAAGGTCGCAGAGCTGTTGCATCGTCGTGTCGCGCGTCCAGCCCTCTATGGCGTGATGCAGAGAGAGGTGCCACTGCATGGGGATAGTGAAATAATGCTGCCCCTCGTTGTAAGCGGGATGCCACACCTCGGGCAGGGAACCCCCTGTTGCGCCAGTCTTGAATGCTGCCCCCTCGCCACGCTCAAAAAAGACAAACAAACTTTCGGCAGGAGGCAGATAGAGCCAGAAACCGCCCCCTTCGAGCCTGAGCAACCGTTTCTCGCCCGTGGCGGGATTGTAGACCCATGCCGTGCAGCCTTGGTAGACCTCCTTCGGGAAAACGATATTCGACCCCACACCCATGCCGAGCCGGGCATTCACGAAAAGGAAGAGATCATTGCCCCCGTCGTCGCGATAATGGTTCTGCAACAGGAAGCGGTCGGGATCCGCTATTGTCACCGCATGGGGAAGGAGATACCTCTCCTGCACCTCGGCATACCATTCAAGATAGCGGTTGCTGTCGGGTTCCGGCAGACAGACGAACCTTTCATCGTCCACCGCACACCCGCCTATACAGAACACTCGTCCGCCACGATCGGCATAGGAGAGCAGCCAACTGATGTCATCGCCTTCGAGATAGTTTGTTCGAGGAAGAAAGAGGACTTTGTAGCGTAACTCGCCATTGGCCATTGTGTCCAGCAGCCAGTCAATCCTTACGATGTCGGCACCCGACCCGTTCTTGTGCACCGCTTCCCAAAGGAGGGGAGTGATGTCGTAGCCGCTGCCTTTGGGGTACTGCGGGAACGGCTCGGTCTGCACTCCTATTTCGCCCCACATCTGTTCTGTGGGGGCGAGGATGGCGATGGGGGTCTGCATGTCGGCGTTTTGGAGAATGGCACTTATGCGGCTGCGGTATTCGTTGAGGAGGTGGAAGTGGGGCCACCAGGTGTTATGCTCGTTGAGATAGCTGCCGTATTGCACCCATCCGGGGAAGCCTGCCTGTTGTGGAGAGTAGTTGAATCCGTGCCACACGGAGTGGGTGATGCCACTGAAGGCACTCATGTCGCTGCCGAGTTTGAGCAGTTCCAGTGTGGTCTCGAACATGCGGTAGGTGTTGGTCATCTCCTCGGCGCTGACGAGCCGTCGACCACTGTGGTGGGCAGCGGAACTGACGTACTTGTTGATCATGGTGTAAGCACGGCCGCGACGGTAATCATTGTCGGGCATTTCCTCGCCGATGCGGTGGCGCAGATAGTTGGTTGTCCAGCTTTCGCCCTCGGGGATGTCGTAGGCGGTGGAGCTCTTGAGGGGAAAGAAACCACGGCCGTAAGCTTGCCCGCGCGACTTCACCCCTTGCTCTCTGCACCAGTCGGCGAACACGGAGGTGAACCGCTCGTAGAGAAGCTGGGCTTTGGTGCGTTCGAAGTGGAGTCGGGCCATTTTGATCTTCCTCTCCATTTGGGGTGACTTTCGGGCACCATAGTCATAGCTGGTCACTTCGCCCAGTCGTCCTGTGGGGAAAAGGACAAACGGCAGCCATGGCATAATGTCGTAGCCGTTGCGTCGACGGAACTCTTCGGCAAAGTCGTTGGTCCAGTTGCTGCCTTCCAGCTCCATGCTGTCGACAAAATAGGCACGTAGCCAATTCTTCATGGGGCCGAAACGGTGTTCGAGGGTTGAGGACATGTAGTTGAGATAGCATAGTACCGCCTCGCGGTTCATGTGGTCGAGGATGGGTCCCGAGGCACCGGGGGCACCGTTGATAACACTGGCAAAAGAGGTGCAGCGAACCAAGGCGTACATATACAACTGAGAATTGAGAATTGAGAATTGAGAGTTTGTTTCCGCATCTGGAAAATTCGCAATTTTCAATTTTGAGTTTTCAATTTTCATTGTGACTGAATCCTTCTTTCCCGGCAGGACAAGTTTTATCATCTGCTTGATATCGGTGATGCTGTCGGGGACGATGAAGAGGTCTACCAGCTCAAATTGGCGGTCGGCATTGGGTTCGGTCACTTTGGGGTCGACGGCATCGAATATCTGCTGCTTGGTGATGGTGAAAGTCTTTCTTTCGGAGAGGTCCACAGGGATTGCGTAGATGAGCATCACTTGTGCACGGTGGTCCATGGGCAGTGTTTCGGAGCCGAAGGGCCATCCGGAGCCGACAAGGAGGTCGCACTGCATGCCGAGGCGTTTGGCTTCGCGGAGGGTAACTTCAAGGGCGTCGAGCCATTCGTCACTGAGCCATGTGAGAGAGGAAATACCAATGCTGTCGCACCGTTTGGAGGGGAATTCGATGGGATTGATTTCCACGCCGCCTATACCTGCATTGTGTAGTAGGTGTAGCTCGCGCTTCAGCTCAAGAGTGTCAACCTTATCGCCGTTCCACCACCAACGGACAAAAGGGCGGCAATTGTCGAGACTTTGGCCTGAGGCCGTGGTGCAGAGCAACATAAGCAAGAGTATGAGGAGGCATTGTTTCATTTTTAAGGTTTAAATAAAAAGGCTTTATGTTTTAAAGGTGTGCTGACCTTTTAAACTTTCAACTTTTTCTCATAACGATGTACTTGGTATAGGTACCATCCCAGTTGGATGGTCTGTACGACGGCACTCACGGCACAGAACAGCAGTACGGCTACTTGGAAGTCGCCTTGGTGGATGCCTATGTAGAGTGCCACGGCTCGCAGGAACAGCTGGACTGTCTGGAGGATGAAGTCTACCCGTTGAGTGCCGAATATGTTACTGATGAAGGAGAGGGAGTTGCTGATGACGAGGATGGACATCCAAGGGAGTAGGCAGCGGACGTAGAAACCTGTGCCCACCCATTGTCCGCCGAAAAGGAAGACAAACAAGGGCTCGGCAAAAAGGAAGACGAGCGCGGCAACGGCAACGACGGCTCCCCCCAGCAAAAGGACAAATCGCCATATATTACGTCGCAGGGGGAGATGTTGTTGCACAGTGACAGTGGAGGACTGATAAAGCACCTTTTCAAACGTGTTGGCCAACACACCGGCAGGACGTTGTGTAAAAGTCAAGGCAAGCGAGAAGAGTCCCAGCAGTGGTTTGTCAAAATAGAGACTGAGCCATATAAGTGGCAGATTGGCAGAGAAACTGCTCACCAATTCGCGAGGCATGACATATCGGGCAAAATTGATGTATTTGCGGGCTATTGGGCGTAAAGGGGCTGCGGTGGGTTGGTAGTAATGGTTTTTATGACAAACAACATGTCGGAGACAGGCATGGCCTGCCATCTTTCCCAATACCGAACCTAAAGGGAGACCCACCGTATGGAGTATATCGGCCATACGAGCCAGTAAGCCAAACAAGATGCGGATGATTGTTCCGCTGGTAACGGATACCACCTCGCCAAGGGCTAACGAGCGATATTCCTTGTGTCTGTTGCAAAGGAAGACGTAGATTCGGTAGGTGCCGCTGAAATATACCAGCAGGGGAATGAGCAGCAGAAGTATGGAAGGCAGTTTGGAAAGGGTAACCCCCATAACAATCATGATGGTGGCAGTACCAAGAAGAACCAATGAAATCCATGCGTTAAGTCGGAAAGCCAGGCGGGCAAGATTCGAAGCTTCGCTGTGATCTGGGGCAACCACGATAGCCATCTCATATTTGCAAGTAGAAAGAATAATAAGCACCTCGGTATAGCTGAACAAGACATTGCAAAGACCGAAATCGTCAGGAGTGAACAGCCTCATCAATAGCAGATAGGCAACGAAAGCCAGTCCCTGTGCCACAGCGTTGCCAGTAAGCAGGGTGCCAGAATTCTTGATGAAGTGTGAGGCCATGGGCAGCTTATTTGGTTTAGGGTGGATTATTATTCAGGGAAGCTGTCAGCATAGTATTTCCGTCCTGCCCACTCAATGGCCAGCAACAAAACGAGTAGCACCAGTAGCCAGGGCAGGGAGATGAACGGGGTATAGCGTGTGTGGGAATAAAGTACCTCTTTCAAGTCGTCACGCTCGGCAAGCAATCGGGGCAATTCTCCGGCTTGATCGGGGGTGAGCATTGTGCCGCCTGTCGTCTGACTGATGGTATTCAGCAGGGTGTGGTTGGCGACAAGGTTAAGGTGTTCGAGGTCGTAGGCTTCGACCACGAAAGTACCAGACCATCCGTATTCCTTGCCACCGAAGACGGTATGGGCTTGCAGATGGTATCGGGAGGGAGGCAAGGTTCCCAATGTCAGTGCGTAACCCGTGCCGGATGGGTGGAAATCGTAGCTTGAGGAGGATTTGGCTTCATCGATGGATGTGAGGGTGCATGACAGTTCTGGGGTGTTGGTGGGTTGCCAATTGTCGTCGTAGAATTCGGCATGGAGGGTGATGGGTTCATCCTGTTGGTAGATGCGTTCGGCTGTGACGTGCAGGCGGTCGCGACGCGATTGGGTAGCGGTGTACACCACCATTTGTTCGACCATGCGGTCAAAGTCATCGTGGTTTCCTGTCATCAAGTAATCGTGTAGCCGAAGGCGCCATAGCCCTTCGCCCATCACATAAGCGCAACGTGTGCCCTCATGGCTCCCGAAGGCGATAAGGGGTCGGTCGGTGGCTTGGCCTCCCACCCGGGCATAAAAAAGGCTCTGCACACCTGCCGCTGTGCGGTAAGTGCCGAAAGGTGCCGCAAGGGGAGGCAGTCGGGTAATGCGGTTGCACACTTCATCGGGGAGCGCGAAGAGGGTGAAATTGTTGTTGTGAGCCGCAGTCACTTCTTCGGTGAGTCGCTTTTTGGCTGTGATTTCTATGCCGCAATGCAGAGAGTTGAACCGAGCCAGATCGGTCTGGGATCCCACTATGTAGATACGTGGTAGGGTGGTGGGGAGGCTCTGGATCCAGCGTAGCCATTCGGGGCTGGAGGGTAGGTTGTGGAGTATGACCACATCGCACCCCTTGAGCGAGTCACCCTTATGTGCCGCCACTCCCTGTGTGCCCACCGCCACTTGCACTTGGTAGTTTGGGTTGGATTCGATACTCTGCTTCAATGCACCCAAGTCAGGATGGGCTGCGGGGGCAACGATGGCCACTTTGCGCCGTCCCTCCAGCACTTCGACGGTTATGGTGCGGCGATTGTTGTCGGCGGTCAGTTCGCCTTCGACAGGGGTCAAAGAGAGCGTGTAACTTTGCAGTCCTGCCTTTTCGAGCACGAGGGGGAGGGTAAATGTCTGGGCAAAAGCGTTGTCGTCGTAACTGACGGGTTGGGAAGCCAAGGCTTTGCCGTTGTGGCTTAGGGTCAACATGGCACGGCGGCCGCCCAGCTGTGACGACCGCACAGTCACCTCAATGGGCAGCCGGCTGCCTGCATAAGCTGTGCGGTTGCAGCGTACGGTGGCCACGTAGGCATCGCGTTGTGCCGTGGTGTCGCCCAAGGCAATGGTGTAGACGGGTACAGCCAATCCCTTTGCAGCTGCTTCGGGGGTAGAGCCTTGGTTGTGGATGCCGTCGCTGATCAGCACCACAGCCCCGATGTTGCGACCTGCATAGCGGTCGCCGATGGTGGACAGTGCGGCGGCAATATCGGTGCTCCCCGCTCCGAACGAGTCGTAGACAACTTCATATTTTTTCTCCAAATCGGTCACCCCGTCGGGGATGCCTCGCTCAGCTTCAGCTATGGAACCGCTCACATCGCGGGTCACCACTACCAAGGGACGTTCACGGCTGTTCACCTTGCGTTTCACCACAGGCCCCAGCAGCAGCAACACCAACACCGACACCGTGACAAAACGCAGTGTTGCCAGCACAACCGCTACTTTACGGTCTGACGATTGTCGCTTGCGTCGCAACCCATACAGGGCAATACTATAGACCGCTCCAGCCAATAGGCACAGCGGGACGAAATACCACGGATAGTCGAAAAAAACCTGCATTGCTGCCACTTTGTCAAAATAATTTGCAAAGATACGAAAAAATATTTGTATCTTTGCATTTTAAAACATTAATTTGTCCGTTATGCATCACAATCGTCATTTTAAAACCCGCAAAACCATTTCTGTGTCAGGTGTTGTGCTGGCAGTTGTACTGCTTCTGTGCACATCATGTGGCCGCAAAAACACAAACACGTCTATGAACATTATCGACGAAGCCACTATCGGTGCCACTCTTCACGCCCTTTCCAAGGCCTATCCTGATGCCGACCTCTCCCGTGCCGACCGAAGCCTCCCTCAGGTTGCCGCCCTTTGGACTCCTGACGACGGCACCCCCGACGATTTCAAGGCCTTCTGTCTCGAACATTATGTGGCCGATTCTGTCGCCCTCTGGGCTATGGCTCAAACTTTGCAAGCCAACCTCGAATCCCTCTGGGGCTGCTTCAATAAGATTAGTGTCGACCTTAAGCTTCCCCTCCATGTGACGGGACCCGAACCCACATCTCTTGACGAAATGTTTGGCGGTTTCGACCCCTCAGCCCATTTCGATGAAGACATGTTCCAGCAGAAAATAGCCTTTGCCGTGATACTCAACTTCCCTTTCTACACCCTCGAGGAGAAGAACGAATTGGGTCATGAATGGAGCCGACAAGAGTGGGCTTGTGTACGGCTGGGCGACCTCTTCACCTCCCGTGTCCCCGCTTTGGCCAACCAGCAACTGGCCAACCGGCTGGCAGCTGCCGACAATTATATCTCCAACTATAATATCATGATGGGGCAGCTGCTTGATGATAAGGGCAACCGTCTCTTCCCCCCCATGGCGCTCATTACCCACTGGGGTCTGCGCGACGAACTCAAATCCCACTACAATGAAGCTGACAGCGGTTTGGCCAAGCAGCGTATGATATACCAGGTCATGTGCCGCATCATCGACCAAAGCATCCCTCAATGTGTTATCAACAACAGCCAATACAATTGGAATCCCTACACAAACGATGTTATTGATAACCAAAACCACAAAGTCGACAAACCTGCACCCGAACCCGATACCCGTTATCAGTATTTCCTCGACAACTTCCATGCCATGCAGCAGGTAGACCGTTTCAACCCCATGTATCCTACCGCCATTGCCCGGGCTTTCGACCAAGACATGGAGGTAAGTTATGATGAAATAGAAAAACTCTTCACCTCGTTCCTTAGTGCCCCCGAAGTGGCACAGGTAGCCAAGTTCATCGAACAGCGTTTAGGCCGGAAGCTGGAGCCCTTCGACATTTGGTACGACGGTTTCAAGAGCCGCAGCACCATCAATGAGGATGAGCTTTCGGCAAAAACCCGCAGCCTTTATCCCGACAAGGAGGCTTTTGCATCAAAAGGTATGCCCTCCATCCTGCGGCAGCTGGGCTTCGCCCCCGACAAAATCCAGTTCATCTGCTCACACATCACCGTCGACCCCTCGCGCGGCGCCGGCCATGCATGGGAGAGCAACATGCGCTCCGACAATGCCCGCCTCCGCACCCGTATCGGTGAAAACGGCATGGACTACAAAGGCTACAACATCGCCGTTCACGAGTTCGGCCACAACGTCGAGCAAACCGTCACCCTCCACGATGTTGACAACTACATCATGAAAGGAGTCCCCAACACCGCCTTCACCGAAGCCCTTGCCTTTGTCTTCCAGTCGCGCGATCTCGACTTCCTCGGCTACAAAAACAGCAGCAACACCAAAGAAAATCTCGAAACTCTTGACATCTTCTGGGGCTGCTATGAAATCATGGGAGTATCGCTCGTTGACATGTACACTTGGCATTGGCTCTACGACCATCCCGAAGCCACTGTGCAGGAACTCAAAGCGCAGGTTATTGCCATCGCCCGGCAGGTGTGGAACAAATACTATGCCCCCATTCTTGGAGAAGAGAACTCCACCATTCTGGCCATCTACAGCCACATGATAGACTCGCCTCTCTACCTGCCCAACTACCCCTATGGCCATATCATCCAGTTCCAACTTGAACAGCAGCTTAAAGGCAGGAAGATTGCCGACGAAATCATGCGAATCTATCCCGTAGGCCGACTCACCCCGCAGCATTGGATGCGCCACGCCGTGGGCAGCGAAGTCTCCACCAAACCCCTCCTTGCCGCTGCCGCCCAAGCCCTTGGGGAATTAAAATAATCTCAAGTTATTCGGAGTACTCAGAATAATCAGAAAATTCAGAACAATAAAATCTATTAACCCTATGAAAAAAGTCTTTTCTCTTTTCACAATGATTGTGTTGCTGCTGCCCGCGGCCATGGCCGACGAGGGCATGTGGATTCCCATGCTTTTAGGCAAGAATCAGGCAGCCATGCAGAAAGCCGGTATGCGTATCACCGCCAAAGACATCTACGACATCAACAATGCCTGCCTCAAAGACGCTGTCATCCTTTTCAACCAGGGATGCACAGGCGAGTTTGTCTCCGACCAAGGCCTTTTTCTCACCAACCACCACTGCGGTTACTACTACATCACCAGCAACAGCACGGTCGAACACGATTACCTAACCCATGGATTCTGGGCTATGGATCGCAGTCAGGAGATACCCTGCAAAGGCCTCACCGCAACCCGCCTCGTGCGTATGGAAGATGTGACCAACCGTGTGCTTGAAGGCATCGACGACAAAACCTCCGAGGCCGAACGCGAGCGTATCGTCAAGCAGAACATCGCCATCCTCTCCGTCGAAGCCGTTGCCGGCACACACTACAAAGCCGTCATCAAGCCCTTCTACTATGGCAACCAATACTTCATGTATATCAACGAGGTCTTCACCGATGTACGCCTCGTCGGTGCCCCCCCGAGCAATATCGGCAAATTCGGTGGCGACACCGANNGACAACTGGATGTGGCCCCGCCACACCGGCGACTTCTCCATGTTCCGCGTATATGTAGGCAAGGACGGCAAGCCTGCCACCTACTCCAAGACCAACGTGCCTTACAAGCCGCTCAAGCATCTCGACATCTCCCTCAAAGGTGTCGACGAGGGCGACTTCACCTTCGTCTTCGGCTATCCCGGCACCACTCAGCGCTACGTCACCCACCATCAGGTTGAACTCCAGGCCATCGAAGAAAACCCCATCCGCATAGCCCTGCGTGACATCCGCCTGAAGCACTACAACGCAGCCATGAACCAGTCGCCCGCACAGCGACTCAAATACGCCTCCAAAGTGGCCTCCATCGCCAATGGTTGGAAGAAATGGCAGGGCGAGACCCTCGGTATCCAACGCCTCAAGGGTGTTGAGCAGAAGAAAGCCCAGGAAGCCGTCTTCCAGAAATGGGCCGACAAACGCCCTGAGTACAAAAACCTGCTTCGCGACATGGGACGCTCCTTCGAGCAAATCCGTCCCATTGAGCTGCAGTGGGTCTACTTCAACGAAGCCGTCATGGCCTCCGACTTCATGAATCGCGCCTACAAGCTCTACAGCATGGCTCGGCAAACCACCAACGACGATAGCCTGGCACGTGTGGAATGCGACAAACTCCTCGCTGCCAACGAGACCTACTTTGCCGACTTTGAGCTCCATTCGCCTGTCGACCGCGCCATCTTCGTCGAGACCTTCCTCTACATGTGGCGTGCCGGCTACGCCCCCTACCTTGACAAAAAAGGCAAGGACGAGGCCGGTGTGCAGCGCATGCTCGAGAGCATCTACGACAAGTCGATGCTCAACAACAAGGCGAAGTACGATAAATTCCTCAAGAAATACAAAGCCAAAGACTGGATGAAAGTCCTCTCCAATGCCGACCCCGCCGTCGACCTCTTCAGTGTCGCCTACTCCTACGCCTACACTTCCGACAAAGAAACCGTCTACGACCTGAACAAACGCGAAATCAACCGCCTGATGCGCAC
>DBXQ01000113.1:26857-26991 GCA_002309955.1 Bacteroidales bacterium UBA1208
GAGAATCCCGACATTTACGACTATGTAGTCGAACCCAAGCTCAAGGAGCTCTACAATAACCGCGATTACGGCCGCTATGCCAATGCCGCAGGCGAAATGCCCGTGGCATTCATCGCCACCAACCATACCACCGG
>DBXQ01000113.1:27051-51670 GCA_002309955.1 Bacteroidales bacterium UBA1208
TGGGAAGGCACCATGAGCGACCTCCTTTTCGACCCTGGGTATTGCCGCAACATCAGTCTCGACATCCGCTACTGTCTCTTCATCATCGACAAATTTGCCGGTGCTTCCCATCTTGTCAACGAGATGACTATTGTGCAATAAAGGGTTTTACAATGATGTGACGAGACCCGTCACAATCCTGCCCTATTCCGATACAAAAGGCTGACATTTAACAGTGTCGGCCTTTTGTTTTTTTCTTCTCAGGATTTGTAGAAATGTCGCAATGCAGCATAAATGCTTTACGGCGTATTGGCCGTGGAGGGTCGACTTCTCCGCTTCGCTATCCACGGGGACGGGGATTGCAGATTTTCAAATCCCGGGATATTTAATCGGCAATATCTAAATATCGGTTTTTACGAACACGGATAACAATCCGACGGATTCGTGTTATCCGTGTCTGGTATGGATTACTGGAGGTTGCTAATTGTTTACCCCGACTGGGTCGTAGTGCTGCATCACTCTTCAGGTAGGTTCTATAAAGGAGAGTTCTATATTTATGTGGTTTTGTGTCGCGTCCCTATGGGGACGCATTCCGATACTCTTGAGAATCACCGCACTGTGCCTACGGCTTGTACGATGTTATTCATATCTCACCCCTTTGGGGTGATTTATAGAAGTCTCCTTTAATATTCGATGTGGATTCTTGATGTCCGGCCTGTTTTTGCAACGCTGTTGCGCAGTCGCTGCCTCCGCTCCATCGTCTTCACTTCTCCCTTCCTTCAACCTTCATTTATTCCTCGCTGGAGGAAGAACGATGGGAGAACAAGCGAGGGTTGGGCGGGATTGTTGTTGTTGAAGAGTGGCGGTGAATGGAATGAAAGATTGTTTGGCAATGTATTGTTATACAGCGGTATATCGGATTGTTTCCCCGTGGTGGCTCAAGGTAAACATCGATACTGGTTTTATGAGATTTTATGACGGCTGACAAAAGGAATGTTTTGGTGTAGGAGTTTGTGGATGAAATAGTCCTTCTGCTTCACGATGAATGCGAGATATGTTAAATTTATAAATTTTTTTTGTTGATTGAAAAATTAGTTGTATATTTGCATCCGCAGAGAGTATCAAAAATAGATTATTAACATACAAACACATAAAAACCATGGCAGAAAACGACGTATCATCGAAAACTATTGGGGCATTGAACGGTATACCGTTTGAGAGCATTATAGGAGGACCTCTTTCGGCATGCATAAAGGCGCAGGCGGAGGCCGCTGTGTCTACGGTTAATTTTATCGAATCGGTGGGTCTGAAGCAAGGTGAAGGCGGCGTTAAAGAGGCCGTGTACGTGGTCTTTTCCTACGTACAGAATGGCCGTAGGGTGAATATCAGCGTCCCGTTGTTGACCATTGTTCCCATACCTTACATTGCAATTAATAATGTCAGCATTGATTTCAAGGTTGCCATCAACGGCACCGAGTCTTCCGAGATAGAGGATATTGAGAGTCAGCAAACGGATTCTACCTACACGACCGAGTCGAAGAAAGGCGGCGGCTGGCTGACCAAACGCAAGACGAGCAAGTTCACGTCGAGCATCTCGACCAAGAAGGACTCGCGTGCCACGCAGGATTCGACGTACAGCATCGAGGCCACGATGGATGTGAAGGTGCAGGCAAGCCAGGAGTCGATGCCCGCCGGCATGGCCAAGGTGCTGGGTATGCTGAGCGATGCAATGGATGTGGTGTCCGAGCAGGGCGACTTGACGGTTGACGGCCCGTACATCGAGGGCGACGGCAATAATGCGAAGAAGTATGTCATTGTGACATACAAAGACCCCACAGGTCTGTTTACCACTCAGGGTGTGACTTGCGACGGCAGTTCCGGCGAGGTTGTACGCAACGGCGAGGCACTGAAGTTCTCGTTCGCTGCCACGACCAAGGGCGAGAAGGTAATCAAAGTTGCGCCAAGCGGAGGCTCGTCGGACAAGACGAACGCCTTGACGCGCACTATCAATTTGTAAGGAGAGGTATCGCGATATCCGCATAACAATTCCAATTAACCAAAAAAAGACAAAAGATATGGCAAGCACAATAGATACAACCCCCTCGTCTGTAGCGACCTCCGCCCTGCAGGCTATTCCTTTCGGCAGCATAATAGGAGGGCCGCTGAAGGCCTGTGTGGAGGCACAGGCCGATGCCGCCATGACCACGTGGAACTTCATCAAGGAGGTGGGTCTGACCGAGGACAAAAACGGCAACCGCAAGTTGAACTATGTGAGTTTCTCGTACCGCAAGAATGGTCGCGACTGCCACATCAACGTGCCATTGCTGACGATAGTGCCCATTCCTTATATCGCTATCCGTGATATTGATATAGCGTTCAAAGCCAAGATATCGGCTGCTGCGTCGACTTCGGAAACCAAAAAAGAAAGTCTGGCTGTGGACTTCAGCAATAAGACCAAGGTTTCGGGAGGCGGCTTGCTGGTGAGGGCGTCGACGGAGTTCAATGTCGGTGTGTCGAGTAAGAAGGACTCAACTGCCACACGCGATTCGAAATATTCCGTAGAGTATACGATGGATGTGGCTGTAAAGGCCGGACAGGACGATATCCCCGCCGGCATGGCCAAGATTCTGGAGATTCTCAACGAGTCGGTCGACACCATAGAGAATGGCGGCGAGTTGCATGTGTCGTCGCAGGTGGTGCGGCTGAACAGTGAGGATCTCAGCCAGCGCGGCGTGTATATCACTTATAAAGATGAAGAGGGCTACTATATAAGCAAGAGCAGTGAAGCCGGAATCACAATAAAGAAACTGGCCAAAGACGGAGGTACTTTCGAAAGTGCCATCAAGGGCGAAAGTTACGACATCTCGGACGATGAGCCGGGCATGGTCTGTATGTTCAAGGAAACGGGCACCTACCAGATAGCCAAGGGAGAAAAGAGAGTGACCGTCCACGTGATTGAATAATAACCTATTTAAACCGAAAATCCATGGAAAACGAGAATACCAACAATACCACTCCGGAGGTGCAGGCACAATCTTCCATTTCCCCTGCAAGCGACATGAGAACCTCTGACACCACGCAAAACAGCAATACTGCCACCCCGGCAACCGAATCCAGTAGCGGCGGGGGGTTGAAGGACAAGCTGCTTGAAATTCTTAAGGGGTTCGGCAAAAAGGATGACGCGGGCGAAGACGACAACAGGGGTGACAACAATAACAATAATAATACAGAGGCTCCAGTGCAGACACCCGACAACCCTTTCCGCGATGCCAGCAAGGCCGCCACAGACTTTATGGAGGTGGTGTCGAAACAGGATGCAACCTTGGAACTGAAAGATGTGGTGGCTCCCACCACGATGGCCGAGACAGCCATCAAGCAGATGGAGAATGTCAACATGTCGAAGCTGATTGGCGCGCCCATCAACGCTGCCGTGGAGGCTCAGTTCGATGCCGCCCGCAAGATGCTGGACTGCATTCAGCAGATAGGCTTGAAGGATAACACACTGGCTGTGGTGACTTTCAACTTTTTCAAGAACGGCAAACAAGCCACCATGACGGTGCCGCTGCTCACTCTTGTGCCCATCAATGCGATGCGCATCAAAGAGATGACCTACTCGTTCAAGCTGAAAATAGACACCGAGAGCAGTGTCAACCTGCAGACGGGGGCAGAGAACACCATATCGTATGGCACAAACATAAAGGGTGGCGACGACAAGAAAGCGGCTCCCGCTGGAGAAAAGGATCCAAAGGCTGACAAAGCAGGCGGCGCCAAGACGGCAGAGGCTGTGAAGAATAATGCAGTACAGGTGGAACCGACATTTGCCACCTCGTTCTCGTCGAAGAAAGATTCGAAAGCCACTCAGAATTCGAAATACAGCGTGGAGACCAGCATGGACATCTCGCTGACTGTGGCACCCGAGGAGAACATGCCTGGCGGTATTTCGCGTATGCTGGAGATTCTGAACAACACCATCGATGTGCATAATCCCAACGGTGAGTTGACAGTGAAAGCGAACCGGGTAAGCATGGTGGACGGCGTGGCTGTAACCAACGTATCGTACATCAATGGTGAGGGTAATTATGACCCCGGCAAGGTGACCTGCAAAAAGATGGGCAGTAAAGAAGGCGATAGCAAAGTGCTGGCCATGAACAATGGTGAGGGTGTGGACCTGCTGTTTCTCGAAGAGGGCATGTACGTTGTGTCGGCCGAGAAGTTGCAGTCGTACGTCATCGTTGACAAGGAGGCGAAACCAGCCCCCAAAGCCGAGGATCCCAAACCTCAGCCCCAGAATCCCGAACCGTCCAATAACTAATTTCTATCCAATAATCTAACTCTTATGCCAACAACACTGAAAGATATTTTGGGCGCAATGCTGAACGATGTTATTCGCGCTCAACACGAAACCAACACCCATCTGCGCATGATTGCCGACCAGTATGCTCAGGGCGGTCCCTTGGCGGGTATGAAACTGCCTACCGCAACTATCGGCGAACTTAAACTTACGCTCAACTATGCCATCACCCAGGGCGTGGAGGAGAAGGAGGAAGAGGGAGTCAACAACCAAGGTGTGGATAAAGCTTTGCGGTATATCTGCAATGAAGTGTCGGTTCTGCTTATCAAGTCTATGGTGCAGGGGATTCAGGGTTCGGATGTAGACTACCAGCAAAGCTACCCCTTTGTTGATACGCTGACGGAGAACCAATCCTTTTTACGCCATCTGAGGCGGCGTTTCTTCGCTATCTTGTTTGAAGAGAAGGAGAGCCTGCTGGACAAAAGGGCTAAGCTGGACGAGGGACGATTGCGCAAGATCCTTTTGTCGGCGGCTCAGGAACAGCTGCTGGACCACGAGGATATCCGCGGCCTTTTTGCCCAAAAGGAGGCTGCAGGTCTGCGCGAGGATATCTACAACGATTTCGACAGGGTGTTGCAAAAGGAGTTGGACGATATTCTACGCGAAAGCACTATGCGGTCGTTCCGCCACATTCAGCGTTTCGGTTCACTCAATGTGGAGATTGACAATGAGCGTCTGGCCGAACTGCCCCCGTCGGCCATCCAAACTATTACTATCACCATCACCCCTCCCGACAATATCAAGGTTTCCCCATCATCTAATAAAAACCAATAACACCCCATGGCCGAAAAAAAGAATAGCAAGGTAGACGAACCGGTGAACAACTACGGCATTGCCGCGGCACTGACGGAGGCGATGGAGGCCGCTGTGTTTGCCGATGCTAATGCGTCGTACAAGGCTTACAGGTTGATAGAACAGTATGCCTACGACGATGATTATACCATCCAAGGTGAGTTGGAGGACGGTTCGATGACCGGTCCTATGAAGGTGCAGTCGTCCGAACTGGCTATGGCCACCTTTACCATCAAGGACGGGGAGGGGAAGTACCGCGAAGTGTCTATCCCCAAAATCACCATGGTACCCCTTCCGTTGCTTCACGTAAAGCAAGCCACTTTCGAGATGTCGATGAAGGTGTCGCTGGCAGCCACTCAGTCGGCGACAATGAAGGGAGAGACCGGGGATAAAATTGACCCATCCCTCATCAAAAAAACCAAACTTATCAAAAAGTTGGACAAGGAGTTGACGGATGAGACGTTGAGAAAATCACAGCTTTTGACAAAAACGTTGGCAAAGGAGGCTGCGCTACATATCCGCAAAGAAGATCTTGCCTCAGTCAAGGAGAAGATCAAGAAAATGGCAGGCGAGATGGCTTCCGTAGTCAACGACACCACCAACCAGCAGATGATAGTGGGCGCACAGAGTGAGGAGTCCAACACAACCAATATAGACCTCAAGGTGACAATGTTGATGGAGCAGGCTGAACTGCCGGAGGGTATCAAACTGTTGTTGCAGGCTGCAGCCAACGGGTTGACCACCGCCGCCATAACACCCTCGCGTCCAAAACCAAACGACACTTTTGCTCGTCCAAATCCGGAAGGTACGCCAACCAGACCTTCAACCAACCAAGACGACAGGCCTGCCGGTAGTAGGCCAAGACAGACTTCGGACGATGATGTCATTCCAGTTGAGAACGGCGCTGAAATAAAGACTCCGGAGGTTATCATTATTGAAGAGGATCCCGGCATATATGTCCCCTCTGATACTATAATTGATTCACCCTCGCCCAGTGCTACCAAATCTTCGTCCTCCGACAACTCCACATCTTCTAAACGTAGTCCTACTCCGGTAACGGAGGAGAAAGCAGCATCCGATTCCGGCACTCAAACTGCGTCGACGAACGAGTCTGGCTCCACTTCGTCCACATCACGTTCTTCTTCGGGAACGCCGAAACGTACACCTACTTCGACTAACACCCGCCCATCTCCCAACACAGGCAATAGCTCCAGCACCCCAACAACGTCGACTAACGAATCAGGTTCCACTTCGTCCACACCCAGACGTTCTTCTTCGGGAACACCGAAACGTACACCTACTTCGACTAACACCCGCTCATCTTCCAACAACACAAGCAATAGCTCTGACAATAGCTCTGACACCTCTACCCGGAACAGAAGAGGAGGCACACGTCGCAGATAATCTTTAACGACAGACATTCATATCCAAACACAACACACTGATATGGCACAACAAACACCCGGATTGAAATGCCCCCAATGCGGACAATTCATCCCCACAACAATAAACGAACTCCTCAGCGCCCAGGCACTGAAATGCCCCTACTGCGGACTGGAACTGACCATCAACCGCAACGAATCGCGCCAAGCCATGGAAATCCTCAAAGAGGTTGACACGGCTGCCAAGAATTTGGAGAAAGCCAGCAAATTCAACGGCTGATGCCACATGGTTAATCAACAAATTGTTTTGACTTTATTCAAATCGGACAAGCTATGGACTCAGAAACATATTCAGCTCTCGACAAGTTAGACTTCGGATCGCTGCTCGGTTCGCCGCTCAAGTCGTGCATCGATGCCCAGGCACAGGCTGCTTCCACCACCGCCGACTATATCCAGCGTGTGGGGTTTGAGTACGACCCGGAGCAGAAGCTGTACAAGACCCGCACTCTCACTTTCCAGTACTCCACCCCCGAGGGCGAGAAAAAGATTATCGTGCCCCTTATCTCGGTGGTGCCCGTTCCGTTTCTGCAGATCAACAATGTCGACCTCGACTTTACTGCCGATGTGTCTGTGTCCGATGGGCAGCTGATGGGGCGGGTGTCGGCAAAGAACGACACCTACAATGCAGAAGACAATCAGTCGACTGACTACACCAACGACCTTCAGGTGCGTGTCAACATCAAGGCTGCATCTGCCGACATCCCCATGGGGGTGAGCAAATTGTTACAAATCATGCAGGAGAACATTCACATCTCCGATTACGATGTAATAGATGAAACAGTAGACGATACCGAGCTATGAATGAACTAAACAAGCCTTTTGACGTCGGTTACCACGACCTCGGTGAGGCGGGTGCAGACCTCAGCAGGGTGCCTTTCGGCAAACTGATAGGCAATATCATGACTGCCTGTGTCGACGCTCAGGAGAGTGCCGCCAATGCGGCATGGAACTACACCCGCAATGTACTTGAGCAAAAGGATCCCATAGTTTTCACCTACCTCGACGGGAAGAAGCCCAAAAAGATTGCGGTGCCGTTGATCACCATTGTCCCTCTTCCCTACCTTTCGTTAGAGAATGTGGATATCGACTTCGACGCCGAGGTGTCGGTCGACAACAGGCATACCAGCCAGTTTTTAGTCAATGTGAACAACGAATCGGCCGTATCGGAGACGGTGCAGACCGCCCGCAGCTCGGCCAATATGCACGTTGCCATCAATGCCACCACTTCCGACATGCCCGCAGGGTTGGCCATGCTGCTCAACCACATAGGCGGAGGCATCACCGTAATCGATGTCCCCAAGCCCCCTCTCGCCTCCAAGGAGGACGTTGCCGGTATCGTTTCAAGTCTCCTTACTGATATTGATAAGAATATTGCCGATATCTTTACTGCAACCACACAGGCCGTAGTCAACTACGATCCTTGCAGAGACAAGACCGACCCGTTCTTGGCAAGGACCGTCCTCAGCATTCGTACCAACAGTGCCGCTCTTTCAGCGAAATATCCCAAGCCGGTGCACGAAAAGTCTGCTAAACCTTTTGCGGACAACGGCGACAAGATTATCGACAACTCCGGCAGCTACAGGGGCGGTGAGGTCGCGGCAGCCCATGTGATTTGGACCCGCCCGCGGGTTCTTTCGGGCAGCAATCAGTACACCCCCGACGATTTCGACATCCTCAGCATAGTGCTGTCAGCCCTGCTGTGGCGTAAATTCAACGGCCCAATATCTCTTTACACCGACACGGTGGGATACAACTACTACATTTCCCAGATGGGGATGCGCAGACTCTGGAACGGCGATGTGGATACCAAGGCTCTCTCCAACATTCCCGGATCCGTACCGGCAGATGTTTTCTGGAATGCAGGCAAGCCATACGCCATTCAAAAGATTATTGATTCCAAGAAGAAGAAATCCATTGCCATGCTGAGTACAGACATGCTGGTATGGGGTTCCATCTACCCATACACAGGGGAGAAAAAGGTAGTGGCATACTACCCCGAAAACTTAGAAAACAACGAGGCAGTCTATCCTGCATTCGAAAACCTGAGCAAATCGAAATCCTACAAGCCCAGCGGCAACTGGGATTGGAACCAACGGCCATTCAACACCGCTCTCACCTATTACAAAAAACCCGATCTTGCCGCAAGTTACGCCAATTGTTCGAAAAGTTTTATGAGCGGCAACACTGCAGACTCAAGTGAGAAGGTGGCGCACATGGCCTTTGCCGACCAGCGCATGTTCGGTCTGTGCAACGGCGATGTCCCGACATTCCTCACCCATGCCGAAGAAACCGGCAAGCCTTTCACACTCCTCTGGGATTCGAGAGACATCGTTCTCAATGGCCAAATATCCCCTGCTAAGTTAGAATCCGAACGCTTGGTAATGTGCAAAGAACTGAGCGACGCCATCCGTCAGCACTTCTCAGCCATTACAATGCCCGACTCTGTCCAAGCCATCTTAGACAAATACGAATAATAATCACAAGTAAATAATAATCAACAGTAATATTAATCATTAAAATTTCAACGACATGGCAAATAACACCCCAGCTCCATCCAATGAAGGTGCCTCAAAAGTAGCAAAAGACCTTCAAGCCATTCCTTTCGGCACAATGATAGGTGCTCCGCTGTCTGCCTGTATCGAAGCACAGAAAGAGGCCGCCTTGACCTCAGTTGACTTCATCCGCTCCGTAGGCTTCTCCAGCGACAAGGACACGCCCGAAAAGGTGATAACCGTCTCCTTCAAATACGAGCGCAACGGGAAAGAGGTGACGCTTACCGTTCCCCTGCTCACCATCGTCCCCATCCCTTTCATTTCCATCGACACAGTCAACATCAGCTTCAAAGCCAACCTCAAAAGCATCGAATCTTCACGGCTGACAGAGAGCAGCTCCGACGTAAAGACCGAGAACAGTGCTCACACCGAAAACTACAAAGGTCTGAGATGGCTTGGTGTGAAAAAAAGCCAGTCAAGCCTGACGGGTTCCGTATCCACCAAGAAGGACTCAAGGTCCACTCAGAATTCAAACTACAGCATCGAGGCCACCATCGACATCAACATTGTCGCCCATCAGGAGTCGATGCCTGCCGGCCTCTCCAAAGTGCTTGAGATGCTGAACAACGCCATCAGCGTTTCCGAGGCAGAAGACAAGAAATGATAGGCTGCCGTTACCGCATTCCTGCTCTGGCTCGAATGCAGCGTGAAGGCTAAACCGTAAATTGAGAATCGGCTACCAGCCGTAAGGAACTTCCGATTCTCAATTTTCGGTTTTGTATTGTTGTTGCAATGCTCTACCCTCGCTATTTTGTCTTCACATCGCCCTTCCTTAAGCCATCAGTTATCCTTCGATAGAGGAAGAACGAAGGAAGAACGAAGGAAGAACGAGCGAAGGAAGAACGAGCGAAGGAAGAGATAATCTAAAGGCTCAAAAAAGCAAAAAAAAGAGGTTCGAAAGACCGTTTTGCAGCCTGTTTTTGAAAAAAAATAGACTGATTATCAGTGAAAAGAAAAAAAAATTTGGTCAGTTTAAAAAAAGGTTGTACTTTTGCACCCGATTTCGAAAGAAACAATGGGGTATTAGCTCAGGTGGCTAGAGCGTTTGACTGGCAGTCAAAAGGTCATCGGTTCGACTCCGATATACTCCACACGGCAAACCACCGCCGGTAATATAAAGGGTCGCTGCAACGACCCTTTTTTTATAACAAAATTGGGGTATTAGCTCATTTGGTAGAGCATTTGGTTCGCAATCAAAAGGTAACGGGTTCGACTCCCGTATACTCCACAGAAAAGCTCCTTTGGGAGGGATGATTATGTCAACACACCTTGCATTTAAGTTGCATTGTGCAGGTTGTTTTTTCAGGAAGGAATATGTGTCCAATAATTCATATCGGCCGTTAGGCCGTTAATTTGTTAGTCAATCAAATAGCGCAATAACAAAATAGCGAAATCAAATATATGTTTTTTTTTTCGTATTTTTGCATTTTGTTTAATCAAATAGTCTGTTTGTATGAAGATAGCTCTTTTAGGATATGGCAAGATGGGCAGGGCGGTTGAGGCCGCTGCTCTGGAGCGCAGTCACAGAGTGGATGTGACGATTGACGACGAGGACGACTGGATGGAGAAATTGGATGATTTGAGGGAGTGTGACATGGCCATTGATTTCTCTACTCCGGGTACGGCAGTGAGCAATATTATGCGTTGTTTCGATTTGGATTTGCCGATTGTGGTGGGTACCACGGGTTGGTATGAGCAACTGGAGGGTGTTGTGCATGACTGCGAACAGCGTGGGAAGTCGCTCTTTGTGGCGTCGAATTTCAGTATTGGCATGAATATTGTGTTTGATTTGAATCGCCGTCTGGCACGTTTGATGAACGGGCATGAGGAGTACGGTGTGGGGATAACGGAGGTGCATCATGTGCATAAGCTGGATGCGCCGAGCGGGACTGCGATTGCATTGGCTCGTGATATTGTGGAGGAGCTGGACGGGAAGGACGACTGGTGTCTGGTACGCAAGGGTGTGAAAGTGGAGGAGGAGGAAGTGCCTATTGTGTCGGTGCGCGAGGGCGAGGTGGCAGGGATTCACGAGGTGGTGTATGACAGCGAGATTGACCGCATCACGTTGAGACATGAGGCGAAGAGTCGTCGTGGCTTGGCGGTAGGGGCTGTGTTGGCAGCAGAGTTCTTAGAAGGGCGCAAGGGTTATTACACTATGCGCGAGTTGCTGGATTTGTGTTGAGAGGATGATGGCGCGAGGCAAGGTAGGTTGCAAGGGAGGAGTGGTTGTTGCTGTGCTGGCGTTGTTGCTGGTGGCGGCGATGGCAGGCTGTTCGATGTTGGGTGTGGTGCGTTTTGGGTGGAAAGAGATGTGGTCTTCGCCTATTTTTTTGAATCTTCGTGCTCCGCGTATTGTGTTGTCGGTGCTTGTGGGGGCGGGGTTGTCGGTTTGCGGGGCAGCGTACCAGTCGGTGTTTCGCAATCCGTTGACGGATCCGTATGTGCTGGGGGTGTCGTCGGGGGCATCGGTAGGGGCTGCAGTGGCCATTTTGCTTGGGTTGGAGGCGTATATGTTGGGTGTGGGTGCGTGTGCGTTGTTGACAGGTTTGCTGACGGTGGTTGTGATTTACCGAATTGCGTCGATAGGCAACAGGATGCATACGACTACGCTGTTGTTGACGGGTGTTTGTATCACTTTTTTGATGTCGGCGGTAATATCGTTTTTGATGGTATTGCGGCAGGACAAGATGGACAGTATTATTTTCTGGACTATGGGGAGTTTTGCATCAGCGTCGTGGATGGATGTGGGGATTGTGGCTCCGGTCGTTGTGGCAGGTGTGTGTGTGGTGCTATATTACAGCCGTGATTTGAATTTGCTTCTGGCAGGGAGTGAGACGGCACGTAGTTTGGGCGTGGAGGTGGAACGGGTGAAACGGGTGTTGCTGTTGTCGACAACGCTGATGGTGGCTTTTTGTGTGGCCACGTGTGGGGTGATAGGTTTTGTGGGGTTAGTGGTGCCGCATTGTGTGCGATTGGTGATGGGGCCTGATAACAGGAGGGTTGTGCCGTGTGCTATCTTTGCCGGAGGACTATTCCTGCTGTTGTGCGATACGCTGGCACGGACAGTGCTTATGCCTTCGGAGTTGCCTGTGGGGAGCTTGACGGCACTGGTGGGGGCTCCGCTGTTTATTTATTTGCTGTATAAGAACAAGAAGCAATATTGAATGTGGGAATGTGTTAATGTGTGAACGTGTTAGTCGATTAATACATTAACAAATTAACACATTAACGAATTGTCGAATTCAGAATAACAAATTCAAATGATGATTGAATTGAAGGATTTGAGTTATGGATATACCCAGAAGACGGTGCTGGAGGGGTTGAATGTGCGGTTTGAGGAGGGTGGGATGTATGCGGTGATGGGTGCCAACGGCTGCGGGAAGACGACATTGCTGCGTTTGGTGGCGGGGTTGTTGACGCCTGACAGGGGAGAGGTGCTTGTGGGAGGGTGTAGGGTGGACAGATATTCGGCTCGCGAGCTGGCGCAGCGCATTGCTTTTGTGCGGCAGTATCCGCAGACCGATTTTGAGTTCTCTGCTTTTGAGACGGTGCTGATGGGGCGCAATCCTTACCAAAGGCGTTTGCAGAACGAGTCGCAGGAGGATTGGGATATTGTGGAGCGATGCATGAAGCAGACGAATACGTGGCATTTGCGTTTTTCCAAGCCGGGCGAAATGAGCGGGGGGGAGTTGAGGCGTGTGATGCTGGCGCGGGCATTGGCTCAGCAGACTCCGGTGATGTTGCTGGACGAGCCATTGGCCAATCTGGATGTGGCGCACCAGTATGAGATTCTTGAGTTGTTACGCAATATTAACCGCAACGAGGGGAAGACTATATTGATTGTAATCCATGATTTGAATATGGCGTTGCATTATTGCCCGGGATTGCTGTTGCTGCATGGGCAGCGGGTACATTATTTCGGCTCTACTGCAGCGGGGTTGACACCGGAGAATATCCAGTGTGTTTTCGGCATAGGGTCCCGTCAGGTGTGTGTGGATGGGATGACCTATGTTTTGAATTCGTTGATTCGTTAATGTTTTTTTAACTCGTAATCGTGTTAATTCGTAAATGCGTTAATTGATTAACGCATTCACACATTCCCCTTTTATTTTTCAATCCAAGTACTCGTTTCGATGTGGCCAAGGCCACAGATGTTTATTTTATGTCCTGAGTCGGAGATGAGAAGTGCGGGACGGCCTTGGGGGTCGAGGTCGTAGTCGAAGGGATTGGGAGAACCTTCAAGTATAGCACCTTCGTTTAGCTGGATGTTTACATTTTTGGGGATGTGTAGGCTGCCGGTGAGATAGCGTCCCACTTCGAAGACGAGTGTGCCGCCACCGTGTTCGGCGATGTAGTTGAGGGCACGCTGGATGGAGGATGTGTTCAGGGTTCTGCCGTCGCTTTTACAGCCGAAGAACGAAGCTTTGTAGAGTGTGGTGCCTTCGCTGCATGGGGTTGTGTTGTCGTGTGCGGTGATGAGGTCGGACGTGGTGGCTGAGGCATTGATGTTCGAGAGGTTGTCGCGTGTGCCTTTTTGCTGTCGTGTAGCGACAGTTGTGTGTTGTTTCTTCAACCTTGTCACGTTGTTGGCTATGAGTTGCACTTTTTTGTTTGAGGGCGGTGTGGGTTCTTTTTCTTTTATTGTGGTAGAGCGGAGTGTAAGGTTGTTGACATCGTCGGCTACGATGGCTGGACGATAGTCGTTATCTTCGACACGGAGGATAACATTATCGAGTGTTATGCCGTCAGCGTGACGTAGGTAGAGCCCCCAGGCGGGGAGTTCCTTCCACATGGAGAATTCGGGGTAGCGGCGTTCCCATTCGGGGATGGCGGCCAGTTGGTTTGGCGAGGTGCCACGATAGGCGTAGGCAGTGTCGGTTTGCCCGGGAAAGACTATTTCGGCGTTCTGTATCGTGACGTTTTGGATGCGCATGCCAGGGATGCCGGAGATGATGGCGGGTGAGGTGTTGCGAGGTTGGTCTTCCACAGGGCCTTCGTAGAGGTAGCCGGCATCGGGTTTATCATTGGGTATCTCGGCATAGAGGTTTTTGATGACGATGTTGCTTAGGCTGGCAGGATGGGCAGGATTGGTGTTGCGCGAGGCCAGTCGCAGGAAGAAGGGGTTGCCCGTATTGATGCTGCGGAGGCTGTCGACAACAACGTCCTCGATGATTGCCCCGTCGACGCTGGCGGCGGTGAAAGCACTACGGTAGGTGTCGTAGATGAGGATGTTGCGGAAACGGAAGTGCCGGAAAATGCCACGGGTGACGGTGCCGAACTTGATGCCATTAGCACTGCTGCGACCAATGCAGTTTTCCACGAGGACGTTCTCGGAGAGACCTTCTTTGCTGTGGCTTTTGAAGCAGAAGGCATCGTCGGCTGCATCGTAGTTGCAGTTACGTATCACTACATCGCTACAGTCTACTATGTCCACACCGTCGTTGTTCCAGTAGCTTTTGCTGTCAACCGTTTGGTCTTCTATCAATATATGGCGGCACTGGTCGTACTGCTGGTTCCAGCTGGCGGGGTTGCACAGGGTGATGCCGCGGACGGTGATGTTGTCGCACTCACGGAAGTGGATGTTTTCGGGGCGGTTTGTCTCATTGGGGCGATCGTATTTGAGGGGGTCTTGTATCAGTCCGAGGTGTATGAGGTTGACGGTATTGTTGGCTACTTCCCAGCCACGGCAGTCGATGGTGCCTTGTCCGGTGATGGAGATGTCGTGTTGCTTCACAGAAAAGAGGAGGGCAGTCCAGCGGCAGTAGGGGTCTTTGACGTAGTCGAAGGGGTTGAGCGAGCCGAGGATGACGGCACCGCTGTCGAGATGGATAGACACTCCGCTCTTGAGATAGAGGCTCCCCGTCACATACTGTCCAGCGGGAAAGAGTAGTGTCTGGAAAGAGCTGGTTCGGATGTAGCGTTGTGCGGCACTGTCAATTGCGGCCTGTAGGCAACGGGTGTTGAGTGTCAGTCCGTCTCCCCGAGCTCCAAAGTCAGTGACAACGAGGGTGTCCTTCAAAGACTTCTTGGCAGGTTCAGTGTATATGTTGTCGAGGAACAGTCCCACACGGTTGATGACGGGACATGCCTGGGCGTTCTCGAACACGATGCGTACAGTGCGCGCGGTGCAGCGTGGGGTGAGGAGGATGCGTTTGTAGCCTATGGTGGTGGCGTGGATGAGTGTTTGCCAGCCCTTTTTGTCGCTGTAGGTTTCGACTCGGAAAGCCTCTACCCGCTGGCCGAGGGGGATATATTCCTGCAACATGACGCGGTTGAAGGTAACGGGATGGTCGAAGGCGAGGGTGAGCGTCGGGGTGAGGCAGCTATCGGGGACAGCCCAGTAGGTGTGGTAATCTGTATCTATCACGTTGGCGGCAGCATAATCCTGGCCACGTGTGTGGGAGGCGGTGACTGTGGCTTTGGCGGCAAGCTCGTGATTGAAGATGCTGTCGAGGGCGGCGCGGAATTCCATTAACCGCAAGGAGTCTTCGGTGGGGATGAGGCCCCGAGTGTCGGGTGGCACGTTGAGCAGCAGCAAGGAGTTGCGTCCTACGCTGGTGTAGTATATGTTTAGCAGTTCTTGGATGCTCTTCGGATGCTCTTCGGCGTGGTAGAACCATCCCGGACGGATGGAGACGTCGGTTTCGGCTGGTATCCATGCTGCCCCGGTGCGCTGGCCTTGGTTCAGCACGTCGAGAGGAGGTGCACCGGCTCCCGGTGTGAAGCCCGCTGTGTCGAGGCGCGACCAGCTGGTTTCGCCGTTCACACCCTGTTCGTTGCCCATCCAGTGGCATCCAGGACCTACGTCGCTGAAGATTAATGCTTGTGGCTGAAGTGCGGTGACGGTGGTGTTGAATAGGGGCCAGTCGTATTGCTGTTTGCGCCCGTTGGGACCTTCGCCGTTGGCACCGTCGAACCACTGCTCGAAGATGTCGCCGTAGTGGCTGAGGGCGTGTTGGAGGGTTTGCCGGAAGGTTTCGTTGTAGGCTGGGGTGCCGTAGGTGGGTGCGTTGCGGTCCCACGGGGAGATGTACACCCCCATTTTCAAGCCCCCTTGGCGACAGGCGTCGGAGAGGTCGTGCAGCACATCGCCCTGACCGTTGCGCCATTTGCTTTGTGCAGTGGTGTGGGTGCTGGCTGGGTTGGGCCACAGGCAGAAGCCGTCGTGGTGCTTTGCGGTGAGGATGATGCCACGCATGCCTGCAGCCTGGGCTGTGGCTACCCATTGGTGGCAGTCGAGGGCGGAGGGGTTGAAGATGTCTTCGGGCTCGGTACCCTCGCCCCACTCTTTGCCGGAGAAGGTGTTGGGGCCGAAATGGCAGAACATGTTCATCTCCATACGTTGCCACCGCACCTGCTGGGGTGTAGGGCACGGACCGTAGGGCGACGGGGGTGGCGTTCCGCCACTGGTATTCACGGAGGCGCATCCGTGCAACAGTAGTATCGATGCTATTAGGGGGATTATTATTCTGAACATAGAGATGTTTTATGTTGATATGTTGATATGTTTTACGTTTACCTGTTTTATGCTAATCGGATAGAGCTATCAACGTTCAGGTTATTTGCCATATTCGATAGTGGTTTTGATATTCGACAAGGTGACGCTGCTTCCGGGTAGCCAGTTGGCTTTGCCGTAGGGGGGATGCAGGGTTATCTTCAGCGCGATGGCGTTCCCACTTGCGAGGGGGAATGCTTTGGTGATGCTCACATGTTTCCCCTTGGTGTAGTTCCGATAGAGGGGTTCGTCGTATTGCTGATTGTTATCGCCCGATATATAAAAGGTGAGCATGTGGTATTGTTCCATGGTGGGGTCTCCCACGATGGTGGCATCGGCTTCGAGCGAAACCCTCGCAGTGGTGTACCCTTGTTTTGCGTGTAGCTGAGTGGAGGGGAAGACGGTGTGCTCGGTATAGGATGATTGATTGTCGGGCGTGGTGCTCGTAATATCGGTATCGGACAGATAGATGGTTGCTGTGGTGTATTGGCTGGTGTCCACGGGATGGGCGGTAAGGTGGTTGGAGAGGTAGGTGTAGGAGTAGAGGTATCGGAGCAGTTCCATCTGTCTTCTGCATGAGTCCAGGGCTTCGGTATCGTTGCAGGAATGGAGGGTCAGGTCTGAACCGAAGGTGTAGAATTCTTCGGAAAGGAAGCTGTTGGCTGGTTGGTAGTAGTAGTTGTGGTAGATGATATTCTGTATCATGTGGATATAGTTGACCACAACAAGTGTTTTCGGGGTGGGGCCGAGGCCGTCGCCTAACCAATGGACGGTGGGATGGGGTTTCAACCCGAAATGGGATGTAAGAAGGCTGTAGAGAGCGGGAGCGATGTCGTTATGGGTGACGAGATGCGTGAAGGTGGCGGGACGTTTGATGAGCGGTGACCAGAGGATGAGCGGCACATGGTGCGAGGAGAGGTGGTCGCCTTTCTGACGGCCGGAGGCATGGTCGCCGGTGATGACGAAGAGGGTGTTTTCGTACCCGGGGAGCTTTCGGTAGTCGTTGATGAACCGCCGCAGACAGTCGTCGGTGAAGAGGCAGGCCGGGAACAGAGCGGCCAGTTTGTCGCCGGTTTGTTTCAGTCGGGAGGCGCGTCGCTGGTAGTCTTCTTGCAGTGCCTTGTCCGGCAGGCGTAGCTCTTCGTGCATGGAAAGGGTAGTGATGAGCGAGAGGTGGGGGGCTTGGTGGGGGAGGCAGGAGTAGCCTTTCAAATCTTTGAGGGTACGGGCAAAAAGGGTGTCGTCGTCGTACCCCCACCAGTTGGCAGTGCCAAACGAGGGGGATGAGATAAACTCTTCGTACATCGGCGACAGGTAGTCGAGATGCTGGGCAGAAAGGTATTCGTAGATGCAGTCGAAATGGAAGTCGCCGGCATAATAAGCCCGGGTATTGTATCCGAAAGATTTCAGTAGGGAGAAGATGCTGTTGTGGTCAGGCATCATGCCGAACTGGAAACTGCGTGGGCCGCCTACCGAACCGGTGATGGCAGGCACGGCTCCGTAGCTGCGCATGGTGGTGGAGAGGCAGTTGCGCCAATATAGGCCTGTGGCCGCCAGCGAGTCGACAAAGGGCATGGCTCCCGAGCCCATCATCTCCGCGCCCAACGACTCCACTATGATGATAACGATGTTGGGTGTTACTGTGCCCGTTTGGAAATAGGGTGTGAGAAAAGTGTCGACAGGGGTGGAGCGCTCCAAGGGGTAGTGAGGGTCGATGGGTGTGCCCCACTCGGGATGGGTGGAGATGAGTTCGGAGATGTACTGTTCGTTGTATTCAATTTGTTCGCTGCTTGCTGGATTGTGGCGAGACTGATGGAAATAGACGCGGCAGTCGTCGACCAGATACAGGGTTTTGTTGAGGATGTATTGACGATAGTTGTTTACTACCAAGTGCGACATTTTGAATACAAGCGAAAGCACTATCAATATGCCGACAACCACTGCTGTTGCCCAGACGGCACGTGTGGGACGCTTGGCACGCCATAGGGCGATGAGAGAGATGCCGCCCGTCAGCACTACCACCATCACTACGGGCACTACCACACCCATGGCTCCTTTTATCGCCATGAGGGTTTCGTTGAATGGGCGTACCGCCAGTTCGCAACCCAGCAGGAACCCGTTGTGTGCCACATAGAGTGTCAACCCGGTTTCCGACAGCAGCAAGAGAGCATACAGTATTGCCACAGTAATCATGGCCGCCCGTTCGGACAGCAGTCGTATCAGAAAGTATAGAATACCTATGGCCAAGGCCTCCCATGAAGCCACTATCAAGTTATATACCAATGCGCTGGTCCATATACGAGTCTCAAGAGGACCCTCCCCCAGTGCAAGGAGCTCCACAACCTTGAGGACAATCAGCCCCAGTAGATAAACGCCCGCTATCGCCAGATAGCGTGTCAACGATTGTTTGAATCGCTTAGGTGTCGTGTGGGCTTGGGTCGGGGAAAGAGAAAAACCAGCGGTGTTTCGCTCCTCCTTATCATCAGCGATACGCCGAATGAGACGCGGATGCTGGATCATGGGGATGTTTGTTTCGCTTTGCTCTCGGTGTTGGCTTGGAATTTGGCATTGTCCACGATAAAACGCTCATGTCCCCCTTCTCCAATGAGACCGCAAGCGTCATAAGCTTTAACATTGAAAACGAGCCGTCGGCGGTCGACTTCTATCAGTTCGCTGTCGCACCATACCTCCATGCCGATGGGGGTAGCGGAACAATGGCTGACATTGATATGTGTGCCCACAGTGCTTTGGCCTTCGGGCAACAGCGGTGCTACGCTCTCAGCGCAGGTCTGTTCCATCAGGGCTATCATCATAGGAGTGGCAAACACCTGTGCGAGACCGCTACCTACACGGTCGGCAGTCATCTGGTCGGTGACGGTTTGTCGCAGTTGGTTTTTTATTCCTGGAGTTATCATATTTTTAATGTGTTAACGTGGGAATGTGTTAATGTGCTAATTAGATTTACAATTAATGTATTAGCGCATTCAGGCATTCAAAATTAGTGACCGTAGTCTGACATGAATTTGATGCGCATCAATCGGATTTCCTCTGGAGTGTAGTCTTCGTCATCCTCAAACTCCTCGTAGGCTTCTTGGAGGGCTTCCTCCATATTGACATTCTCCGACTCGCGCCAATAGTCAAGTAGCACCTCTTGATGCTCAGCCTCGATGTTCTCGTCAATATAATAGTCGATGTTGAGTTTGGTGCCGGAAGAGATGATGCGTTCGATTTCGGCCATGAGTTCGTCGAGAGTGAGACCTTTGCCTTTGGCAATATCGTCAAGTGATTTGCGGCGGTCGATGGCTTGAATGATGTATATTTTGTTTTCCGAGCGACGAGCAGCAGAGTGGACAACAATGTCCTGAGGTCTTTCAATGTCGTTTTCTTCGACATAGGTTTTGATTAGGTCGACAAAAGGAGGCCCGTATTTCTGAGCTTTGGCGATGCCGACTCCCACGCAACGGCTAAGTTCTTCAACCGTACAGGGATATTGGATGGTCATATCGTTGAGTGAGCGGTCTTCGAAAATGACATGTAAGGGGAGTTTTTGACGTCGAGCCATGTTGCGGAGAAGGCTTTTGAGTTGGGCGTAGAGAGCCTCGTCGCCTACGGCTGCGGTACCTGTGGGAGCGGATATATCGTCGTCGGGAGCGTTTTGGCTGTAATCGTGGTCACAGGCTACAGTGATGTCGTAAGGCTTTTTGATGAATCGGTGTCCTGCCGGGGTAAGTTTAAGCACACCGTAGGTTTCAATCTCTTTGGTAAGCAGTTTCTCAAAGAGAGCTTGGCGAAGTACGGCTTTCCAGAAACGAGCATCGTGGTCGGTGCCCTGGCCCCATTGTTCAAGTTCATCCTGATGGTAGATTTTTGTGTTGCTGTTTTTCTTGCCCATCATCACGTCGACAATGTCTTGGGTTTTGAAAGCCTGTTTGGTGGCAAGAATGGTCTCAAGGGCATACTGCATTTCTTCGCGGGCAGGGACACGGGGTTTGGGATGCAGACAATTGTCGCAACAGCCGCAGTTCTCTTGATTGTAGTCTTCACCAAAATAGCGTAGGAGGTTAAGGCGTCGGCAGACGGACGACTCGGCATAGCTGACCACTTCTTGTACCAACTGGTTGGCCATCTCCTGTTCGGTGATGTTTTTATCGGTGAAGAATTTGTATAGTTTTTCAACATCCTGTTCGGAGTAGAAGGCAATGCACTGTCCCTCGCCTCCGTCGCGCCCGGCACGTCCAGTTTCCTGATAATAGCCTTCGAGACTTTTGGGGATGTCGTGGTGGATGACGAAGCGTACATCGGGTTTGTCGATACCCATACCAAAGGCGATGGTGGCTACGATGACATCCACTTCCTCCATCAGGAATTTATCCTGATTTTCGGCACGCACCTTGTTGTCTAATCCAGCGTGGTAGGGCAGGGCTTTGATGCCGTTGAGTTGAAGCAATTCGGCAAGGTCTTCCACTTTTTTACGGGTAAGACAGTATATAATGCCGCTTTTGCCTTCGTTTTGGCGAACAAATTTGACGATTTCTTTGTGCAGTTCGATAGGCTCGGATGGCTTTGGACGTACTTCGTAATAAAGGTTGGGACGATTGAACGAAGAAATAAAGAGTCGTGCATTCTCCATGCGCAAGTTTTTAATGATATCTTGCTGCACTTTAGGAGTAGCCGAGGCGGTGAGCGCAAGTATGGGGACTCGGGGGTTGATGGAGTCGACAGCGGCGCGTAGCCGACGGTATTCAGGCCGGAAATCATGTCCCCATTCGGAGATGCAGTGGGCTTCGTCGATAGCAAAGAATGAGATAGGTAGTTGTTGGAGGAATTCGACAGTCTCCTCTTTCGATAGGGTTTCGGGTGCTACATACAATAGTTTGGTTCCGCCTTTAAGTAAGTCGTCTTTCACTTCGCGAGTCTGTACTTTGGAGAGCGACGAGTTGAGAAAGTGGGCGACGCAGTCCCGTCCAGCGGTGTAACGAACAGCGTCGACTTGGTTTTTCATGAGGGCGATGAGGGGTGAAACCACAATGGCAGTCCCCTCGCAAATCATGGCGGGGAGTTGGTAGCATAATGATTTTCCACCGCCAGTGGGCATAATTACAAAAGTGTCGCTCCCCTCCAAGACGCTGTTTATGATGGCTTCCTGTTCTCCTTTGAAATGATCGAAGCCGAATATTTCCTTTAATTGTGTCTGCAAAACTGTCATAATCCAAAAAAAAAGTGTAATTTTGCATTTCAAAGATAGCATTTTTTTTTTAAATGGCAAAAAAAAATTAGCCTTGAAGTCTAAAGAGGATATACAGAGAATTGCAATAGAAGTAATTGCAGAAGAAAAAAAGGCAGTGGAAGGCCTTGCAAAACGTATTGATAATAGTTTCTCGACAGCAGTAGAAACGATTTTTTGCACCTCCGGGCGTGTGATTATGACAGGCATAGGGAAGAGTGCCAACATTGCGGCGAAGGTGGTGTCCACTCTCAATAGTACGGGCACTCCAGCCCTTTTTATGCATGCCGCCGATGCAATACATGGTGACCTTGGCATGATTCAGCCTGCCGATGTGGTGGTTTGTGTGTCGAAAAGTGGCAACACTCCCGAAATCAAAGTACTCATTCCGCTGGTCAAGAATTTTGGCAACAAACTTATTGCTATTGTGGGCAATACTGACTCATTTCTTGCCCACGAGGCCGACATCGTTCTTGATACCACAGTAGAACATGAGGCTTGCCCCAACAATCTGGCTCCCACCAGCAGCACCACGGCACAATTGGTGATGGGCGATGCGTTGGCCATAGCTCTTATGGCATGTCGCAATTTCACCGCACGCGACTTTGCCCGTTTCCATCCAGGCGGAGCATTGGGCAAGCAACTCTATATGCGTGTCAGTGACCTTTACCTACAGAATGAAAAACCACAGGTTGCTCCCGACACCCCTGTGCGCGAAACCATTCTTGAGATGACCTCGCGCCGATTGGGTTGTGCCGTTGTGGTTTCGCCTTCCGGAAGCGGTATGGTTGTGGAGGGTATTGTTACCGACGGAGACTTGCGCCGTATGATTAAGGCCAACACGTCGTTCGATTGTCTTACCGCTTCCGACATCATGACCCGCAATCCCAAGACCATTGTGGACAGTGAGTATGCCGTCAATGCACTTCATCTGATGCGAACCCACAGCATCACACAGCTCATCGTCACCAATAGCGAAGGCTATTACCTTGGGGTTCTCCACCTCCATGATATACTTCGTGAAGGAATTATCTGATGAACATGTCTGAGTGTGAACCGATTTACAGATTTACACATTAACGAAATAACGAATTCAACTGATCAATATATGCAACTTCGAACAGAAAATGTAGTCAAGATATACCGCTCACGCACTGTTGTAAAGGAAGTAAGTGTTGAAGTGAGCCAAGGTGAGATTGTAGGACTGCTTGGTCCCAATGGTGCCGGCAAAACAACCACTTTCTATATGATAGTCGGCATCATTAAACCATATTCTGGACGGGTGTTCCTTGACGACCTCGAAATCACCAAAATGCCTATGTACCGTCGTGCTCAGCTTGGTGTAGGCTATCTGGCTCAAGAAGCCTCCGTTTTCCGCCACATGACAGTAGAGGACAATATTATGTCCATTCTTGAGTTCCGCAAAGACCTTGATATCGCTCAGCGCAAAGAGAAGCTGGAATCGCTTATTGACGAGTTTGGTCTACAGAAGATACGTCGCAGCAAAGGCATCCAGCTTTCCGGAGGCGAGCGCCGCCGCACCGAGATAGCACGCGCCCTGGCCAACGATCCCAAGTTCCTTCTCCTTGACGAACCCTTTGCTGGCGTCGACCCCATCGCTGTGCAGGATATTCAAGACATCGTCGCTCACCTCAAAGACCGTAATATCGGCATCCTTATCACCGACCACAACGTCCACGAAACCCTCAGCATCACTGACCGCGCATATCTGCTCTACGAAGGCAGTGTCCTCCACCACGGTACCCCTGAGGAGATGGCTGCCGATCCCGATGTTCGCGAGAAATACCTTGGTCGCGACTTCGAGCTTCGTCGCGCCAACACCCGCGCCCTCAATGCCGAAGCGGCCGAAAGCACAGAGGGTTTACCATCTGAGCCGTGCCAAAGCAACGATGTGGAACAATTGATAATTAAAAAGTGAAACCTCGCTGGGGGGGAAGAGTGTCAGTGTCCGATATTAATACTTCGATGTTGCCTGAAAAGTCGTTCGGATTACCGATGTGGGTTTAGTTGATTGGGTATGAAAGGGGTGTGTCGCCGATGTCGTAGCCACGGTTGCGCGCCAACCAAAGCAAAGCATAGCTGCATGTTGCGGTGACGTGTCCACCTCTTTGCTCAATCTCCTCTACTGCGCGACGCACCAGTTCCGAGGCAATTCCCTGCCCGCGTAGCCTGCTGTCAACATAGGTGTGGTTGATGTTGTAAGTGTTCTCCCCCGTCATTGGGAAAGTCACTTCCCCCACCTCCTCGTCATCTGCAATGGCGGCAATCTTGTTTCTATAAGTGATGTATTCTATCTCGGTATGCATATTTGTTATATCTTGGCGTTTTTTTTGTGCTTTTACTATATCTGTTCTTTCAAATTGTCTTTTGCTGTGTGTTGTTTGTGTTCTATGAAGTTATTGAATGGGATTTATTGGGGCAGGTATAACAGTTTATTCCTCTTGCTCGTAATAATAGGAGTAGTCTATGCCTTTCATGAATATTTCACGGTCGTCGATGCGGTCGGTGAGAGCTTGTTGCAGCAGTATGCGTATCTTGCTGCTATCTGTGTGGTTTGCAATCATAGCATCAAGGTATTCTTGCTTGTCTATCTTGCTCCAATCCACACATAATTTCAGACGTTTCTTTAATATCATATCCAGCCAGATACGGGTCGAGCGGCCATTGCCTTCCATGAAGGGATGAGCAGCATTCATCTCAACATATTTATCGACAATCTGGTCGAAAGTTGTTTCAGGCATCTGCTCCACGGTTTTAAGATAG
>DBXQ01000113.1:51810-51951 GCA_002309955.1 Bacteroidales bacterium UBA1208
GTGTAGGCTTTTTTTCTACTTTGTCCGTCAATGGTGTTTTCGCTGTATTTAAACCAATCGAGGAAAGCCATCGCCTGGCTGTTAGGTGTTGCTTTCGCTAGTTTTTCTACACCCGACTGGCTGATTACGTCGGTGTTATAC
>DBXQ01000111.1:0-1998 GCA_002309955.1 Bacteroidales bacterium UBA1208
AACGGCTTTGTACTGCACACCTGGGGCGAGACCGGTGAGGGTGGCAGAGGGGGAGGTGACGATGAATGAGGTGTAGAGGCTGTCGTCCATGCCCATCATGCCGTATCTGACCTCCCAATGGATGCTGTTGTCGGCGTCCCAGATCAGTGTGGCAGAGGTGTCGGAGCTTGCAGCCACGCGCAGGTTGGTCACCGGCCGGCAGTGTTCAATCACAGTGTCGAAATCGGGGTCGAAGATAGGGTAGATGAGATAGGTTATGGTAAAATGTCCGCCGACGTATGTGCCATAATAACGACTATGACTGGTTTGCCATCGGAACCATTCGTGGTGTCGATGTTTTCTCCAAACGATGTTGTCTTCGGCTGTATTGTTGGGGTCATATTCGTATGTAAAAGTCGACCAGTAGCGGGTTGGGTTATGATCCCAGAGCCACATCCACTGCGGGTGGTCATCCCAAGCTGGGACGGTGACCCAACCGTAGCTGCCGTCGTTGTTGAGGGCGGTTCCTGCCACGACGAAAGAGTCCTCCACTACGACGGGTTTTTCGAACATGATTTCGTAGAGTGGTACCTTGGGAGCGGTATCGGGAAGGAAGGGATGTATCGGGTCGGGTCTCCCGAATTCACTGGAGAAGAATAATCCAAATCCAATGGTGTCATCTATTCGAGTCCAAAAAGGCGGAAGGACGATGGTACGGTGGTTCTGTTCGATGCGCCAGGGGGCGGACATCAGTTCCACAAGTCCGTCAGGGGTGGGTTTGTAGAGAATCATGGAGTCTGTGATGCGTGTAAGAAGAGAGGTGTCGCGGGTGTTGGGGACGAAGAACCGACGTTCATGCAGCCGATAGTATTCACTTTCCCATAGATTTAGATAACGATCGATGGTGGTGTCGCCAGGTCGCTGCATATATGCGCATGCGGCTATCCCCACAATCTTGATGGGGCGGTCGGTCCACAATTGGTTTCCAGCAATGAAATTACCGTTGCGTATTAACTGCGATACATGTTCAATGGGGTCGGTGCTACCGGGATCTACCCAACGGCCATGAGTCTCAAATTCAAATGGGGTGGTCCACTTTCGGATAGTAGAGTCGGTCATTGTACTCGGATCAGAATAGAGGTTGAAGAGATAGGAAGGAGGGAGCCATCGGATGGTGTCCCCGGAAGGTTGGGAAGGAGAGGCGACGGCCTGCCGACCCAGCATTGCAAAAAGAATGACGATGATGTATGCTGTATTTTTCATGGTGAATAGGTTTTTTATTGTTTATTGGGCAATGGCTTTCCCGGAGAAAAGTGCGCATCCGAGAAATAATAAGCAGAATAAATGTTTTTTCATAATGATGTAATAGTGTTAAATGGTTGATAATAAAATGATTAATATATAATATGGCGTTATTTTAATAATACAAAATAAAGGAAAATAATTCAAAGATGCAAATTTCTTTGTTGGTAAAAACATACCCCGGTTTTGGGCTGTGCTGTTCAGCATACAACTTTTGTCCGGGTGTTGTCCGGGCACGGTTGATGGTGGGCATAATATGGGTTTGAATAGTGGCATGAATTGTTCATTAAAAAAGGTTCTTTTCTGCAACATTAGTCGTAAAAAGGGGGTATATGTGACACAAGGTGATTGATTTTTTTTGTTGATAGATCAGAATGCATTGTATTATAGTTAGATATTTATATGTTAAAAATGCTTAATCTGCCATTGGCGTTTATCTGTTAGCCTGTTTTTCCGTTGAAATGTCTATATGGTCGAGCCTCAAAAACCCCAGACAGGCATGGTCGCGGCAGCTCTCCATATGTTGATACTTTTTGGGACTTGACTGCGTACACGATATCCTACACCCCACCTCACTCAAAGCAAGCGAGAGGGTGCGGCGATTGCCGTACCCTCTCGCAGGGATATTGTCAGGGACTACCGGGGTTAGCGGTTGCTCTCTTCGACGGATTCTTTGATGAGTTGGAAGGTGGCTTCGATGTCGTTGTCGAGACCCAT